>JBBSCP010000216.1:0-8185 GCA_038250135.1 Acetobacterales bacterium | reverse complement strand
TGGTGCCGGTCGGCACCCGCGCCGCCTTCGCCGCCACCGAGGAAGGCCGCGCGGTGTTCGAGACCCTCTTCACGCTCGACGAGCTGATGGCCCGGCACGGGGTGCTGACGCCTGTGACGGGGCAATACATCCTGACGCCGCGGCGCGACTGATGGGCCTTTGCGCTGGCCTATGCGTCGAGCGCATGGCGGCCCGCGAGAATTCGCCCGTTACATGGGCGCCGTGAAATCCTATCTTCTAGCCGTTCCGACGGACACGCCGGAACAGGGCTCCTCGGGCCACTTCCCGAATCCCTTCGTCTTCCAGACGTGAAGCCTCCCTGTTTGACTTCGGCCGCTGCCCCAACGGGTTGGCGGCCTTTTTTTTGGCTCGAACCCGCCTTGGTGGCACATCGGGGCGGAAAACCGGGTTCTCGAACTTGCGGCCCAGGCACGGAAGGTGACACTGATGGAGCCCGCAAGCCGGCGCATCGTCCACGCGATTCTCGTGTGTACTCCACAAAGTGGACGAGCAAAACGGGCGGTTTTGGCAATGGCTTTGATTTAATGTGACCGGATCGTGCTGATGAAGCGCGCCAGGCCGGACTGCCAGACGACCTCACCGACGGACGGATAATGCTCTAAAGCACGTTTGGTTCAAACGGAATCGTTTGAACCAAAGTCCGTGCTTTAGATTCAAGTGTTTATAGCGCACGAAATCGGTTCAATCGAACCGATAGTGCGCTAGTGGCGCCGCTTTGGCGCTCCGGCACCGCGTCGTGCGCGACTTGCTCATTCGGTGATGGCGGCGTGGAACAGCTCGAAGGTGCGGATAGCGCCCGCGAGTGCGCCCGGTCCGGTGCCGGCCACCGGTCGGCGGTCCAGCTCGACCACGAATTCCCGCCAAATCGCGTCGGTCTCCTCGGCGTAGCCGCGCAGGAACCGTGCACCGGTCGTGGACTCGATACCGAGCCTGGCCTTGACGAGGCGCGCCAAGACAAGCGAGCCGAGCATGGAGCCCTCCATGACGTAAAGGCAGCCCAGGGCCTCGGCTTCGTCGGCCAGCGTCAGGGCCAGATTGGAGGCGGGCGGCGTTACGTTGAGCGACGCCAGATCCTGCCGCAGCCACTCCAGCCGGTCCTGGGCGACGGCGCGGGCGCGCGGCAGCCCGGCCCATCGCGCCCCCTCGAGCGCCCGATCCGTGACGACGTGCAGGCGCCACAGAACAGTCAGCGCGCCGGCATAGCCGTGCAACGTGCCCATGCGCCGCTTGATGTCGAAGCGCCGTTCCGCCAGAACATGGGCTTCGGTTGTTTCTCGGCGCAGCAGGCCGCGCAGCCCTTCGGGTGGTAGCGTGGTGGCTGAGCATGCGGAAACTGTCATATCAACGACAATAGGCCAGGATGGCGGTTTCGTTAATGCACCCCATTATGGGTAGATGTCGTCGGTGAACACGGCTGGCCGCGAAACCGAGTGAAACGAAGAATGAGCCACGGACAGACGACCGAACCAGACCTGACGCTTTGCGACCGGGAACCAATCACTTTGCTCGAACACGTGCAGGGCTTCGGTTTCCTGCTCGCCATGGCGAATGACTGGTCGATTGTCCGTGCCTCGGCGAATTTAGGCGAGGTGCTGGGGCTGGACCCGGCCAAGGCGCTCGGGCAACGGCTGGACCGCACGCTGAGCGCTCAGGCGGTAAAGACGCTGCGGCGATCGATGGCGTCGCTGACCTCGCTAGGCAACCAGCGCATCTTCGGGGTGGAACTGCTGCCGGGCCGCGGCTTGTTCGACATCAACCTGCACTTGGCGGGCGACCTGATGGTCGTGGAGGGCGAGCCCGCCAATGGCGACCCCGCGGAGACCGTCGCGATGGTGCGGGCGATGATGGCCCGGCTGGCGCGGGCGGCGACCGTGGAGGATTTCCATCAGGATGCGGCGCGGCAATTGCGCGGGCTGGTCGGCTTTGATCGCGTGATGATCTATCGCTTCCGCCCCGATGGAGCCGGCGAAGTCATCGCCGAATCCATCGATTCGGGCGTGGACAGCTTCCTGGGGCTGCATTACCCCGCCTCCGACATCCCCCGGCAGGCACGCGCGCTGTACCTGCGCAACCCCTTCCGCATCATCGCCGATGTCGGTGCGACGCCGGTAGCCCTGCTGCCGACTACCAGGGCCACCGTCGCACCGCTCGACTTGTCGCTGGCGATCACGCGTTCGATCTCGCCGGTGCATCTGGAGTATCTGCGCAATATGGGGGTGGGCGCGTCGCTGTCGCTTTCCATCGTGGTGGACGGGCAGCTCTGGGGCCTGATGGCTTGCCACCACCTTGGCCCGAGGCTGCCCGGCTTCCCCCAGCGGACCGCGGCCGAACTGTTCGCGGCGATGTATTCGATGGGGCTGGACAGCCGGCTGCACCAGGCGGACGGGCTGGAGGAGACCCGCGCCCGCGAACTGGCCGACCGGCTGATGACTGCCATCGCCGGCAACGATTCGCTGCTGATGGATGCGCAATGGCTGGCCGACATGACGAACGGCATGATTGCCAGCGACGGCATCGCGATCGTCCGCGCCGATGAGGTGTCCAGCAGCGGCGCTACGCCAGGCCGCACCGAAATTTTGGCCCTTTCGCGCATGCTGGACAGCGCCTCGCCCAGCCGCGTCTTCGACACCGACCATCTGGCCGGCCTGCACGGGTCGGCGGCGGCATCGGGTCGGGCGGCGGGGGTTTTGTCCATCCCGATCTCGCGGACGCCGCGCGACTATATCCTGCTGTTCCGCCGCGAGCTGCTGCAATCGGTACGCTGGGGCGGCGACCCGGCCAAGGCTGCCGAGAATACGCCAGGGGGGGCGGCTGGCGGAATGCGCCTGTCGCCGCGCAAGAGTTTCGCCGCCTTCGCCGAAACCGTCGTCGGCCGTTCGCTGGCGTTCAGTCCGCGCGACCGACGGATCGGCGAGGCGGTGCGGGTGGCCATGATCGAGATCGTGCTGCGGCTGACCGAGAGCAATGTGGACGAGCGCAGGCTGGCTGCCGAGCGGCAGGACCTGCTGATCGCCGAGCTGAACCACCGGGTGCGCAACATCCTGGCGCTGATCCGCAGCCTGGTGAACAACACCCAGACCGCTAATGTGGACATCGAGAGTTACGTGGCGTCGCTCGGCGGCCGGGTGCAGGCATTGGCTCGGGCGCATGACCGCCTGACCCAGCAAAACTGGGAGCCGTGCCCCCTACGCGTGGTATTCGAGGACGAGATCGCCGCGCATTCCGACAGCCGCGGCCGCATCGTGCTGGAGGGTGACGAGGTGATGCTCACAGCGCCCGCCATCTCCACGCTGTCGCTGGTGGTGCATGAGCTGGTGACCAACGCGATCAAATACGGCGCCCTGTCGGTCGGCGGCACGGTCCAGGTCCAGGCGGCGCGGCTGCCCGGCGAGGGGCTTCGGCTGCGCTGGCGCGAGCGCGGCGGCCCCGCCGTGCAGGCGCCCACACGGCGCGGCTTCGGCTCGGCGCTGATCGAGCGGATGGTGCCCTTCGACCTGCAGGGCAGTGCCGAGCTGCGCTTCGCCGTGGGCGGGCTGGAGGCCGAGTTCATGGTGCCGGAGAACTATCTCAGCGGCGGACCCACGAGCCCCGCAGCGGCGGCGCCGGCAAGGCCGGGCGCCGTGACGGCCGGAGACCAGCCACTGGCCGGCCTGCATGTGCTGCTGCTGGAGGACAGCATCATCATCGCGATGGAGGCGGAGTTCCTGCTGCGCAAGCTGGGTGCTGCCGAGGTGCGCACGGTCGGCAGCATCGCCAAGGCGCAGGCGGCGCTGGAGCTGCGGCGGCCGGATTTCGCCATGCTCGACATCGGCATCGGCAATACCACGAGCCTGGGCTTCGCGCTGGAAGTTCGCCAGGCCGGCGTACCGTTCATTTTTGCGTCCGGCTATGGCGAGACGATGCCGCTGGACGCCGAGCTGGGCAGCCCGATCATCGTGCGGAAACCCTACGACCTGGACACGCTGGCGGTGGCGGCGCGGCGGACGCTGGGGCAGCGGCAGGGCGGCTGAGCCGCCGGCGCCTCGCGCATCGCACAGCCAGCGCGCCAGAGCAGAAGCCCCAGCGCGCCAGCGCAGAAGCCCCAGCGCGCCAGCGCAGAAGCCCCAGCGCGCAAGCGTACAAGCCCCAGCGCGCAAGCGTACAAGCCCCAGCGCGCAAGCGTACAAGCCCAGGTCAATCCGCCGCGGATCGACAGCATCCGGACAGGGCGCCGGCCTTGGAGCGGCCAAGCTCATCCGCACAGGCGCATCGAATTTTGGACCGTCACGGTCGGGGTTGCGTCGCGCGAAGGCGTCGCAGCGACCCAAACTCGACCACTGGTAACGAGATCCGCGTTTCCGACCGGGCCGCATTTCCGATCGGGATCGGGACCCAGGAGACTCGAAATGCGATTCCCCTGCTTTGGCGCGACTTACGCTCAGGCGCTGAAGCGGTCCGTGTCAGGCCACCAAAACCGTCGTCCCCGCGGCGGCGATCGCGGCGGCGTGGCCGGGCGGCGGCGGCGCGTCCGTCACCAGCAGCGCGACGGCCGACAGCGGCGCCAGGGCGCAGGTCGCCAGCTTGGTGAACTTGGTATGGTCGGCCACCAGCATGGTCCGCCGCGCATGGGCGTGCATCATGCGCGCTACCGCCACCTCCTCCTCGTGGTAGTCCAGCAGCCAGCCTTTGGCGCAGACCGCGCCGATGCCGGTGATCAACAGGTCGCAGCGCCAGCGTGCCGCGAGCTCCGCCGTCAGCGCGCCGACCAGCCCGCCGTTGTGGGCCGCATAGGTACCCCCCAGCACCTGCACGGCGACCCCCGGCGCGCCGCCGAGGATACGCGCCGCCGCGGTGCTGTTGGTCACCACCCGCAGTTCGCGCTTCTCCGACAGCGCCGCCGCCGTCGCTTCCACCGTCGTGCCGAGCGTCAGGAACACCGAGGAGCCTTCCGGCACCTGGCCCGCCGCCACCTTCGCGATCCGGGCCTTGGCGTCCGCGTTCTCGACGTGGCGCAGCGCGTAGTCGGTGTTGGCGATGGAGGAGGGCAGGCTCACGCCACCATGATGCCGCCGAACGACCCCCCGGCCGGCCAGGTCCTGGAGGTCACGGCGGATCGTCTGCGGCGTCACGAACAGCGCCGAGGCCAGCTCGTCGATCGCCGCATAGCCTCGCCGGCGGAGCGTTTCGAGGATGCTGTCATGCCGGGTCTCGGTGGACATGGCTGCGTCCCTCGTATGTACGAAACTGAAAATTTGCTTGCGAAACCGAACATGCCATGGCCCTATCTGCTCTCATAGCAAAAATCGCCCGGCCCACACGCGGGACGGGAGCCTGGCAGAGGAAACCCAGGAATGGCCGAAAAAGGCGCAGCGCCCGACTTTTCCGTGGCCGGAAAGACGGTGCTCATCAGCGGCGGGACCGGCGGTATCGGCATGGCCTTTGCCCGCGCCTTCGCGGCCGCCGGCGCGACGCCGATCCTGGCCGACCTGAAGCCACCCGCGGAGGGCACGCCCTTCCGCTATGAGCCGCTCGACGTGCGCAGCGACGCGGCGGTGCGAGAGCTCGCCGCGCGGGTCTCGGTGCTCGACGTGCTGATCCATTGCGCCGGCAAGCTGGTGCGCCATGAGGAACACCAGCCGGAGGTCTTCGCCGAGATCATCGACATCCACCTGACCGGCAACCTGCGGCTCGCCACCGCCTTCCGTCCACAGCTCGCGGCCAGCAAGGGCTGCCTGATCAACATCGGCTCGATGTATTCCTACTTCGGCGCCGCGATGATCCCGGCCTACGCCTCGGCGAAGACGGCGGTGATCGGGCTGACGAAGTCGCTCGCACTCGCCTATGCGGAGGACGGCATCCGCGTGAACGCCATCGCCCCCGGCTGGATCAGCACCGAGATCAGTCGCCGCGGGCGGGAGGAGCCGGCCTTCAACGAAAAGTTGATGGCGCGCCTCCCCACCAAGCGCTGGTCGGAGCCGGAGGAACTGGCGGGCACCGCCATCTTCCTTGCCTCGCCCGCCGCGGCCCTCGTCAACGGCGTCACCATTCCGGTCGACGGCGGCTATGTCGCAAGCTGAACAAAGGGGAGCGAAACAGAACATGCGCAGGACCTTCATCGCAGGCGCGATCGCCGCGGCTGCTGCCGCGCTGGCGCCACAGCCCGCCGCGGCGCAGGACTTCAACTGGCGCGCCCAGGAAGGGCGCACCATCACGCTGCTGCTGAACAACCATCCCTGGTCGCAGGCGATGCGCGAGATGTCGGCGGAATTCACCGCCCGCACAGGCATCCGCACCCGCGTCGAGATCTTCAACGAGGAACAATTCCGCGCACGCCTGACCACGTTGATGCAGGGCCGGTCGTCGGACATCGACGTGTTCATGTCGCTGCCGTCGCGCGAAGGCGCGGTGTTCAAGCGCGCCGGCTGGTACACGGATCTGGCGCCGCTGATCGCCAACCGCACGCTGACGGCGCCGGATTTCAACTACGAGGATTTCGGCGCCGGCATGCGCCAGCAGGCGACCATCGATGGGCTGGTCGCCACCCTGCCGATCAATCAGGAAGGTCCGCTATTCTACTGGCGCCGCGACATCTTCCAGCGCTGCAACATTGCCGAGCCCGCCAGCGTCGAGGACATTCCCGCCGCGGCCCGGGCGCTGCGCGCCTGCGATGCGAACCAGGGCGTCTGGGCGGCGCGCGGCCTGCGCGGCGCGATACCCTATGCGCTGACCGGCTTCATCAACAACCTCGGCGGCAGCTACGCGACGGCGGATGGCCAGCCCGGCCTGTGCCAACCCAACACGGTTCGCGGGATCGAGATGTATGCCAGCCTGTTGAAGGACTACGGCCCGCCCGGCGCGCTCAACCACACCTTCACCCAGGTGATCGAACTGCTCGGCCAGGGCCGCATCGCCATGACGCATGAAAGCAGCAACGAATTCGCCAATATCGTGCGCTTTCCGGGCCGCGCCGACGACATCGGCGTGAAGGTGCTGCCGCCGGGGCGCGAGTCGGGCATCTCCCGCCCGGTGGTGATCGGCTGGGGCCTTGCCGTCTCGGCCCATTCGCGCCAGCGCGACGCCGCCTGGACCTTCCTGCAATGGGCGACGAGCGCGGAAGTGCAGACCCGCCTGGTGCAGAATGGCGTGGCGCCGCCGCGTGCCAGCGTCTTCCAGGGTCCGGCCTTCCAGGCATGGACTCAGGAACAGCCCATCCGCGCCGCCTGGGCCGAGGCGCTGGTGCAGATCGGCCGCACCGGCACCGGCGTCTACCAGACGCCGACCGACCGCGTTCCCGAAGCGCGGGACATGATCGGCAATGCGGTGCAGCAGGTCGTGCTTGGTCGTGCCTCCGCTCGCGACGCCGCCTGCGCGGCGGATGCCGAGTTGGCGCGGCTTCAGTAGCCGGCTGGATGCGGCCGGCCAGCATGAGGCGCGTTCGGCCGGCCGCGTCCTACCGCTGGATGATCGCCCCGGCGTTGCTCTTCGCCGGGGGCATGATCGTCCTGCCCTTCCTCTGGGCGATCTGGCTGTCGTTCCAGGAGACTGTCCTGGGCGGTGAGCCGCGCTTCATCGGGCTCGACAACTATCGCCGCCTGGTGGCGGATGGCGAATTCTGGAACGGCTTCCGCCTCACCTTCGGTCTGTATCTTCTGTCGCTGGTGTTGCAACTCATCGCCGGCACCTGGCTCGGCCTGCTGCTGGCGCGGATGAATGCCGCGCGCGGGCTGGTGCGCACGGTGCTGGTCTCGCCTTTCATGATGCCGCCCGTGGTGATCGGCATGATGGCGATCGTCATCCTCGACCCCAGCCTTGGCGTCGCGAATTGGCTGCTCGCGCAGATCGGCATCCCGCCGCGGCTGTTCCTCGCGGACCCCGAAACGGTGATCCTGACCATCGCGCTGATCGACACCTGGCAATGGACTCCCTTCGTCGCGCTGATCGTGCTGGGTGGCTACCTGTCCCTGCCGCGCGACGTGTTCGAGGCGGCGGAGATCGATGGTGCCTCCACCACGCAGCGCTTCCTGCGCATCACCCTGCCGTTGCTGGCGCCCACGTTGGTGACGGCCGCCGTGCTGCGCAGCGTGGACCTGCTGCGCTTCTTCGACATCATCTACATCACGACCCAGGGCGGGCCAGCCAATGCCAGCACCACGCTCAACATCCTGGCCTATCGGCGCGGCTTCGA
>JBBSCP010000215.1:0-8188 GCA_038250135.1 Acetobacterales bacterium | reverse complement strand
GGCGAAGCTCGATTTCCGCGATGCCGAGGGCAACACGGTTTCTGTCCCTGTCTCACTGCGCGGCCTCGCTCCTGCCCTTGAGGCGCTTCGCGCTGCCCGGGGATGAGAAGCGAAGTCAACAGCTCCGGCTGATCGGTTCGAACGACAAAGCCTACTGACGGTGCCAGCGAAGGTCTGTGCTCAGCTCGAGGCCGCTGACGCGGTCCTTCATCACGACGCTCTTATGCGCGAGCGGCATGAAGGGAATTTGCGGATGCGGCCCAAAGCTGCCCTCGCTAGCGACCGCGACACGCGCGCCTGGCGAGATCTCGAACGCGGCGGCGATCTTGGCGCGGGCGGCATCGAGCTGCGATCCCGTCCGTTCGATGTCGCGGCTGAATGTGCCAAAGCGATCCGTGTCGATGCCTGGCGTCAATCTGACCCGCAAGCCGAGTGCTCTCAGCAATAGCGGTGCGACTACTCGCTCCTTGCCATGCATGGTCACGAGCACGGCGTCGTCATGCTGGTAAGGTCGCGCCGCGCTCGCCATGGCTAGGAGTACCCCTCGCGCTTCATCTGCTCGAGGGGGCCGCCGTCGTCGCAGGTTTTCGCATCGCTTCGCCGAAAATGTATAAACCTCGAAAAGCGATGCGTTTCTCGCGTGGGATGACACGATGGGGACCGGTCCTGCCCCTCACCCGGCAATTTTTGCAGGGAGAGACTCACGCCGCAGCGCGCAAGCCCTCCCGCGTCTCCCACCCAAGACCGCGCTGATAGCGCGCCGCGATGCTTCCCGCCTCCAGGGCAAAGAGGTGAAGCCACCCGTTGTCGAACAGCGCGCGAACGCCATCATGCCGGGCGAGAATGGCCGCAATCGCCTCCCGCGGCGCCTCGATCAGCACCGACAGCCGTAGTGGCTCGTGCGCCAGCCCCACCCCGTCATGCACAGCCTGCCAGGGAAGGCCCGCGCGCAAGGTGCCGCCATTGCCCTCGACCACCCCTATTCCACCCACCACGTTGTGGATCAGCTTGTTGCCCGAGCCGAAAAAGCCCGGTGCTACCGAGGAGCCGAAATATTGCAGGCTGATCCAGCTCGCCACCACCACCGGCGCCGTCAGGATCAGCTCAAGCGTGGAGAAGCCTTCATCCTGCCGCCAGTCATAGGAGTGCAGGAAGGCCCGCCCGCCCAGATCAACGCCGCGCGTGACCTCGCGGGGTGCGGCGATGAAGGCGGCGCAACCCGCCAGCGCCCATTCCGGCCGCGGTTCGGCCCAGTTGCGGGCGCGGTCGCCAAGGCTGTTCGCGCTCGCCCCTGGCAGCCGCAGCGCGCGTTCGCCGCGCGCCAGCCCGCCCGCCCGAACAAGCCAGGCGCGCGCCCGTGCAACATCCTCGGCATGAGCCGGCGCCGTGGTGTCTTCGTACAGGGTCACGGCATCGGTCGTGGTGTTGTGCAGGGCAGCCAGGAAAAGCGTGTCCGCCGCCAGCGTGATCCCTTGCGCCGGCAACCCCGCGCGCGTCTCGGCGTCATTGAGCAGCGTGGCGAGCAGTCGGGCCGAGACCTCGCCCGTATGGCCGCCACAGGCGCCGCAGTGATAGGCGCTCTCGTGCGGGTTGTTGGTGACGCGGGCGCCATGGCCGACCAGCAGGATCAGCCGGGCATGATCTTCGCTCAGCGACATGGCGCGCAGCACCGCCGCTGCGGTCGCGGCCTTGGCTTCGGCCGTCAGGACCGTGGTCAGCACCGGGGCCGGCTCCGGCGCGGCGTCCTGGCGGCCCACGCCCACCGCGTCGCAGACCAGCTTGCCCAGATAGAGCGGCCCCGCCGCCTCGACGAAGGCGAAGGAGGACACCGCCGCCTGACGAAACCGGCCCCAGGCCCGGCTGGCGCGGGCCGTGATCCGCGCATCCGCCTCCACCTCCGGCGTGGCCAGGGCGCATGAGGTGAGCCCAGCGCTGAGCAGCACCGGCAGATGCGCCTCGACCACCTCCGACCCCAGCGCGCGATGCGCCACGGTCAGGCCGAAGAAGCCGGCGAAGCCCAGGGTGTGGATACCCGGATCGAGGCTTTCCAGGGCACGGCGAAACACCTCCGAGCGCACATCGATGCAAAAGGCGGCCTGCAGGGCGGGGCGGTCGCCAGTGGGCACACCATTGGCGGAGATCGGCCGCAGTTGCACCGCGAGCCGCCGTTGATGCGCCCGTTCGGCCGCGTCCTGCAGGATGGCGTCGATCACCTGGTCAGGCGTCGGCGCGAGCGGGGCGGCATGAGCCGCGACGGTCTGCCGCCACTCGGCCGCGATCGCGTCATGGAACTGCGCGAGCAGCGCCTTCTCCCAGATCAGCCGGATCGCCAGCAGGTCCGTGACGGTGGCGTCGGAGCCGCCGGCAAGCTCGGCTTCCCAGAGCAGCCACCGCGCATGCTGCGCCCATCCGCCGAGATCGATCATAAGCCGGTGAAATGCCGTCCCGGCGGCCGCCTCCGACAGGCCCAGCGCCTCGGCGGCCCAAAGGATGGCGCGGTCCGGCGTATCGGGCGAGGCGGCGACCTGGGCCGCGAAGCCGCGCAGGCCTGCCAGTTCGGGCGTGAGGTCATGCGTCGCCCATTCCCGCCAGGCGGTGAAGGCCGAGCGGCCCGGCGCAGGTGTCCAGAGCGCCTGGCCGCGGTCGAACTGCCCGGCGGCCCAAAGGCCGATGGCGCGTGCGATCACGCCGGGCCAGTCGGTGCCGGTGGCGCGCGCCGCCAGATCAGCCACGCTCGGCAACGCCACCGGCGCCGGGCTGTCGGCGCCGAGCGCCCGTCGCAATGCGCCGAAGCTGGCGGGTCGCGCGGGCTCGCCGCAGGCTGCCCAAGCCTCGGCGAGGTCGGCCTCGGTGATCCGGCCCGACGCCAGCAGGGCGGCGAACTCGGCGCGCGGTAGTGTCATCCGAATGCCCGCCACGCGCGCCAGCCGGGACGCCGCCATGGCGAGACTTTCCCCCGTCTGGCCGAGGAAAGGATTGACCGCAACGGTCGCCTCCAGCGGGAAGGCGGGCGGGATGGCGCGGGCAGCGGCCTCGGCGGCGCGCAGCAGGGCGGCTGCATCCTGGGTGAGGCTCGGATCATGCGTGTGGATCATCGTGGGCTCCGTCGCGTCAAAGGGGTTTGGCGGCACGGAAGCCGCCGATCAGCCGGTCGAGGGACGCGTTGAGGTAGAGCCCGTTGGCCAGGTGCACACGCAACCCGGCCGCGGCGGGGTGATGCGCCCAATGCGGGAACAATGCCTGCGCGACGGCGACCGCCCCGAAGGAGAGGATCACCAGAACGAGCAGCGCGCCCTCCAGCGGCCCGGGCACCGGTGGCGGTGGCAAGGCGCCGGCCGTGAGCGCCTCGGCCAGCCGATGAAAGGTGAAATAGGCGAGCGCCGCTGCGCCGGACGCCATGGCGGTGCGCCGCGTCAAGGCCCGCGGTGCGGTATCGGCCAGGCCCTGCGCGACCAGATAGGCCACGCCGAAGACCAGGATCGCCCCCAGCGCCACCGCCTGCACCGGCTTCGGCCCGAAGGCAGCCCAGAAGCCACCGGCGACGATGACATAGATGCCGAGCGCGATGGCGAAGGCGCGCATGACGGCGCCGATCCCCGGTACCGCCACCGGCCCGGGGCGCCGCGCCGCCCGCACGGCTTGCACGGCCCCGCCCGACCCCAGAAAGGCGTGCGCCTTGTAGAGCGAGTGTGCCGCGATGTGCAGCAGCGCGAGCGCCCATAGGCCCAGGCCACATTGCAGCAGCATGAAGCCCATCTGGGCCACGGTGGACCAGGCCAGCGCGGTCTTGACCGCGGGCTGGGTCAGCATCACCAGCCCGGCGAACAGCGCCGTGAAGCCGCCCAGCATCACCAGCGCCGCCATGGCGCCAGGGCTGGCCTGCATCAGTTCGGCCATGCGGATCAGCAGCACGCCGCCGGCATTGATGATGCCGGCATGCAGCAGGGCGGAGACAGGGGTCGGCGCCTCCATCACCTCGGTCAGCCAGCCATGCACTGGAAAGCCCGCCGTCTTGAGCAGGGCCGCGAGCACGAGAAGCCCAGTGGCGAAAAGGGCCGCAGCCGGCAACGGCCCGGCCGCGGCAGCCTGGTTGATCGCCACGATGTCGGCCGTGCCGAAGGCCACCCAGAGCAGCATGGCGGCGAGGATAAGCGCCACATCCCCCGCCCCCCAGACCAGCGCGAACTTGGCCGCAGCGCGCGCGGCCTCGGGGCGAGCCGGGTAGAACATGAGCAGCCGCCAGACGCAAAAGCCAACCGCGATGAAGGCGCCCACCAGCAACGCGAGGCTGCCTGCCATGCCCAAAATCAGCACGGCGGCGAGCGTGGCGAGCAACAGGCCATGAAAGGCGCCCTCACGCCCTTCGCCATCGAGGTAGCTGCGCGCATAGCGCACCACGACCCAGCCGATGAAGGCGACGATCAGCGTGATGACGGCGGTCAGCAGATCGAACCGCAGCGTAAGCGCAATCGGCCCGCTGCCGATGCTGGCCGCGGACGGCCCCGAGATGGCCACCTGCCACGCACCGGCGCCGACCAGCCCGAGTGCGATCAGTGCCGCGACCTCGGCAAGGCGCGGCAGCGCGCCGGGTCGCCGGCCAGGCGTGACCAGGGCAATCAGAGCTGTGAGCAGGAGAAGGGGCGGCGCCAGGGCGGCTAGTGACAGGTGCATCGGGCGAATCCAGGTGTGAAGGCTTCGCAGCCGTATGGCCCCTGGTGACCTCGCTAGAAAATTACATATTATCGGGTAAATCATTCGATTGAACCGAACGATGGCCGCCCTCAACCTCCACCACCTGCGCCTATTCCGCGCCGTCGCCCATGACGGCACGCTGACCGGTGCGGCGCGGCGACTGAACCTGTCGGCCTCAGCGCTCTCGTCCCAGCTCAAGACGCTGGAAGCATCGCTTGGACAGGACCTGTTCGAGCGGCGCGGGCGGGGCCTTGTGCTGACTGAGGCCGGCCGGATCGCGCTCGACCACGCCGACGCCATCTTCCGCACGGCCGAGGATCTGAGTGCCACGCTGCGCGAGACCGGCCATGCGCGCCGCGCGTTGCGCGTGGGCGGGCTGGCCACGCTGTCGCGTAACTTCCAGATGCGCTTCCTGCGCCCCCTGCTCGGCCGCGCGGATGTCGAGCTGGTGTTGCGCGCTGGCAGCCAGGCCGAACTGCTTCGCGGGCTCGACGCGCTGGCGCTGGACGTGGTGCTGACCAACCTGGCACCAGCCCGCGATGCGGCGAGCCGCTATCTGATCCACCGCCTGGCTGAACAGCCTGTCAGCCTGATCGGAACGCCACAGCGCGTGACGGGAAGCCTGCCGATGGTGGCACTTCTGGCCAGCCAGCCGCTGCTCCTGCCCACGCCCGAGACGGCGATCCGCGGCGCCTTCGATGCGCTGGTCGCGCGGCTTGGCGTGGTGCCAAATATCGCCGCAGAAGTGGATGACATGGCGATGATCCGGCTGCTGGCGCGCGAGGATGCGGGCCTCGCGGTCATCCCGCCGATTGTCGTGCAGGACGAACTGGCCACCGGCCGCCTTGTCGAAGCCCATCGGTTGCCCGGGATCGCTGAAGTGTTTCTCGCCGTCACGCTCGACCGGCGATTTCCGAACCCGCTGCTGAGTGAACTTCTGGCGCGCCGGCAGGAGGGAGCCGAGGGCGACTGATTGCTCCGCCCAGTACCTAAAAGCGCGGGGACTGTCGGAGACGCTGCACGAGGGGCAGATCGATGGCGGTGGTGGGTAAGGCGGCGAACCCGTCTGGAGCCCACCAGGCCAGCCGTCACAGGGCCGGCGACATACGTGCCCGGGCATGCCGGGAGGAGAGGCGAAGGGGTGCGTTGTTCGACGGCGCGCCCCCTCTTTGTGTCGCCGGATTTCGCTGCAGCAGCCCGAGTGAGGGGAATCAGGTAAAGCGCGCGCGCAGCGTCACGAAAACATCGGCCAGCGTGGCGTCGCCCGGGCTCGGCGCAGTGATCGTGAGCCGGTCGCCCACGTCAAGCGTGGTGTCCGTGGCGACGGTGAAGGTGGCGTTGCTGGTGGTGCCGCCATCGCCGAGCACCAGCACGGAGGTGGGTGCGGTGCCGGTGTAGCGGATGGTGCCCTGCATGATCAGGCCGCGCGCCCCGCTTGGCAGCGTCACGGTGCCTGAGACGTTCCAGGTGCCGGGCGGGATCATGGCGAACTTCTGGTCAGCCTCGGCGCGATCGAAGGCGGCCTGGATGGCGGTGCGGTCATCCGCCACGCCATCCCCCAACCCGCCAAAGTCGTTCGGCAGCACCGCCTCGCGATCACGCGGATACTTCGCGAAGTCGCTCTTGTTGAGGTTGGCGTTGAGGACCAGCAGGTCGTCGATGCGTGCGGGCATGAATGCCTCCGGTTTCAGCATGGAATTGTGGTGAGCGGCCGAGAAGCGCGCGTGGGACGTGGCGGATCACGCGGCGGTGCGCGCGGGGCCGGTTTTCTGACGCGCTGGCGGCAAGGCGCACCGCCACTTGACCAAATAAGTAAACTGCTTACTTTACGGTTGTGATCCAGCAGAGGCCCGACCTCATCGAACTCGGCGAGGCGCTCCGCGAACGCCGTGAGGTCTGCGCGGTCGAGGACCGTCGCGGCTTCTCCGTTCGCTCGCGGCGCGGCTCGGCGTCTCGGCGACCTACCTGTCGGGCCTCGAGCTCGGCCAGCAGCGACCGACCGAGGTCCTGCTGCGTCACCTCGCACGCGAACTCGCGATCGAACCCGAACCCCTGCTCGCGCTCGCGCGCCGCGTGCCCGAGGACGTGTCATCTGCCATTGCAGCACGCCCGGCGCTGGCCGAGGCGGTGCGCGCCCTGCGCGACCTTCCCGATGACGACCTTCTCCGCGCGGTCCGCAGGATCCGCGACGGCGAATGGTGGCCGAACCCGCCCCATTTCTTCAAGGAAAGACCCCGACAGGCCTCTTGGCCTTGCCGAAAACACGCTGCTCTTCGAGTTCCCCGAAATCCACGAGACCGCCGTGCTCGAGGTCGCCTTCCATCGCACGCTGCGCACTCCTGATGACAGTCGCCGCTACAACCTGCCGCCCACACCGCGCGACGGCTCAACAATTCTTGCAGCCATCAAGTCTGTCTTCGTGAAGGGCGAGGAACGCGGCGAGCAGCCGCTGCCCGAGAATGAAGGCTTCGAGCAACCTGAGCCGGTTGTGTTGCGGTCGAGGCGGCCGAGCTTCGGGACGGCGTCCGATATCTGAGCCCGCGATAAGGTGAGCGTGCTCAGAGGGGGGTGGCGGTGACCGGGTCGGCGAAGGCCGAGACATTACCCTCGGCCGAGACGCTACGCAGCCAGTACCAGCGGGTCTGGCCGGCAGTGAGGCCGGTGCGGTCCCAGGGCAGCGCGGTCAGCTCGCTGGCCAGTTTGCTGGCAGCGGCCAGGCCGGCGCTCATCGCCTCGAAGACCTGCACCCGGACGGCATCTGCGGGAAAGCCGCCCGACAGCCGCACGCCGGCCGCGATGCCGGTGGCGGTGATCGCCGACGCGGCTGCCGGCACCAGTGCCTCCCGCCAGCCCGACACCGCCCCGCTGCGCGCCTGCGCCCGCACACGGAAAGCCGTGGGCTCTGCCGTGGGGATGGCGACGGCGGTGGCGCCGAAGCCGCCCACATAGCCCTGCCAGATCGCCACCGAGGTGGGGCGGAATTCGATCTCGTAGCCGACGAGATAGGCTGAGCCGACAGCGGACCAGGAGACGGCCATCGCTGTGAAGGCGATCGTCCACACGTCGATACCGGTGTTTGAGCAACCGGTCCACCTGCTTGATCGCATGCTTGGTGACCAGGCCCCTGGCCTGCGCCAGAGCCTGGCCGATGATCGCCACCGCCAACGATGCCGCCCGCATCACCCCGAGCGTCGAGCCCGCCAGCGACGCAATCCGCCCGGCGTGCAACCCGTCCCCGTAAACCCCCGCAACGAACGAGCGCGCATCCGCCAGCTTCGCTCGCCCTCGATCCGCCTTGCCCATGGCTCCGCTCCAAGCAAGTAATTGCTCACCCCCCACCCGTTCATATTTCTCTTGACACGGTAACGGCCGGGTCGATTCACAGGTGTGTGTGGACCCCGCAACGCTTCTCACCCTCTCCCGCGTTGACCTGATCGCTCTGATCGAGGCGCAGGCCGGGCAGATCGTTGTCCTGGCCGCGCGCATCGCCGATCTC
>JBBSCP010000214.1:0-8200 GCA_038250135.1 Acetobacterales bacterium | reverse complement strand
GCGGCGAGACGGGCGAACTCACGAAGAAGCTCTACGACGCCATCATCGGCATCCAGTACGGCCGCAGCAACGACCCGCATGGTTGGACCACCGCGCTGCTCTAGACACCATTGAATCTACAGCACGAAATCAGTTCTAACTGGTCGCGGCGCTGCCGCGACGTTTGAACGGATAACGCTGTGGGGCATCGAGAACCGTCTCCAATGGGTGCTCGACGTCGCCTTCCAAGACGACCTATTGCGCTTTCGTGCCGAAAGCGGAGCCAAAAACATGGCCGCCATCAGACACATGGCCGTGAACCTCATCCGCACCGCGGGGAAGGACAGCTTCAGAACCCGACGCAAGGCCGCAGGATGGGACCAGGGCTTCCTTCGAACGATCACCACACGAAGCGCTCAGTGAGCTTCAAGCTATTCCGCTGGTACTCTACAGCACGAAATCCGCTCACATTGAGTCAATGTGAGCGGATTTCGTGCTGTAGATTCAATGGTTTCGTGAGCACGAGATCGGTCTGAGAGGATCGATCATGTTCTACTCCGCCTTGATGCCGCCCTCGCGGATCACGCGGCCCCAGCGTTCGACCTCACTGGCGAAGAACACCGCGAAGGCCTCGGGGCTGCTCTCCACCGGCTCGATGGCAAGCGATTCGATCCGCTGGCGGATGTCCGGCCGGGACAGGGCAAGGCGCGCGGCCCCTACCAACCGCTGCACGGCATGCTCCGGCACCGTGGGGCGCACGAAAAGCCCGTGCCAGGAGCGGATGGTCAGCTCCTCGCCGAAGCCCGCCTCGCGGATCGAGGGCACCTCCGGCAGCGCGCGCAGGCGCTCATTCTGGAACACCGCCAGCGAGCGGATCGGCGAGCCGGGCGCCATGAAGGCGGGCTGCGGGTTTTCGCACATGAAATCCACCTGCCCGCCCATCACCGCCTGCATCGCCGGCGCGCCGCCGCGGAAGGGCACATGGATGACGTGCAGCCCGAGCCGCCGAGCGAATAGTTCGGGGGCCAGGTGCGAGGCCGTGCCGGCGCCGCCCGAGGCATAGGTCAGCCCCTCCGGCTTGGCGCGGCCGGCGGCGACGAGGTCGGCCACGCTGCGATGCGGGCTGTCCTTCTGCACGATCAATACCGTGGGCACGCTGGTCAATTGCAGCACCGGGCGAAGCTCGCGCAGCTCATAGCCCAGCGGGACGATCAGCGAGGGATTCACGCCATGCGCAAAGGCCCCCATCAGCACCGTGTGGCCGTCGGGCGGGGCGGCCACCATGGCGGCGGCGGCGATATTGGCGCCGGCGCCGGGCCGGTTCTCGATCACCACGGATTGGCCGAGCGTCTCGGCCATCGGGCCGGCGATCAGCCGCGCCACGGTATCCACCGCGCCCCCGGGTGCGAAGCCCACCAAAAGCCGCACTTGGCGCTCCGGCCAGTTCTGCGCCCGTGCCGTCGGCGCCGCGAGCCCCGCCGCCGCGCCGCCGAGCAGCGTTCTTCTTGCGATCATGCTGTTTCCATCCCCTTGGTCCGCCCCTCCGGACCGGCGCAGCATCGCGCCGAATGGCCTCGCCCGGCAAGCGGCGAGGGCGCGCGGGATCGATGGGGCACGGGGAAAATCAGAACCCGCTGAACAGCAGACCCAGCGCGCGGGTGATGGCGTCGCGCTCCACTTCGAGATTGCCGGCGAGCGCGCCGAGCTCGCGCTTTGGGATGGCGGCAAGGAATTGGGTGGCCAACAGGTGTCGCTCGCCCTCGATCGTGAAGACCGGATGCAGGTCGCGAATCGGCGCGGGGACGGAGTAAGGCGGCACAAGTGGGAACCACGACACACGTCTTCAGGTGGTCGAGAAAGCCGCTCTGCACGTCCAGCAATAGGCCCGTGCCTGATCGGGCGCGATAGAGATCGAACCGGGCCACGCCCTCAGACCACGCGTTGGTGCGCGAGGGGCAGTTCGTTGTGGTCCACCCAGGTATTCCAGGCTTCAATCGCCGCGCGGTTCTTCTCGACCCAGCGGCGTTCCTTTTCCGCCTGGATAGCCGCCTGCACAGCGCGGGCGGCGATGGCCTCGGCATCGAGGCCAAGGGCCAGTGCCTCGGAATGGAAGGGCGCCTGCGCCTCGGCGAAGCCTGGTCGCGCTGCCGGACCATCGAAGAAGTCGGCGGCGATCACCACGCCGCGCGTAGCCTTGGCCACGGCTGCCATCGCCTTCTTGCCGCGGGGCCGGGTTTGCCCGGTTGCCCAACGCTGGACGGTGGAGTGCGAGACGCCGATGGCGGTGCCGAAGGCCTCAAGCGTTGTGCCGGTCTGTGCGAGATAGCCGCCGAGTTTCATGTGCAAATAGTGCACAATCCGGGTGTGCCATTCAAGCGCAGAATGGGCAGGCTACGCCGCCATCCGCCGCACCCAGGCCCCGTACAGCCGCGGCCCGACCAGCGCCGCCACCGCGATCAGCAGGATCGAAAGGCTGATTGGCCTCGTGATGAAGGTGGTCCAGTCGCCCTGGCTGATCGTCAGCGCCTGGCGCATCGCCTGTTCCGCCATCGGCCCGAGGATCATGCCGATCACCACCGGCGCCACCGGAAAGTCGAAGCGGCGCATGAACATCGCAATGATGCCGATACCGTACAGCAACATCAGATCCACCACCGAATTGCTGATGCCGTAGGTGCCGATCGTGGCGAACACCAGGATGCCGGCATAGAGTTGCGGCTGCGGGATTTTCAGAATTTTCGCCCACAACCCGACCAGCGGCAGGTTCAGCACCACCAGCATCACATTCGCAATGAACAGGGAGGCGATCAGCGTCCAGACCAGATCGGCCTGCGCGGTGAACAGCATCGGCCCGGGCTGGATGCCGTAGGATTGGAACGCGCTCAGCATGATCGCCGCCGTGGCACTCGTCGGCAGGCCGAGCGTGAGCATCGGCACCAGCACGCCCGCCGCGGCCGCGTTGTTCGCCGCCTCCGGCCCGGCCACGCCCTCGATCGCGCCGACGGTGCCGAACTCCTTGGCGTGTTCCGGGCGCACCAGCTTGCGTTCCATGTAGTAGCTCAGCATGGTCGGCATCTCGGTGCCGCCGGCCGGCAGGACGCCGAAGGGAAAGCCCACGCCCGCGCCGCGAATCCAGGGCCAGAAGCTCCGCTTCCAGTCGGATTTCGACATCAGGATGCTGCCCACCGGCAGCACCTCCTGCTTGCCCTCGACATGGCGCCAGGCGAGAAACAGCGTCTCACCCACCGCGAACAGCGCCACGGCCACCAGCACCACATTCACCCCGTCATACAGCTCGGGGATGCCGAAGGTCAGGCGCGGCTGGCCGGTCTGCAAATCAATGCCGACAAGCCCGAGCAGCAGCCCGAAGAACAGGCTGGTCAGCCCGCGCAGCGCCGACCCACCCAGCACGGCCGAGACGGTGACGAAGCACAGGATCATCAGGCAGAAATACTCCGCCGGGCCAAGCTGGAGCGCGAGCTCCACCACGATCGGGCCGAGAAAGGCGATGCCGAGCGTGCCCACCGTGCCCGCCACGAAGCTGCCGATCGCCGCCGTGGCCAGCGCCGGCCCCGCACGCCCGTTCTTGGCCATTTTCGAGCCTTCGAGCGAGGTGATGATCGATCCGCTCTCGCCCGGCGTGTTCAGCAGGATCGAGGTGGTGGAGCCGCCATACATCGCCCCGTAGAAGACGCCGCAGAACAGGATGAAGGCGCCCGTCGCGCTGACCGAGAAGGTGATCGGCAGCAGCAGCGCGATGGTCAGCGCCGGCCCGATGCCCGGCAGCACGCCGATCGCCGTGCCGAGAAAGCACCCCAGCAGCGCCCAGCCGAGATTGGTCAGCGTCAACGCATGGGAAAAGCCCAGCGTGAGACCCTCGATGGCAGTCATCAATCCTGCACCCCGAAGATCAGCCCCTCGACCACCCCCGCGCCGATATTCACGCCGAGCAGCTTCACGAACAGCGCATAGGCGCTGAGCGCCACGACGAAGGCGATGCCCATGTCGCGCAGCCAGGCGCGGGAGCCGAAGGCGGCCGCCACCAGCGGAAACTGCGCCGTCGCCGCCACCGTGAAGCCGAATGGCACGATCAGCGCCATATTGACCAGCAGCCCCGCCAGCAGCAGGCCGAGGGCGGGCAGGTTGAAGGGCGCGCCGTCCTGCATCTCCTCGATGCCGTGCGACCAGCCGCCGCGCAGCGCCACCACGAGCAACCCGATGCCGACCGCGACCAGCGCCCCCGCGATCAGATAGGGGACCGCCTTCGGCCCGACCTGCGCATAAAGCGGCGTGGTCGGTATCACGCTCGCCTGCCAGACCGCGGCGAGGCCGAGTGCCAGCACGAACAGCGCGGCGCCCAGATCCGCGCGCGCCGCGCCGCCATGCTGACGATCCATCAGGGGCTTCTCAGCTCGCCAGCCTTGTCAGCTCGCCAGGCCGATGTCGCGCAGCACCTGGCCGGTATCGGCCTCGTCCTTGGCGAGGAAATCGACGAAGGCCTGACCCGAGAGGAAGGCGTCGTCCCAGCCCTGGCGCGCCACGATCTCGCGCCAGCCGGGCGAGGCGTGCAGCGCGATCATGTAATCGACCAGCGCCGTGCGCTGCGCCGCCGTGATGCCGGGCGCGCCGAAGACGCCGCGCCAATTGCCCAGCACGATGTCGATGCCGCTTTCCTTCAGTGTCGGCACGCCGTCCAGGCTGCGCGTTTCGCCCGTGGTCGCCAGGGCGCGCATGCGGCCCGCCTTGATCTGCTCGGCGAATTCCGACACGCCCGAGATGCCCGCCCGCACCTGCGCGCCAAGGATCGCCGCCTGGGCGGGGCCGCCGCCGGCGAAGGCCACGTAGCTCGCCTCCCGTGCATTGCGGCCGAGGCCCTTCAGGATCAGGCCGAGGGTGATGTGGTCGATCCCCCCCGCGCTGCCGCCACCGACCGACACCGCGCCCGGATTGGCGCGCAGCGCGGCGGTGAAGGCCGCGAGGTCGCGGAACTCCGAGCTCGCCGGCACCACGATCACACCCGGCTCGGACGTCATGCGCGCGATCGGCGTCACATCCTTGAGGCCCACCGGCGTGCGGTTGGCGATCACCGCGCCGACCATCACTGCGCCGCCCACCATGATGGCGTCGCCGCGCCCGCGGCGCTGGCTGACGAAGCGCGGCAGGCCCACCGTGCCGCCGGCGCCGCCGACATTCTCGAACTGGAAACTGCCGACCAGGCCCGCGGCGCGCGAGGCCTGCTCGATGGCGCGGCCAAGACCGTCCCACCCACCGCCGGGGCCGGCGGGGACGAACACATACATGCTGGCGAAGCGCTGCTGCGCCTCGGCGGTGCCGCCGAACAGGGCCAGGACGGGCAGGCTGGCGGCGGTGGCGATCAGGGTGCGACGGGTTGTCATGCTTCCTCCAGTGGTTTCGGTCTTGCTGCCGGGGAACCACATTGCGACAAATGCCGTCGCTTTCCTAGTCGGCCTTGCTGTTGCCCGAAAGGTGCGGCATCGAAGCGCGGTGATGCAGCGGGCGCCTGTCGAGGCCGTCCTCCTGCGCCACGGAACAGGGGGGCCTCGCATGGCTCGGATCAGCAGAACCGGTTTCGGCGCGCTCGCGCTGCTCGTCTCGCTTGCGCTGTCACCGCTGGTGGCGCTGGCGCAAACCCCAGCGCCCAGCGCGCCGCAGCCACCGCCGAACCGCGAGTTCACGGTGCAGAACGAAACCGACCTCATCGTGCAGAACCTGTTCGTCTTCACGCCGAACGCGACCGACCGCGGGCAGGACCGGCTCGGCGCGGAGGTGGTGCAGCCGAGCGCGAATTTCCGAATCCGCCTCGGCCGCACGCGCGACTGCACCTATGACATCGTGGCGGTCTATCAGGACGGCACCGAGGAATTGCGCCGTCGCGTCGATATCTGCCGCAACCAGCGCCTGGTCTTTGGCGACCCGAACCTGCCGACGCTCAACATCTCCATCATCAATGCCAGCCAGGTGGTGCTGCGGGAGCTTTTTGTCTCGGCGCGTGGGCCGGAGGCCTGGGGCCCTGACCGGCTGGGCTCCACGGTCGTCGAGCCGGCGGCGAATTTCGCGCTCCGCCTGCGCTCTCGCGAGTGCCTGTTCGACCTGCGCGCCGTCTATGCCGATGACCGGGAGGAGGTGAAAGCGCGGACGGATCTCTGCGCCAACCGCGCCGTCTCCTTCGACCGCAGCGGCATCCCCCGCCCGCCCTCTCGCCCCCTGGAGCTGGTGAACCGCCACCTCGCGACGGTGCAGGAACTTTATGTCTCCGACAGCACCGAGACCGAATGGGGCCCCGATCGGCTTGGCACGAACGTGCTGGACCGCGACGGCAACCTCGCGCTCACAGTCGAGACGGGCTGCGAGGTCGATGTTCGCATCGTCTTCCCCAATGGCGGTGCGGAGGAACGGCGGGAGGTGAACATCTGCGACACGCCGCGCCTGATCTTCGCCCCCGGCTGGGTGGTGGAAGCGGTGGCCGATTCCGGCGCCACGCCCGGCGCGGCCGCCGGTCTGGGCACCGGCCCGGGCGCGCTGCGCCTGCGCAATGCCGGCGCCCTGCCGGTGGTCGAGGTCTATGTGTTCGCCCCGGGCACCCCGGGCGGCCCGCGCGGCGAGGATCGCCTCGGCGCCGATACGTTGCCGGCCGGCGGCACGCTGGAGATCGCCGCCCCCGGCCCGCAGGCCTGCGCCGCCGATCTGCTGGCGGTGTTCCGCGATGGCCGCGAAGTCGCCCACCCGGGCGTCGATCTGTGCACGAGCCAGGAGGTTGAGGTGCGATGAGGATGAAGCTTCTGCCCCTTTTTGGCGCCACGCTGTTGGCGTTCGCCACCCCCGCCGCGGCCCAGGGGATCCCAGGGGGAGTCCCGGAGCCGCTACGCGGCGCCTGGTACGCCGGCGAATGCACCGACCCGCAGGCGATGCTGGTGGTGACCGCCCGAGCTGCCGCGCGGATCGAGGCCGAGGCCCCGGCTCGGCTGCTGCGCTTCCGCGAAACCACTGACGTCTCCGGCTGGACGCTCGGCACCGGGGTTGGCGCCGACTCGCCGCGCCTGTTGCTGCGGCAAGCGGCCGAAGGGCTTGAGACGGTCGAGCCCGACCCGAAGCTGCGCGACACGCAACTGCCCGGCCCGGCCAGACCTGCCGTCTGGCGCCGCTGCCCGGCCGCGCCGCCGGCACTCGCCATGCTGCATGGTGAGGGTGTGGCCTTCCTCGCCGCCTTCGAGCATCTGGAAGCGGCCTGCAGCGGCGGTGGGCAAGGTGTCACGCCCGGCGCCTGCGCCGCCGCCATCGTCGCGCAGGGCGATGTCAGCGGCGATGGCAAGCTCAGCGTGGCCGAGCTCGGCCGGCTGGTGCGCGGCGGCGCCTGGGTGATCGCAGCGATGGAAGGTGCGACGCAGGATGTGTTGCTCGGCGCCGTCGGCGCGGGCACGCTGGCGGGCATCCTGACCGGGCGGCTGCTGATGGAGAGCATGGATTACGACAATGACGGCCTGCTCTCGGCCGCCGAACTCGCGCATGATTCCGTGGCCTTCGCCCGAGCCACCGGCACCCCCGCTGGCCAGCCGCTGCGCACCCAGGGTCTGACCGAGGGCGCTGGCATGCTGCGTGGGCTGATCGAGGGGCTGATGGCGCGGTAACCAGACCGCGCCGGACTATAACTCCGGCTTCTCCCGCCGCAGCCGCTTGACGCCGGCACGGCTCGCCTTGCCGGCCAGGCGGCGTTCCTTGCTGCCCTTGGTCGGCTTGGTGGGTCGGCGCGGCGGTGGCGGCGGCTTCGCGGCCTCGGCGACCAGCGCGTCCAGCTTCGCGCGCGCCTCCTGCCGGTTGCGGTCCTGCGTGCGGTGTTCCTGTGATTCGATCACCAACACGCCGAACTGTGTCACGCGCCGCCCCGCGAGCTTCACCAGCCGCGCCTGCACCGCCTCCGGCAGGCCCGCGCGCGCGAGATCGAGCCGCAATTCGACCGCGGTCGAGAGCTTGTTGACGTTCTGCCCGCCGGGGCCGGAGGCGCGCACGAAGCTTTCCTCCAGCGCGTCGTCGGGGATGATGATCGTGGCCATGCGCGGGGTGTGCCCCCTGCGGCGGAGCCGCACAAGGCAAACTTCCCGGGGCGGAGCCGCACAAGGCAAACTTCCCGGGGCGGAGCCGCACAAGGCAAACTTCCCGGGGCGGAGCCGCACAAGGCAAACTTCCCGGGGCGGAGCCGCACAAG
>JBBSCP010000213.1:0-8234 GCA_038250135.1 Acetobacterales bacterium | reverse complement strand
TCGGATCGTCGGGGCGCGCGAGGTAAGGCGGTGGCGCGTCGTAGTCGAGGAATGGGTGCAGCAGCCCGCGCTCGTAGTAGGTGGTGTTCGGGATGGCGCCGCAGACTGCAAGGTTGCCCGCGCCCGTGCCATGGATCTCGCAGTTCATGTTGAAGCTCTCGGCAGTGGCCGCGATCTTCAGGCTGGGCGTGATCCCACCCACATCCCAGACGCCGCAACGGATGATGTCGCAGGCTCCCCCGGCGATCCACTCCGCGCGTGTCCAATGCTTGCCCGCCATGCTCTCGGGCCCGAGGATGTTGAGTGAGAGCTGCTCCGACAGCCATCGGTAGGAGGAGAGCGAGGCCTCCTCCATTGGCTCCTCCATCCACAGGAAATCCAGTTCCTCGAGCTTTCGGCCGAGCCAGACGGCATCCTGGCGCGAGTACCAATGCGAGGGGTCGAGCATCAGCGGCACGTCCGGGCCGACCGCTTCGCGCACCGCGGCGCAGGCAAGGTAGTCCATGCGGACATCCGGCGCGCCGGGAATCGGCGGCATCCAAGTGTGGAGTTTCACCGCGCGGTAGCCGCGCTCTCGCACCAACCACGTGGCGTAGCGGGCGTAGTCCTCCGGTGTGCGCAGCCCGCCTTCCAAGGCGTCGCCACACATCGTGCTGCCATAGGCCGGGATGCGGTCGCGCATGCCGCCGGCTAGCTTCCATACCGGTGCGCCGAGCAGCTTGCCCGCCAGGTCCCACAGCGCGAGGTCCACTGCGCAGAGCACGCGATCGGTGAAGCGCTGCGCGCTGCCGCGCTGGCACTTGTAGAGCGCGCGCCACAGTCTCTCCCGCAGCAGTGGATCCGCTCCGACCAGCACCGGGCGGACGAAGGCGGCGAGCAAGCCTTCTTCCACATCTCCCGGGGCGGCGACGATGCGGCCGGTCGTGCCGTCCTCCGCCTCGATCTCAAGAAGCGCGGCCTGTGCCGGCCGTTCCGGGCCGGGATGAGAATGGCCGTCGCTGTCGCGGGCGATGCGCGTCGGGTAGCTGAAGACACGCGCTGCGACTCGAACGATCTTCACGCCCGGCTTCCGCGCATGCGCCGCGCCCGTGCCTGGCGCGTCTGGAAATACGGGTGCTCCGTGGCCGTGCCCGGCTCGAAGGCGATGCCGTCATCGGGAAACTCGGCGACGTTGCGCACGCTCGGGTGCTTGGCGATCTCCTCCAGGATGAGGTCCACGCCGAGACCGGGGGCATCGGGCACCATCAGCGCACCCTCCACGGTGCGCAGTACGGGCGCGACCACTTCGGCGCGGCCGGGCCAGTCGAACTCGACGCGCTCCAGCATGAGCGCGTTCGGAATCGACGCCATCACGTGCAGCGCGGCGAATTCAGCGATCGGCCCGAGCGAGCCCGAATGCGGTGCCACGGTGATGAAATGCGCCTCCGCCATCGCGGCCATCTTGCGCATCTGCGTGATGCCGCCGGCACGACCGGTGTCGGGCTGGATGACGTCCACCAGGTCGCGCTCGATATAGGGGCGCATGCCCCAGATCGTCGACACGCGTTCGCCGGCGGCGAGCGGAACGCTTACCGCATCGCGCACGCGCGCCAGCGCATCGAGGTTCTCGGGCGCCACCGGATCCTCGTAGAACAGGATGTCGAGTTTCTCCAACTCGCGGCCGATCAGGATCGCGTCCTGCGGCGTCATCCAGGATGGACCGTGTGCGTCCACCATCACGTCCACGTCGCTGCCGACGGCCTCGCGCACGGCGGCGACGGTGTCGATGTTCACCGCGCCGGTGAAGCCGACCTTCACGCCCTTGATGCCGAGCGCCATCAACTCCCGCGCGCGCTCCGGAGTCTTTGCATGGCCATAGACCGGGATTCGGTCGCGGAAGCGGCCGCCGAGCAATTGCCAGACCGGCAGGCCGAGCGCCTTGCCCTTGATGTCCCAGAGCGCCATCTCGATCGCGCTCAGCGCGCCTCCGCCGACCGTGCCGAGCAGGCCGTGGCCCATCGAGCCGGAGTAAAGCTTGTGCCACAGACGGTCTATGTCGCGAGGGTCCTCGCCGATCAGCAGGTGCGCATAATCCTGCACCGCGGCGCGCACAACTCGGGGCCAGCCCGACCCTTCACCCACCCCGTGGATACCCTCATCAGTCAGCACGCGCACGAACAGCCAGTTGCGCGATCCGCCATGTCCATCGACGCCGCGGCTGGTGCCAGGCGCCTTCGGGCGCGCACCCACCTGCAGGAGATGCGTTTCGACGCCAGTGATCTTCATGGGACCTCGGTGTAGCGGTGACGGCCGGCGAGGCCGCGATGCCTGGGATCGGGATGTGGCACGGCGGAGAGCAGTGCGCGGGTATAGGCATGCTGCGGCGCGGTGCAGACCGCCTCGGTCTCTCCCACCTCGACGACCTTGCCGCGGTACATCACCGCGACGCGGTCGCAGAAGTAGCGAATCACGCCGATGTCGTGGCTGATGAAGATGAAGGAGAGGTCGAGCCTCTCCTGCAGGTCGAGGAGGAGGTCGAGGACCTGGCTGCGCAGCGAGACATCCAACGCCGAGGTCGGCTCGTCCGCCACGATGACCCGCGGGTCGAGCGCGATGGCGCGTGCGATGCCGATGCGCTGCCGCTGGCCACCGGAAAAGGCGTGCGGGTAGCGCTCCATCGCCGAGGCCGGCAGCCCGACCATATCCAGCAGCTCCGCCACGCGCGACCGCAACGCGGCGCCGCTGTGCAAGCCGTTCACCAGCATTGGCTCGCCGACGATCTGTTCCACCGTCATTCGGGGATTGAGGCTGGAGAATGGGTCCTGGAAGACCATGCGGATCTCGCGCCGGAGTGGCCGCAACTGCGATTCGCTCAGCCCCAGCAGGTCGCGCTGCGTGCCGTCACGGCCGGCATAGACGATCCTGCCGCCGAGCCCCTCGAACAGACCGAGCACGCAGCGGCCGAGCGTAGTCTTTCCCGACCCGCTCTCGCCCACCACACCGAGCGTCTCGCCGGCACGCAGCGAGAGCGTTACGTCGTCCACCGCGGCGAGCGGCGCCGGGGCGCGGCGGAACATGCGGCGCTGGCCCTGGAACACCTTCCGCAGGCCCTCGATCTGCAGGATCGGCGCGCCCGGCTGCTTCGCGGCCCGCATCGCGAGGCGTCGCGGCGAGGGCCGTTCCAGCGAGCGCACGGCATCCAGCAGCATTCGCGTGTAGGAATGCTCCGGGCGCTCGAACACGTCGAGGATGGTGCCGCGCTCCACGACCTTGCCGTGGCGCATCACGGCGACCTCGTCGGCCATCTCGGCCACCACGCCCATGTCGTGGGTGATGAGCATCACGGCCATGCCATGGCTGGCCTGGAGGCGGCGGATAAGGTCGAGGATCTCGGCCTGTGTCGTGACGTCAAGCGCGGTAGTCGGCTCGTCGGCAATCAGCACGGCGGGATTGCAGGCCAGCGCCATCGCGATCATCGCACGCTGTCGCATGCCGCCGGAGAACTCGAAGGTATAGCGGTCCACCGCCGTCTCCGGGCGCGGAATCTCCACCTGTCGAAGCAGGTCGATGGCGCGTGCGCGCGCGGCCTTGCGGTCCAGCCGATTGTGCAGGCGGATCGCCTCGATGATCTGCGCGCCGATGGTGTGCACCGGCGATAGGGAGCTCATCGGCTCCTGGAAGATCATCGCGATGTCACGGCCGCGGATCGCGCGGATTGCGGCGCTGCGCGGCGGCATCGCGGTAAGGTCGATCACCTCCTCCGCGCCGCTCGCATTCGCGCCCTTTGCGGTGTGGTGGCGGTGCAGCAACACGCGGCCGGCGGCGATGAGGCCGGGCTGGTCAAGGATCTGTAGGATTGCCCGTGCCGTGACGCTCTTGCCGCTGCCGCTCTCGCCCACGACCGCTAGCGTGCGGCCCGCCCGCAGGACCAGGTCCACGCCGTCCACCGCACGGAATACTCCGTGGCGGGACGGAAACTCAACGACGAGGCCCTGAACCTCGAGAATGACCGGCGCCGTCGCGTCCACGCCGACAGCGGCGCCAGCGTGCTGAAAATCGAGCGCGCTCACCGGCCCTCCTGCGCGTAGGGGTCGGCAGCATCGCGCAGCCCGTCGCCCAGGAAGTTGAGTGCCAGCACCGCGATGCAGACCGCGGCACCTGGAACGAACAGCCAGGGCGCCTGCGCGATGGAGCGGATGTTCTGGGCTTCCTTCAGCAGCACGCCCCAGGAGATGATCGGTGGCTGCAGCCCGAGGCCCAGGAAGGAGAGCGCGGTCTCCGCCAGGATCATGCCCGGCACGGCGAGCGTCACGGAGGCGATGACGTGCGATGCGAGCGAAGGCAGCATGTGGCGCGCGATGATGCGGCCCTGGCTGCACCCGTCGAGCCGCGCGGCGGTGACGAAATCCTCGCTGCGCAGTGCGAGGAACCGGCCGCGTACCACGCGGGCCAGTTCGGTCCAGGTCACGAGCGAGAGGATTATGGTGATGGCGAAGTAGCGCGTGAGCGGCGACCAGTCCTGCGGCAGCGCGGCGGTCAGCGCGAGCCAGATCGGAATCGTCGGCAGTGAGAGGATGAACTCGATCACCCGCTGGATGCCCATGTCCACCACGCCGCCGAAATAGCCCGAGATTCCGCCCAGGGTGAGACCGAGCAACAGGCTCATCATCACGCCTACCAGGCCAATCGAGAGCGAGATGCGCGTACCGTGGATGACGCGGCTCAGCATGTCGCGGCCGAGGCGGTCGGCGCCGAACAGGAAGAACCGCTCGGCCGGATCGACGGGCGCGAGGAAGCGGCGTTCGATCGGGATCAAGCCGGCGAGCAACGTCGGCTCGCCTCGGCCGAAGAAGGCCAGTTGGATCTTGCGGTCCGGATCGGGAACGAAAGTCTGCTCCAGCGTCAGGCGGTCACGCACGAGGCGGTGGCCCTGCACCCAGGGGCCGATGGTCCATGACCCGTCAGGAGCCGTGTCGATGAAATGGATTGCCTGCGGCGGGTGGAAGGTGTTGCGTCCGCTCGCCGCATTCGGGTCGAAGGGCGCGAAGAATTCAGCCAGCGCACCGATCAGGTAGAGTCCGAGCACGATATACAGCGACCACCGTGCCAGCCGATGTCGGCGGAAGGCCCACCACATCAGCTTCCACTGCGACGCCTGTTCGGCGGTGCGGTTCTCCCGCGGGTCGGTGACGGCGACGCTCATTGGTAGCGAACCCGTGGATCGATCAGCGCGAGCAGGATGTCGGAGACGAGCATGCCCACCACCGTCAGGCTGCACAGCAGGAGGATGAAGGCGCCGGCGAGGTACATGTCCTGCGCCAGCAGCGCCTGCAGCAGCAGCGGGCCCGAGGTTGGCAGAGACAGCACGAAGGCGGTGATGACCGCGCCAGAGATCAGCTGCGGGAAGGCCCAGCCGATGGTGCTGACGAACGGGTTCAGCGCCAGCCGCACAGGGTAGCGCAGCAGCAGCGTGAGCTCCGGCAAGCCCTTGGCGCGCGCCGTCACGACGTAGGGTTTGTGCAATTCATCCAGCAGGTTCGCGCGCATGATGCGGATCAGGCTCGCGCTGGATGAGGTACCGAGGATGAGCACGGGAATCCAGAGATGCGTGAGCAGATCGCCAACCTTGCCCCAGCTCCAGGGGGCGTTCTGGTACTCCTCGGAGAACAGACCGCTGACATCGGCGCCGAAATAGACGACACCGATATACATCAGTACCAGCGCGATCAAAAAGTTTGGCAGGGCGAGCCCGATGAAGCCGAAGCTGGTCGCCACATAATCGCCGATCGAGTATTTCCGGACCGCGGAGTAGATGCCGACTGGAAAGGCAACCGCCCAGGTGAACAGCAGCGTGCCGAGTGCAAGGCACACCGAAAGCCCCATGCGTTCCCAGATCAGTTCTGACACCGGCTGCTGCCATTCGAAACTGATGCCGAAATCGCCGCGCAGCACACCGGATATCCAACGCCAATACTGGATGAGGAACGGCTGACCGAGCCCGTAGCGCTCGCGCAGCGCATCGAGCCGCCCGACATCAACGTCATCGCCGGACGCGGCCAGCGTCGCGGCGAAGCTTGTCAGATAGTCCCCGGGCGGAGCCTGGATCAATGCAAAGCTGACCAGGGACACCGCGACCAGGAAGGGCACTGTCCACAGGATGCGTCGGACGATGTAGGCGAGCAGCATGCGCTAGCGCCCGGGTGCGCGGCGTTGCGGCGTGCTCCAGAACCAGGTCTGCGGCTGCGTCGGTGCAGGCGTCGGGTAGAACCATGACGCCGGCATCGATTGCGGCACGTTGACCAGGCCACTTGCCACGATCCCGTAGGAGGGCAGCGCCTTGCTGACACTGAACACCTCGAACTCGTCGGCCGCGATGTCGGCGATGCGCAGCATCAGCGCGCGCCGTGCCTCCGGCTCGACCGTTGCGCGCGCCTGGTCGTAGAGCCGCATGCGTTCGCGGATCGAGGCCGGCGGCTCCTCGCCCTGCGCCCCGCCCGAGCGGTACCACTGCACCCAGGGGATGCCCCAGCGGCTGTCATGGTGCACCGGCACGATCTGCTGCGGGATCTCGCCCGGTACCCAGCTGGACTGCCCGCCCCAAACGGCCGCGTCGTGATCGTTCCCCTCGGATGTGCGCTGGAAGAAGAAGGTGCGCTCCAGCGCGTTGACGTCCATCGCCACTCCGATCCGGCGCCATTGCTGGCTGATCAGCTGCAACATATCAACCTGCTCAGGCTGCAGCGTCGGGATCACGTCGATGCGAAAGCGCAGCGGCCGGCCGGAGGGCAACAGACGCATCCCGTCAGGGCCGCGTCGCAAGCCCATCGCATCCAGCAACCGGTTCGCCTCGGCGGGATTGTGGTCGAGGAACTGGGTCGCGAGCCGGCGATGGAAGTTCGGGTGGTCTTCGAAGGGACCGTTCTGCCAGGGCTCACCATCGCCGAGCAGCGCGGTTTCGATGATCGGCTTGCGGTCGATGCCGTGCGAGAGCGCCACGCGGAAATCGCGCGTGTTGAAGATGCGCCGCCACTCCGGATCCTTGTGGGTCAGGTTGAGGTTGATGACCATGTTGGTGCCGCCGACGGGCGCCGCCTCCACGAACCGGTAGTTTCCGCGCTCGCGGTTCTGCGCCAGCACGGGGCGGTTGGCGGCGGTGTCCAGATGGCGAATCTGGAAGTCGATCCGGCCGGCGATCGCCTCCAGCACCAAGCTCTGCACGTCCTGCGCGATCGGCGCGAACAGCTCATCAATGTAGGGCAGCTGGTTTCCAGCCGTGTCCACCTGCCAGAAGTAGGGGTTGCGCGCCATCACCACGCGCGTGGCGCCGCCGACATAAGGCTCCCGCACCACCCACGGGTCGAGTGTCGGCCGGTCGGGATTGCCCCAGCGCGAGGGGATCTCGAGGTCACCGCAGCGCGCGAGGAACAGGTTCTGCCAGTCCGCCGCATTCGCCGCGCGCACCAGCTCCGCGACGTTCGGGTTGTGGCGCGGCAGGAACTGGCCGCAATAGTGCCTAGCGTAGAGCACGGGGTGCTGGCCGAGCGGCGAGGCAAGCTCGGCAAGGAAATCGCCGTTGGATTCGCGGAACGTGAAACGGACGGTATGGGGGCCGAGCTTCTCCACCCGGACATTCTCCGTGCCCGTTCGATAGCGTGGCGGCGTCGGCGCCAACGCGCCGGCGAGCACGATGTCGTTCATATTGAACACGACATCGTCGGCGGTGAAGGGCGCCCCGTCCGACCAGCGCATTCCCTCGCGCAGGTGGAAGGTGAAGACGCGCGCATCCTCGCTGACCTCGAACGCGCGCGCGACATTGGGCACGACGCGCGTGTATTGCGGATCCCAGCGCACCAAGCCCTGCGGCCCGACGATGCGCAGGATGTGATTTTGGTCGGAACTGCCGCGCAGGCCGAAGCGCAGCCGCCCGCCATGCACACCCACGCGCTCGAGTGGCGTGACAATTTCGGGTTGGCGGCCGACACGTTCGGCCAGCGGCGGAAGTTCGCCGCGCGCGACGCGTGGCGCCAGAATGGGCGGCTCGCCGCGCGGCTGTGCCTGCGCCGCCACCTCGCCCGCCGCGCCAAGCGCCAGGGCGCAACCTAAGATCAATACGGGCAAGCTGCGTCGCGCCGTCATGCGGCTTTCCTCCCTTGTGGCCACCGTTTGCGGCGCGCCATCCTTCTCGGACATACTAACGCTCCGCTAATACAGATAAGGTTGTCAAACTAATTCTGAAGCAGTTAGACTTTTCCCGC
>JBBSCP010000212.1:0-8248 GCA_038250135.1 Acetobacterales bacterium | reverse complement strand
CCGTGCCCTGGCCGAGGCGGCGGGGGTGCAGGCTGGCGCGGCACTCGCGCTGGAGAAGCATCTGCCGGTGGCGTCCGGCATCGGTGGCGGCTCGGCCGATGCCGCCGCGGCGCTGCGCGGGCTGGCGCGGCTCTGGGGCGTGACGGGTTTCGATCTGGCGGCGCTGGCGGGCAGGCTTGGCGCCGATGTGCCGGTTTGCCTGGCAAGCCACCCGGCGCGGATGCAGGGGGTGGGGGAGGCGCTCTCGGCGGCGCCGGACCTGCCGACGTATGGGTTGCTACTCGCCAATCCGCGCCTCGCCTTGGCGACGCCGGCAGTGTTTCGGGCGCGCCAGGCCGGGTTCTCGGCGCCTGCGACGATGCCACAGGCGCTGCCAGATGCGGCGGCGCTGGCCGATTGGCTGCGGCCGCTCGGCAATGATCTGCAGGACGCCGCCATCGCGCTCTGCCCGTCGATCGCCGAGGTGCTCGCCGCCATCGCCTCGCAGCCGGGATGCCTGCTGGCGCGGATGAGCGGCTCGGGCGCGACGTGCTTTGGGCTTTTTCCGAATGCCGCCTCGGCAAAAGCGGCGGCAGCGGCGCTGCCGGAAGCCTGGTGGCGCTGGGGCGGGTAGCAGCCTACCCGTGCAGGTGGCAGGCGACGCCACCCTGTGACGTGCCCGGCGCTTCGGTCCAGCGCGGCACCTCGCGCGCGCAGACAGGCATCGCCTGGGGACAGCGCGGGTGGAAGGGGCAGCCGGGCGGCGGGTTCGAGGCACTCGGGATCTCGCCGATGATGCGCGGCAGGATACCCCGGCGCGACGGGTCCGGAACGGGCGAGGCATCGCGCAGCATCTGCGCATAGGGGTGCAGCGGGTTGGCCAGCACGCGCCCGGCGGGGCCTTCCTCGACGATGCGGCCGAGATACATCACCGCGACGCGGTCGCAGAACCAGCGCACGACCGAGAGATCATGGCTGACGAACAGGAAGGCGAGGCCACGGCGCCGGCGCAGCTCCTGCAGCAGCAGCAGCACCTGCGCCTGCACCGAGACATCGAGCGCCGAGACGGGTTCGTCGGCGACGATCAATTCGGGCTCGACCGTCAGCGCGCGGGCGATGCCGATGCGCTGGCGCTGCCCGCCGCTGAACTCATGCGGGAAGCGATCCAGCGCCGCCGGCGGCAGGCCGACTTCCTCGAGCAGCGCGCCCGCGCGGCGGCGTGCCTCGGCACCCTCGGCGAGCGCGTGCACGCGCATCGGCTCGACGAGCGCGGCGCCGATGGTCTGCCGCGGGTCGAGCGAGGAGTAGGGATCCTGGAACACGATTTGCATGCGTCGCCGCAGCGCCTTCAAGGCGGCCCCGCGTGCGGCCAGCACATCCTCGCCCTTCCAGGTGACACGCCCCGCATCGGGCTCGATCAGGCGCAGCAGCGCCCGCGCCGCGGTGGATTTGCCGCAGCCGCTTTCGCCCACCAGCCCGAAGGCCTCGCCGGCATGGATACGGAAGGAAATGTCCTCGACCGCGCGGACGGTGACGGTGCGGGCGCGCGGAAAACCCTTGCGCGAGACGAAGTGCTTGCGCAGGCCTTCCACGACCAGGACCGGCTCCGCGGAGGGCGGCGGATTCAGACCTCTGGGCCCTTCGGCCCTCCGGTCAGCCGACGCCTCACTCATTGCGCAGCTTCGGGTCGGTGGCGTCGCGCAGCCCGTCGCCCACCATGTTCAGCCCCAAGACCAGCAGCAGGATCGCGATGCCGGGAAACACGGCGAGCCAGGGCGCGTCGAGAATGTTCTCGAACCCGTCGCGCGTCATGCCGCCCCAGGTCGGCGTCGGCGGCTTCACGCCGAGCCCGATGAAGGACAGCGACGCCTCGACACGCACCGCGGTGGCGAGCCACAGCGTGCCCATCACCATCACCTCGGAGAGGATGTTCGGCAGGATGTGGCCGAACAGGATGCGGACGTGGCTGAATCCCAGCGCGCGCCCGGCCTCGACGAAGGCGCGTTCCTTCAGCGCCATCGTCGGTGCGCGGGCCACGCGCGCGAAGGGCGCGATGGCGGTGAGCGCGATGGCAACAACGAGGTTCACCAGCTCAGGCCCCAGCAGCGCCACCACGATCAGGCCGAGGATCAACGAGGGGAAGGAGAGCAGCACATCCATCACCTGCATGACGAACAGGTCGAACCTGCCGCCGACATAGCCCGAGACCATGCCGATGACGCCGCCGATCACCATGGCCGCGGCAATGGCGCCGAGCGAGACGGTGAGCGAAATCCGCCCGCCCCACATCAGGCGCGAGAGGATGTCGCGCCCGAACTGGTCGGTGCCAAGCAGGAACTCGCCGCCCGGCGCTTGCAGGCGGTTCATGATGTCCTGCTCGGTCGGGTCATAGGGCGCGAGCCAGGGGGCGAACACGGCGGAGACGATGATGATCAGGCAGATCAGCGCGCCCGCGGCGGTGGTCGGGTTGCTGCGCGCCTTGGCCAGCGCGCGCTTCCAGGCGGGCGGCGGCGCGGCGAGAATTATTTCGCTCATGCCGATTTCACCCGTGGGTCGAGCACGCCGTAGAGCAGATCGGTGACGAGGTTTACCACCACGATCAGGAAACAGTAGATCACCATCAGCCCCTGCAACATCGTATAGTCGCGTTGGTTCAAGGCGCCGACGATGATTTTGCCCAGGCCCGGCCGGTTGAAGACGATCTCCGTCAGCACCGAATTGCCGAGCAGGATGCCGACATAGAGTCCCACCACGGTAACGATGGGAATGGAAGCGTTGCGCAGCCCATGCACCCACACCACGCGCCGCCACGGCACGCCCTTGGCGCGCGCGGTGCGGATGTAGTCCTCGCTGAGCGCTTGCAGCATGGCACTGCGCGTCACGCGCGTGATGTAGGCCGCCATCACCAGGCCGAGCGCGATCGCGGGCAGGATCAGCTTGTGCAGCCTGTCGCCGTAATCCTCGAGGTTCGCGCTACCGATCACGGGGAAGATTCGCCAATGCAGCGCGAAGGCCAACAGAAGAAAGATGCCGGAGACAAAGACCGGGAAGGACAGGCCGATCAGCGAGATCAGCCGCGCCATCACGTCGATGACGCCGTTGCGATGCAGCGCCGCCCAGATGCCCACCGGCACGCCGACCGCCACGCCGAACACCATCGCAGCCAGCGTCAGGTCGATGGTGTGCGGCAGCACCGCGCCGACCTCCGCCATGATCGAGCGCCCGGTGACCATGGAGACGCCGAAATCGCCCTGGAGCGCATCGCCGATGAAGGCGAAATACTGCGCCCACAAGGAACGATCGAGGCCGAGCCGCGTGCGCAGCGCGGCCGCCGCTTCCGGCGTGGCCTGGTCGCCCAGAATCACCAGCGCCGGATCGCCTGGAACGATGCGCACGATGACGAAGACCAGCGTCAACACCGCGAGCAGAGTCGGCACTGCCGCCAGCAGGCGCCGGGCGATGAAGTGGATCATACGCCCGGCGCGCCCCGGTTCAACGCAACCGCGACGCTTCGGTGATCAGCGGGCCGAGCGACATGGAACCGCGCAGCTGATAGCCGTAGTCGAGGTTGTCGCGCCGCGCGAACACCAGCAGCGTCTCGATCAGCGGTACGCCGCAGACATTCTGCACCAGCATGCGCTGAGCCTCGGCCCAGAGCCGCTTTTGCTCGTCGAGGTTGGTGCTGACCCGTGCCGCGTCGATCTGGCTGTCGGCCTGGTCGCAATGCGAGAAATTCGTCACCGCCGTCGGCGTCAGCACGCGTGAGCGGCCGTGAAAGAATTGCGTCAGGTAGATGTCCGCGGTCGGGAAGCGTGCCGCGGAATAATAGACCAGCGGCGAAAGGTTCTGGCGGATTTGCTGGTGGAAGGTCGCGTGCTCCACCACTTGCAGATCCAGCGTGATGCCGGCGCGGCGCAGCTGCTGCTGCACCACCTGCATCATGTTCAGCATCTCCGGCAGCTGCGTGTGGATGACGCGGATGGTGATGCCGTTCGGGTGGCCCGCTTCCGCCAGCAAGGCGCGGGTGCGCGCCTGGTCGAATGGCAGCAGCGGCACATCGGCGGTGAAGCCAAGATATCCGCGCGGCACGAGGCTTTGCCCCTCGCGGCTCACATCCTGGCCACGGAAGCGCACCAGCTCCGCCCGGTTCACCGCATGCGCCACCGCCTGGCGGATGCGGATGTCGTTGAAGGGCGGTATCGAGGTGTTGAGGTTGAGGATGGCGAGCTCGGTGGGCTCGAACACATCCACCGTGATGCCCGGAATCTGGCGCGTGCGGTTGATCCAGGTCTGGTCGGCGCGGCCGAAATTCAGGTCGAGCTCGCGGTTCAGGAACGCCAGATCGCGCGAGGCGTCGGAAGGGATGAAGCGGTAGCTGATCCGCCCGATCTGCGGCGCGCCGCGGAAATACCCGGCATGCGCGACAAGCTCGGCCGATTGGTTCGGCGTCACGCGATCGAGCGCGAAGGGGCCGGTGCCGATCGGGCTGCGCACGAAGGTATCGCCGCGTTCCTGCACCGCGCGGCGGGAGACGATGTAGCCGCCAGCGTAGTTCGTCAGGATGCCGAGCAGGCTCGGCACGTTCTCGCGCAGCACGATGCGCACGGTGTAGGGATCAACCGCCTCGATGGTCTCGAAGGCGCGGTAATCGGCGGCGAAGGCGCTGGTTGCGGCGGTGCCGGATTTGCGCAGGCTGAACACCACATCCTCGGCCGTCAGCTCGCCGAAGCCGCCATGGAATTGCACGCCGCGGCGCAGATGGAAGGTCCAGGTCTTGCCATCCGCGCTGCTCTCCCAGCGCTCGGCAAGGTCGGGCTCGATCTCGGCGGGGTCGATCGAGCCGGGCTTGAAGCGCACGAGGCCGTTGAACATCCACGCGACGACGACACGATCGATGGTCGAGACGGCGAAATGCGGGTCGAGCCGCCCGACATCCTGCGCCGCCATGCCGACGCGCAAGGTCGGTCCCGTGGCTTGTGGTGTCTGGGCCTGCGCGCCGAACACATTCGCCAAAGCCATCGCGCTGCCCAGCAGCGCCGCCCGCCATCCACCCATCATGCTTCTCCCGTTAAAGTCTGGTTTTCCACACATCGTCGCCGGCATCCTGACGCGCGAAGCGCGCAATGTCGAACGCTTCCAGCTTCACGTCGGTCTTGCCGTCCAGCACCAGCTCCGCCAGCACCGCCCCGACGCCCGGGCCGAGCATGAAGCCATGCCCCGAAAAGCCGAAGGCGTGGATCAAGCCCTTGGTGGTGCGTGACGGCCCGAGCACCGGCAGCACATCGGGCATCTGCCCGTCGATGCCAGTCCAACTGCGGATCACCATCGCCTCGGCGAGGCGCGGGATCAGCGCGATGGCGCGCGTCATCGCAGCGAAGGCGGCGTCGGGGCGCGGGCGCGTGACTGGCACCGAGGCGTCGCCCTCACCACGCCCGCCGCCGAAGATGACGTTGCCGCGGGCAATCTGGCGCAGATACACATCGCCGCCGACCACGCCGACATTGTGCTGGCAGAAGAAGGGCAGCGGTTCCGTCACCAGCATGTTGGGGTGCAGCGGCTCGACCGGCACGGGCTCGCCGAATCGTTTCGCGATCTCACCGCCCCAGAAGCCGGCGCAGTTGAGCAGGATCGGCGTGCGGAAACTCGTGCCATTCGCCGTGATGACGAACCGCGCGCCATCATGCGCGATATCCGCCACCGCGTGGTGTTCCAGCAGGCTCGCCCCGGCCGCGCGTGCGGTGCGGGCGAGGGCGGGGGCGAGCAGGCGCGGATTGGCGCTGCCATCCTCCTCCAGCAGGCTGCCCGCGACGACCTGCGCGCCGAAATAGGGATGGTCGGCGCGGATCGCGTTGCGGCCGATCATGCGCGGCCTGAGGCCATACTGCGCGGCCATCTGGTTCCAGCGCAGCAACTCGGCCTCCTCCACCTCGCTGCGTGCGAGTTTCAGATGGCCGCAGGGATCGAACTCGGCATCGGTGCCGGTGAGCTCGCGCATCCGCCCCCAGATGGCGCGGGACTTGATGGCGAGCGGCAACTCGGCCGGGTGGCGGCCCTGCTGGCGCACGCCGCCATGGTTCACGCCCGTGGCCTGCCCGCCGATCAACCCGCGTTCGAGCAGCACCACATCGGCCCCGCGCTGCGCGAGGTGCAGCGCCGCCGAACAGCCCGCGCCGCCGCCGCCAATGATCACCACATCTGCGTCGCAGATCATGCCGGCACCTGTTGCACGGGGATTGGTTTGACGGGTGGCTGGCCACGCAGGCGGCCCACCGCCTGCACCTCGACGCCGAGTGCGGCCGCCAGGACCTCAGCGGCGGGCGGGCCGCACACGCGCCCCTGGCAGCGTCCCATGCCAACGCGGCTAAACGCCTTGGCGCGGTTGATCTCGGGCGCTTCGGCGGCCGCGGCGGCGCGCAACTCGCCCGCGGTGATCGCCTCGCAGCGGCACAGCAGCGTCGCATCCGGCATGCGGCGCGCGAGTTTTGCCGGGTAGGGGAAGCTCTGCTCCAGCGCCTGGCGAAACTGCGCCTCGGCGGCGAGCTTCATGTCCAGCGCCCGGACCATCACCGCATCCACCGGCAGCGCGTGATCCGCCAGCAGCGCGAGTGCGGCGCGCGTTCCCGAAAGCTCCGCCACCTCGACACCACCGATGCCCGCGCCATCGCCGGCGAGATACACGCCCGCCACCGGCGCGCGCCCCGCGGCGTCGCGACGCACAATCCAATTGTGCTGCGTGGCGTCGAAGTCGAAGGGCACGCCGGCGAGATCGGCAAGCTGAGCTTCCGGCTTCAGCCCCCAGCCCATCGCGACGGCATCGCAGGGCGTGACATGCTCGCGCCACGCACCATCGCGCCAGCGCAGCGACCGCACGGCGCCGTCACCCTCGATCGCGATGGGCGTCGCATCCTCAACCATGGGCACGCCGCGCAGCCGCAGGCCGAGGTTGAGGCCGATGCCGCGCAACATCGTCGGCAGATTGCCGAGCAAGCCGCCCAGATGTCGCAGCTTGGTCAGCGTGTCGGTCGTGTCGAGCACCAGCGCGGGCATCGCGCCGGCCTTGGCGTATTGAAGGGCGGTGAGCCACAGCAACGGCCCCGTGCCCATCAGCACCGGTTTCGCGCCAATGGCCACGCCCTGCGATTTCAGCGCCACCTGCGCGCCGCCCAGCGTGGTGACGCCCGGCAACGTCCAGCCCGGCATCGGCACCACGCGGTCCATCGCGCCGGTGCACAGGATCAGTGCGTCGTAGCGCAGCTCGGATTGCTGGCCGCCACCTTGCAGCAAGTGCAGCACGCGCTCGCGCGGGCGGATGTTCCACACCAGCGTGTCAGGCCGCCAATCGCAGCGAGATTTCAGCGCGTCGAGCGTGCCATGCAGCCGCCGTGCGCGCCCGGCATCGGCGCCATAGAGTGCCCGCGCATCGCGCTTGAAACCGGCCGGCGGGCGCTGCGTGATTCGCCCGCCGCCATCGGCCGATTCCTCGATCCAGACAGGACGCAGCCCGGCACTCACCAACTGCTCCACCGCGCGGATTCCCGAAGGCCCGCCACCGACGACAACGACGCTCGCACTCATCGCCGCACCACCTCCATGCCGGCTTCGGCAAGCGTCGAACAGGCGCGCCGCAGCCCTTGTTCGGTCACCACCACCCAGCATTCCTGGCAGGCACCCATCCAGCAGAATCCCGCGCGCCCGCCATCGCCGAACTCGGAGGTCCGCACATATCCCAGCCCCGCGGCGAGCATCGCCGTCAGCAGCGTATCGCCCTGCTTCGCCTCGATCCCCACGCCATCGACCTGCAGCACGATCGCCACGCGATCCTGGTCGAGCAGTCTTGTCAGCACGCGATCATCGCCCCCGTTGCCACATGGCAGCGCGCCGCATGCGCCGGTGCTACTTCTGCCAGAACCTGTTCCTGCTCGCACCCCGCGCGGCGCATCTGGCAGCGCGCGGCGAAGCGGCAGCCCGGCGGCATCGCATCGAGCGGCGGCACACGCCCGCCGATTGCGCTCAGCGCCTGGCCCGGCTGGTCGAGCCGCGGAATCGCCGAGAACAGGGCGCGCGTATAGGGATGGTGCGGCCGGTCGAAGATCGCGCCGACCGGCCCCTGCTCGACGATCTCGCCGGCATACATCACCGCGACCCGATCCGCGATCTGCGCGACAACGCCGAGATTATGCGTGATGAACAGCACCGCCATGCCGTGCTTCGCGCGCAGATCGGCGAGCAGGCCGAGCACCTGCGCCTGGATCGTCACGTCCAGCGCCGT
>JBBSCP010000211.1:0-8339 GCA_038250135.1 Acetobacterales bacterium | reverse complement strand
CCATGCTGCGCCGACCGGAGGGCGTCACGGTCGCGCAGTTCGGCGAAGCCACCGGCTGCGGCAAGGACACCGTCCGCGGCTTCTTCGCCGGTCTGAAAAAGAAGGGGATCACGGTCGAGGTGGTGGAGCGAATTCGCCAAGTCGGCCCGAATCGCGCGGGAAGCCGAGGTTCCTACACGGTCTACCGTGTTGCGGGCGCTTAAGACCCAGCCGGGAAGGGGCGGGGTGCCAACAGCGCCCCGCCATGACCCCGGTGTGACCCCGGCGTATTTTGTTCCGGGTCAGCCACCGGCTAACCCTTTGATAAATTGGCGGACCCGAAAGGATTCGAACCTTCGACCTCTGCCTTCGGAGGGCAGCGCTCTATCCAGCTGAGCTACGGGTCCAACGCCATCGTCTTAGCGAAACCAGGCAAAAAAAGGAAGCCCCAGGAGGCCTCCCGCCGCCATCCGGCTTCCTCTACCCTCCACTCAATAGTCCCGGAGGAGACAGGCGATGAATGACGGCCTCCCGACCAACGGCCCAAAAACCCTGCTCCAGGCCCTCTATGCAGAGATGGCACCGCAGCACCTATTCCCGCTTTGGGAAGTGCTGCACGCGCTTGTCACGCCCACGCCGCGCTCGCCCGTCCAGGCGCATCGCTGGTCCTATGACGTAGCCCGCAACCACCTGCTCCGCGCCGGGGATCTCATCACCGCGGAGCAAGCAGAACGCCGCGTTCTGATCCTGGAGAATCCCGGCCTGCCGGGCACCTCCTCAGTTACGACAAGCCTTTATGCCGGCCTTCAGCTCATCCTCCCTGGCGAGGTCGCACCCTGCCACCGACACACGCAATGCGCCCTGCGCTTCGTCATGGAGGGCGATGGCGCCTTCACCGCGCTCGACGGCGAACGCGCCGTGATGCGGCCCTTTGACCTTGTCCTCACCCCCAACTGGCAATGGCACGACCACGGCAATGAGAGCGGTGCGCCGATGATCTGGCTCGATGGTCTCGACATCCCCACTGTTCGCCACTTCGCCGCCAGCTTCGCCGAACGCCTGCCCGAAGGCGCCCTGGCCCACCCCGAGACCGCCCCACCCGGTGACACCGCAGCGCGCTATGGGCGCAACCTGCGCCCCTTCGCCGGCAGCGCTGGCGCGCGCCGCCCGCACGGCCTGCCGCTGTTCCACTACCCCTATGCCGAATGGCGCGAGAGCCTGGCCGCCATGGCGCGCACCGCCGATCCTGACCCGCATCTCGGCCATGCGCTGGAATTCATCAATCCTGCCGATGGCGGGCCAGTGATGCCCACCATCGCCGCCCATGTCCGTCTGCTACCGAAAGGATTTTGCAGCCGTCCGCGCCAGGCGACCGATGCGATGGTGCTGGTTGTGGCCGAGGGCAGCGGCCGGGCCATCGTGGGCGAACAGGATTTCGCCCTCGCGCCGCGCGACCTGCTGGTCGTGCCTGCCTGGGCCAGCCTCACCCTGGAAGCCACCGCCGACCTCGTGCTGTTCGGCTACTCGGACGCGGCGGCGCAGCAGAAGCTCGGCCTGTGGCGGGAGACGCGACACTAAAGCACTATCCGTCCGTTCGGACGGATTTCGTGCTCTATAACATATTGATTCTAGAGCAAGAATTCCGATCAGACGATTCCATCCGATCGGAAATTGCTCTAGGCCAGATGGGATAACATTTTGTTGATCCAGTCTAAGTTCCTATTTTGTTCTTGCTTCGGGTCTACTGTCTCGACTAGCTTGCCTTAACGCGAGAGGATGGACAGCCGATGCAGGTGTTCCGCGAAGCAGCAAGACCCCCTTGGCGGTGGCTGCTTCCCCTCATCCCTCTCATGCTCCTGGCCTTGCCCGCCCTTGCGCAGGAGGCGGGGAAGCCCGAGAGCAATACCCAGCGCCCGTTGAGCTACTGGTTCCTCGCCTTCATCGTGCTGGTCGGCGGCGTCGTCGGCCGTTGGGTGTGGAATGTGCGCCTGGACTACATGCGCGTGATCGGCCCTTCGATCGAAGGCGGGGCGGGTATCGAGCGCATCACTCTGTTCCGCGACTCCTCGGCTGGGCTGCCCGAAGGCACCATTCGCGCGGCATTGGCCCTGCTCGTCGTGTGCATCCTGCTGCCGGCGCTGGTGTTGGAGCAGCCGCTAGGCCTCAGCGGCACGGGCGAGATCGGCACCATCCTCGGCGGCATCCTCGGCTTCTATTTCGGCACCCGCAGCGGTGGCGGCGAGGCCGAGGGGTTTCGGCGCCAGGCCGAGACCTTCATGGGCCAGGCGCGCGAGCAGGAGGACGCGGCGAAACAGGCCGAGGTCCAGCGTCAGGTGGCGGTGACCGCGAAGCACCAAGCCGAGCGCGCGCGCGACGAGGTGGCACAGGAACGCGACACCGTGGTCCAGCAGGCCGACACGCGCGTTGCCGATGCACGCACCGGCATCCTCGCCGAGACCGCCGAGGGCCAGAAGCAGATCCTCGCCCTCCAGGCCCGGGCGCAGCAAGCGCTGGCAGTCGCCCAGGCCGTGGCCGGGATGTTGCCCGCCGGCCCCGCAGCGCGCGCCATCTCCGGCACCCTGGCTACCGCCGGAGGCGTGTTGGATGAGGCCGCTCAAGCCGGTGCCGCCGTGCAGGCTGCCTTGCTCAAGCCCGATGCTGGCACCATCGGCAATGCGCTCGAGGCCGCGCGGAGCATTCTCGCCCGCGCCGGGGAGGGCACCGACATCGCCGACCGGCTTGGCACCGCGCTCGGCGTGCTGCGCGACGCCACAAGCGTCGCCGGGCAGGTGCAGGAGGCCGTGCGCAACCCCTCGGCGGCCAATGTGGCGGAGGCGCTGGGCGCGGCGGGGCTCGTGCTGTCGCGCACCGGCGGCGGTGGCTTCGCGGCCACACTGGCCCCGGCACTCGGCACCATCGGCACGGTCATGCGCATGCCGGGGCTTGTGGGCATGCTGGGTGCCGCGACGCCGGTGGGCGTGGTGGGCGGCATCGTGCTCGGCGCCTGGCAGGCCTGGCGGATCGGCAACGCACATTACACGCGCTGGATGGCCCGCGTGCTCGACCGCCCTGTGACGCCCGATCTGTTCCCCGCAGCGGCCTGGGATGGCGGCGCCGCCCGCGTTTTGCTGGCGCGCGTGCCCACCCTGGCCCGCGTGTTCAAGCCGGAGATCGAGGGCGCCTCGCAGCAGGAGATGGCGGACCTGCTCGGCCAGTTGTTCCGCGCCGACGCCGTCACCGAATTGTTGCGCAGCCGTGGCGAGGCCTTCCTCAGCCCGATCGAGGCCGAGAACGCAGTGAACGAGCTCCGCCGCCTCGTGCTGGATGAGGAGCTGGACCGCGAAAGCACCGGCCCCGTGCCGCTGCCCGGCGGCGCCACGCAATCCCAGGCCGCCTTCCGCGACACGCTCGACAAGCTGCGCGAGGCCGGGGCGGGCGGCGCCATCGAGGGACTTGGCCTGCTCGCTGGAACCCTCATCCGCGCCCGGCCCTTGGATGCGCAGGGCAACGCCATCGCCGTCGATCTGCCGCGGCTGCTCGAGGAGGCGCTGCCGGTCGCCAACGCCGACCCCGGCGCCTCGGCGCAGGACATGCCGCCGCCGCCACCGCCGCCCGAAGGGGAGCCCCCGGTATGAGAGCCTTGCTCCTTATTTCGCTGGCGCTGGCCGCCTGCGCCTCGCCCGCGACCCAGCCGGAGACGCGTGGCCCGGCTGCCATCCTGCGTCTCGACCGGATGAAGGACCAGGTGTCGCGGGCCGCGTGGCCGGCGTTGGCCGCCACGGAGCTCGACGCCTGCGCCGGCGCGAACGATGCGGTCTGCGCCGAAAGCCAGGCGCTGCGGGCGCGCGGCTGCCGGATGCAGGCCGCCGCCGAGCCCACGCAGCGCCGGTCGCTGCTCGATTGCGCCGTCGAGGGCAATCGCGCCGCCCTCGCCGCCAGCGCCGTAACGCCCGCGGACGAGCGGGATATGTGGCGCGAGGCGCTGGCCTGGTCGCTGTTCGAGCGTCGGCAGATTCAGCCCCGCGCTGCCATCTGCTCCGACAACGCCGGTCTGCGCGAGGCCGCCGATGGCCTCGGCCGGACGCGCGAATCCGCCCGCTTCCTGGCCGCCAGTGCGCGGTTGACCGAGGTGGCGGAGGGCTGCGGCCCGGCGGCCAACAGATGCTCGACCCTGTCCGAAAGCCGCGCGCTGCTGACCCCCGCGCCCGCGAACGACCCGCGCTGGTCCTCGCTGGTAGCGGCCTCGGCGAGCGAAAGCAGGAGGCTAGCATGTCGTTGACCCTGACCACTTCGGGTGCCGAAGCGCGCCGCCTGCCGCGCAGCTTCCGTTACATGCAACCCATGCAGCGCGGCGACGATGTGCGCCGACTGCAGGACATGCTTCGCCGTGCCGATCCCGAGGGCGCGGGGCGAGAGATCACGGTGATCGACGGGTTGTTCGGCCCCGCCATGCGCCGCGCCGCAATGGCTTTCCAGGCGAAAGCCGGCATGTCCGAAGTGGATGGCGTGATCGGCCCGGATACCTGGGCCGCGCTGCTCATGGCGCTCGATGCCGGCAGCGTGCGCAGCGCCACCACCCCCCAGGCTCGCGCCGTGCTTGACGCCGCGGTGGCCGAAAGCCGGCGCGAAAACGGCGCGGCCGGCGTGCTGGCGCGCAACCTGGTCGCGCTGCGGCAATTCCACGCGGTGTTTGCCGGCGGCGTGCGCTGGCGCCTCACCCCCCAGGGTGTCGAGATCGAGGGAAGGCCCCTGCCCGGGCAATCCGGCACGCCGCTCGCGGTGAAGCGCGCCTTCGAGTGGTTCGGCCCGGAGCTTCGCGCCATCGCGGTGGAGACCGAGGTGCCGATCGAGCTGTTGGTCGCCACCATCTGCACCGAGGTGCTCGGCGCCACAAGTCGCTTCGCGACGCGTGACGCGGCTGCCCGCGCGGTGCGGGAGGAACCCGGCTACCGCAGCGACGAAGCCACGCCGAACCGTGTCTCGCCCGGCCTCACGCAGACGCTGATCTCGACCGCGCAGCAGATGATGCCTGCGATCCGCGTGACGCGCGCTTTGCTGTTCGAGCCGCTGCACGCCTTGCGGGCCGGCGCCTTGTACATCCGCGCCCAGGCGCCGCAGACGCGCCTCGACCCGCCGGCGGTGGCCTGCGCCTACAATGCCGGCGCGATGTATCTGCAAACGGGCGAGCGCAATCATTGGCGGATGCGCCAATACCCGATCGGCACGCCAGACCACGCCGACCGCTTCGTGATCTTCTTCAACCAGATTTTGCGGGTGGCGACGGCGGAGCCCGGGTTGCTCGGCGGCGCGGAGGTGCCGAGCCTGTTCAGGGCGCTGGCGGGGTAGGGACGGTTCTAAGGGATTGGCAGGGCCAGTTATGTAAATCCAAGAATATTCGTCTTGATACATAACTGGTGTGCGGCTATGTAGTTTCCCGGATATGTTCTGGGAGACATAACATGGTTACCTCCGTGGCGCGTCCGTCTAGGCTGCGTTCCTACTACGGGACCGAGGTGTCAGGCGACCACTTCTGGCCGCGGCCGGAGATCGTGGATCCGCTCGTCGCCTCGCTGAAGAGCGGCCAAAGCCACACGCTGTTCGGGCTTCGCCGGATCGGCAAATCCTCGGTGATGCTCGAAGTTGAGCGGCGCCTGGCCGCGGAAGGCGTCGTGGTCTCGCGCGTGAGGGTGGAGGGCGATAGCGGGCTCGAAGGGCTGTTCGGTCAGTTGCTCCGGAACCTACCGGCACCGGACCTGAAATCGAAGTTGCTGCGTGGTATCGAGACGGCGAAGGGCATGGCAGAACCGGTGCTGGCAACCGCCAGAAGCTGGCTGGAAACCGTCGGCGTGCCGGTCCCGGAGAAGGACCTGAACGCGTATTGGCCGGTGCTGTCGCGGGCACTGTGCCAGGGCTTTGAGGCTCATCGGCAACCCATCGTGCTGATCATCGATGAACTGCCCTTCCTCATCCAGAACACCGTCGAGAAGGCGCTGGACGGTAGGGGCGCGGCAGCGGCGCGGAATATCCTGTCAGCCCTGCGCGACTGGCGCACGGTGCCGCATGTGGCGATTCTGGTCGCGGGCTCGATCGGGCTGCGCGGCCTGGCGCTGCGCCACAAACTCGACCCCGGCGCCTTCAACGACATGATGGCCGAGACCATTCCGCCGCTGGCGCTGGATGAGGCGCGCCTGATGCTGCGCGCGCTGGTCGCTGGCCATACGCCATCGCTCTCGGGCTGGAACGAGGCCTGCACCGAGGCCCTGCTGCAAGGCGTGCCGGATTACCATGCCGGCCTGCTGCAACTGGCGTTCCTGACCGCCGCCTTGCGCGGTGCGGCGACTCCGGCGGCGATCGAGGACGCCCTGCTCAACCATTTCGAGCCGAAGCTCACCGATCAATTCTTCAGCCAGTTTGACCTTCGCCTGCAACGCGAGGTCGATCCGATGCGCGGGCATCTGGTGCGGGCGATCGATGCCGTGGTGGATGCGCGGGAGGCTGGGCTTGGCATCGATGAACTGCATGAGCTGCTGACCAAGGCGAAATGCGAGTATCCGGACGAGGTCGCACGATTGTTGCAGGAGGAAGGTTTCCTCACCTTCGATCGCCGCAGCCGCACGCTGCGCCCGGCCTCGCGCCTGGTCTCCGCCTGGCGCGATGCCACGCCGCGGGCGCGCCGCTGATGGCCGTGATCTCGCGCTTCAGCCCCTATGATCTCGACGACGCCACGCTGAAGCGTATCGCCACGGGGCGGGAGGTGCTGGTGGAGCGCATCCTCGCCATCATCGAGCGCAATGCGGCGCAAGGACCGATGCAGCATCTGCAACTCGTCGCACCGCGCGGCTATGGAAAATCCTTCCTGATCCGGCTGGTGCGTTCGGCGCTGGAGGCCCGCGTGGCGGCCGGCGCGCCGCTGCGCATGGCGATGCTGCCGGAGGAGCAGCGCAACGTGAACGCGCCGCATCGCCTGCTCGACGAGATCGGGCGCGTGCTGGCCGGCCGCCCCGCAGCCAGCGTCATCGCCCGCAAGCGCGATGGCGAGCAGGCCTGGGCGGAATCGGTCGCCGCATTGGAGGCGGACATCGCCGCGGCGCTGCCCGAGACCGGCGGCGTGGTGGTGGCGAGCGTCGAGAATTTCGATGCGCTGCTGCGTCGCGTGTTCAAGAAGCCGCAGGACCAGTCGCGGCTGCGCGCCTGGCTGGCGCGGCCGGAAGGGCGGTTGATGCTGCTGGCCAGCAGCACGCGGCAGGCGGATGCGAAATACGAACAGCGGCTGTTCCACGCCACCGGCGTGATTCCGCTGGACCCCTGGAAGGAGGAGTCCTGCCTCGAATTCTTCGGCAAGCTGCGTGGCTTGGATCATGGCGACGCCATGTCGGACGAGACGCGGGCCAAGGCGCGCGCGGTGGCGCAGTTCATCGGCGGCTCGCCGCGCATGGCGACGGTGCTGGCGGGCATTCTCGACTCCAACGACAGCATCGCGGCCGCCGCCGTGCTGGATGCGCTCGTCGATGAATTGGCGCCCTACTACAAGCACCGGCTGGATGATCTGCCCGCCGAGGCCGAAAGCGTGCTGGACACGCTGCTGCGCGGCGGCGAGCCGGCGACGCAGAGCGAGGTGGCGCGGCGCATGGGCGTCGAGCAATCCGACATCGCCCGCCCCTTCCAGGAATTGCGTGTGCGCGGCGAGGTGGTGGGGGAGCGGGCGGCGGGCTCGGCCGAGGTGTTGTACCGCGTCGGCGACCGGCTGATGGCGCATTACTACCGCAAGCGGCATCTGAGCCCCGGCGAGGGGGCGAGCACGCTGGAGGCGATCGCGGAGTTTCTGGCGCGATTCTTCACCACGGCGGAGAAGCAGGCGGAGGCCGAAAGGCTGCGCGGCCTGGGGCGGCTGGCGGATGCGTCGGTGCTGGATCGGCTGTGGCGGGCAGAGAAGGGCGCGGGAGACCTGCCGGCGTGGTTGCGGGAGTCGCACGATCGGATCGCCGCGCTTTTGACGCACGATCAGGCAGCAGAGGCGGTCGCGGTGGCGCGGGGCTCTGTCGCAAGGGCCGCGGGCGATGCAAGGCTGCAGGCGGTCGCGCTGACTCAACTGAGCTGGAGCCTCGGCGAGATGGAGCAACTGGAGGAGGCAGTGGCCGTGTCGCATCGTGCTCTCGCCCTTGCGGAAAAGGCAGGTGATCGAGGCACGCAGGTAAAGGCCAATGTGCTCCTGGCCTGGAACCTTCACGCGACGGGACAGCATCTGGAGGAAGTGGCGGTGCTGCGCCGCGCCCTCACGCTCTTCGAGCACACCGGCGATCGGACCAGCCAGGCAGTTGTGATGTGGACCTTGATGCCTTCCCTATCGCAGGCGGGGGAAT
>JBBSCP010000210.1:0-8410 GCA_038250135.1 Acetobacterales bacterium | reverse complement strand
GCAGGCCAAGGGCGGCGCGGCGTGTGAGGCGAGGCATGGCGTGATCCTCCGGCTTTGCTGCGCGCAGCATGCCGCAGCGCGCGGCTTCCCGCCAACCCGTCCCGGCGCCACAGTGGGCCGCATGGCCCTTCCCGACCTGTTCGGTGCCCCCGATCCCGAAACACCCACCTCGGCCCAGGGCCCCCGGCCGCTGGCTGACCGGCTGCGGCCCAAGTCCCTGGCCGAGGTGGTGGGACAAAGTCACCTGCTCGGCCCGGAGGCGACGCTGACGCGCATGCTGGCGCGGGGCAGCTTTTCCTCGATCATCCTCTGGGGCCCGCCCGGCGTGGGCAAGACCACCATCGCGCGGCTGCTGGCGCAGCAGGCGGGGCTGAGCTTCGTCGCGCTGTCAGCGGTGTTTTCCGGCGTGGCGGACCTCAAGCGGGCCTTCGACGAGGCCAGGGCGCGGCGCTCCAACGGGCGCGGCACGCTGCTTTTCGTGGACGAAATCCACCGTTTCAACCGTGCCCAGCAGGACGGGTTTTTGTCGGTGGTCGAGGACGGGACCGTGACCTTGGTCGGTGCCACCACCGAAAACCCGAGCTTTGCGCTCAACGCCGCCGTGCTGTCCCGCTGCCAGGTGCTGGTCCTCAAGCGGCTCGACGATGCCGCGCTGGAGGGGCTGCTGGCTCGCGCCGAGGCGGAGGAGGCGCGCGCCTTGCCGCTCACCGGGGAGGCGCGGGTCGCGCTGATCGGCATGGCGGATGGCGATGGCCGGTATCTGCTCAACCTGGTCGAGCAGCTGATGGCCCTGCCGCCCGGCGGCGAGGCGCTCGACGCCACGTCGCTGGCCGCGCTGCTCGCCAAGCGCGCCGCACTGTACGACAAGGATCGTGAGGAGCACTACAACCTCATCTCCGCGCTGCACAAATCATTGCGCGGGTCGGACCCCGATGCGGCGCTCTACTGGTTCGCCCGCATGCTCACGGGTGGCGAGGATCCGCGCTACATCGCCCGCCGCCTGCTGCGGTTCGCCTCCGAGGATATCGGCATGGCCGATCCCCGCGCCCTTCAGATCGCGCTGGCCGGGTGGGAGGCCTATGAGCGCCTGGGCTCGCCGGAAGGAGAATTGGCGCTGGCGCAGGTGGTGGTTCACCTCGGCACCGCGCCGAAATCCAACGCGCTCTACACAGCCTTCAAGCAGGCGATGCGCGCCGCGCGTGAAACCGGCAGCCTCATGCCGCCCGCCAACATCCTCAACGCGCCGACAAAGCTGATGCAGGGGCTCGGCTATGGGGCGGGCTATGAATACGACCACGACGCGGAGGAGGGTTTCTCGGGCGCCGATTACTGGCCGGAAGGCATGGCGCCGCAACGCTTCTACAGGCCGACCGATCGTGGTGCGGAGGCCGCGGTGGCCGAGCGCCTGAAGCAGTGGGACCAGCTTCGCCGTCGGAAGGCGCGGCAATGACGGGCGTGGTTTATGTCGCACTGGGTGGCGCGGCGGGCTCGGTGCTGCGCTACCTACTCTCACTGGCGATCCCGGCGGCTGCCTTCCCCTGGCCCACGCTCGCGGTGAATCTGCTCGGAAGTGCGGCCATCGGCGTCGCGGCGGGGCTGGGGTTGCAGGGCGAGGCGCGGCTGCTGGTCGTCACCGGCTTTCTCGGCGGCTTCACCACCTTCTCGGCCTTCAGCCTTGAGACAGCGACGCTGGCCGAACGCTCGCCGGCCCTGGCGGCGCTTTACGTGCTGTCCTCGGTCGGCCTCGGCCTCGCCGCCTTCGCCCTCGCATACTGGTTGACGCGCCGCTGAGCGATTTCGTGCTAAAACGCGCCAATGACACTCCAGACGAAACAGGTTGCCGCCGATGATGGCGAAACCCGCCTCGACCGTTGGCTCAAGCGCCACATCCCGAGCCTGACGCAAGGCGCCCTCCAGAAGATGCTGCGCACCGGGCAGATCCGCGTGGACGGCAAGCGTGCGGAGGCGAATACGCGCCTGCTGCCCGGCCAGCAGGTGCGCATCCCGCCGATCACGCCCAACCCGGCTGCGCTGCGCCCGCCCACGCCCAAGCCCATCGATGAACGCGATGCGCGCAACCTGCAGAAGCTCGTCATCCACAAGGACCGGGACGTGCTGGTGATCGACAAGCCGCATGGCTTGCCGGTGCAGGGCGGGCCGAACATCGGCAAGCACCTCGATGGCATGCTCGAAGCCTTGATGTTCGACTCCGCCGAGCGCCCTCGCCTGGTGCATCGGCTCGACAAGGACACCTCCGGCGTTCTGGTGCTGGCCCGCACGGCCGCCGCCGCCGCGCACCTTGCGCGGTCCTTTCGCGGGCGCGACATCGAGAAGACCTATTGGGCCGTTGTGGTGGGCGAGCCGACGCCCCCGGCCGGGCGCATCGACCTGTCCCTGGTGAAGCAGGGCGGCCCGCGCGGCGAGCGCACCACCGCCGCCGAGCCCGGCGCTGCCGAGGGCACCAAGGCGATCACCGATTTCTCCACGCTCGATGCGGTGCGCCGCCGCGTGGCGTGGCTGGAGATGAAGCCGCTGACCGGGCGCACGCATCAGCTGCGCGTGCATGCGGCCGAGGCGCTGGGCTGCCCAATTCTCGGCGATGGGAAATATGGCGGCCAGGCCGCGCATCTCGAGGATTTGCCGAACCTGCTGCACCTGCACGCCCGCGCGCTGCGCCTGCCGCACCCGGCCGGTGGCTGGTTGGAGGTGGCGGCCGCGCCGCCGCCACACATGAAGGAAACCTTCGCCTATTTCGGCTTCGAGGCGCCACGCACACCAAAGGCCCGGCGCGTCGCATGAACCGCCGCATCGCCTGGGTCCTCGGGCTGGTCATCGGCCTGCCGGCCCTGGCGATCGGCGCTGCGCTGCTGTTGTTCGACGCGGAAGCACTGCGCCCACGCCTGGTCGCTGAAGTCGAGCGCGCCACCGGCCGCGCCTTCACGGTGCGGGAGATTCGGCTCGCCTTGTCGCTCCGCCCGGCGCTGCAACTGCGCGGCGTAACGCTGGCGAATATCCCTGGCGGCAGTCGCCCCGAGATGCTGCAGGCCGAGCGCGTCGAGGTTCAGGTGGCGCTGCTGCCGCTGCTCTCGCGCCGGCTCGACATTGCTCGGGTGGTGCTCGACCAGCCCGATCTGGTGTTGGAGCCCGATTCCGAGGGGCGGGGCAATTGGCTGTTCACCCGCGCGGCCGCGCCCGGCAGCCCATCTGCTGGCACGCCGGCTGAGCCGCGCCGCCCGCTTACCTTCGCCCTCGAATCGCTTCGGCTGGAAGGCGGGCGGATCGCCTGGCGCAGCGGCCCCGCCGCCGCTGCCGAGACACTTGAGATCACCAGCCTGGAGGCCAGCGCGCCACTCGGCGGGCCGGCCAGCCTCACCGCGCAAGGCAGCGTTCGCGGCCAGCCGATCACGCTCGCCGCCACGACTGGGCCGCTGATGTCCTTCCGCGGCGCGCAGCCCTGGCCGGTGGTGGCGCGGGTCGGGGTGGCCGGGCTCAGCGCAGAACTTGCCTTCACGCTGTCGGACGCGCTGCGTGGCCTGACGCTGCGCCTCGCCGCAGCCGATCTGGGCACCTGGCGGCCCGGTTTGCGGCTCTCGGCGCTGGAGGCGAGCGCGGCGACGCTCGATTCGCCTCTTCATCTGCGGGCAGAGGCGAGCCTTGACGGCACGCCGATCGGCCTCGCCGGGCAGCTCGGCACGCCGGGCATCCTGCTCGGCGCGGCGCGTGGGGCCTTGCCGCTGGATCTGACGCTCAGTGCTGCCGATGCGCGCGCCACTCTGCGCGGCGCGCTGGCGCAATGGCGCGCACTGGATGGCGCGGATGTGCTGGTGGCGCTGGAAGTGCCGGACCTCGCCGCGCTCTCGCCGCTGGCGGGCTCGCCTCTGCCGGCGCTGACCGCGCTGCGCGGCGGGGCGCGGCTGCAAGGCGGGCCGGCCGCGCTGGAGGTGACCGACCTGACCCTCACCAGCTCTGCACTGGAGCTGGCCGGCGCGCTGAACCTGCGCCGCGCGCCACGCCCGGCCGTCACGGGGCGGCTGGCGTTCGCAAAACTCGACCTCGATGCGCTGCGCGTCGTCCCCGCTCCGGTTTCGGCCCCCTCGGCGCCGGCTGCGCCCGCCGCAGCGCCGGCACCACCATCGACACGGATGATTCCGAGCCTGCCGATCCCCTTCGAGGCCCTCCGCGCGGCGGATGCGGATCTCGATCTGCGGATCGCCGCCCTGACCACGCAGGGCGCTACCACGCGCGACATCGCGTTGAAGCTGGTGCTGGCCGAGGGCAAGGCGCGCATCGCCCCCCTCACGGCGACCACCCCGGCCGGCCCTCTGGCGCTGGAGATCGAGGCCGACGCCATCGCCTCGCCGCCCAGCCTGCGCGTCGTTGCCCGGTCCGAGGGTCTTGACCTCGCGATGGTGACTCGCGCCGTGGGCGCGACGCCTTGGCTGCTCGGCACCGTGCAGATCAACGCCGACCTTCGCGGCGTCGGCGCCGAGACGCGTGCATGGGCTGGCAGCCTCGCGGGGCATCTGGGTCTGGCGATGGTCGATGGGGCGCTGTCGCGTGACGCGCTGCGCAGCGTCCCGAATGGCGTGCTCGAAACTCTCGCCCCAGGTGGGCTGCCGCCGGGCGACATCGCGGTGCGTTGCTTCGCGCTGCGTGCCCCGGCCGAGGCAGGGGTGCTGCGCCTCGCCACGCTCAACCTCGAAGGTGCGCTTGGCACGGTGGGGGGCGGCGGCACGGTGGATCTGGGGCAGGAAACACTGGCGCTGCGACTGCTCGCGGATTTGCGCCCGGGGCGAATTTCCGTCCGCGCGCCGGTGAACATCGTGGGCTCCTGGCGCGCCCCGCGCATCGGCGTGGACCCGGCGGCTGCGGCGGCGGCGGGCCTCGGCGCGCTGCTGTCGCGCCAGCGCACCCCGGATCGCACGTTGCTGGGCTTGGCCGAGGCGTTGGGTGGTGCCGTCGGCGGCGGGCTCGGTGTTCAGAGCGGTTCGGCCTGCGAGGCCACGCTGGCCGTGGCGCGCGGGGGTGTTGCGGGGCCGCAACCGCGCTAAAGTGCGTTCTGTGGCGCGGGAGGCGAAGGAATGGATCTCGGCAGGGTTCTGGGCGCTTTGCTCGGTGGCGCCGCGCAACCGCCCCGGCGGCGGCGGCGCAGCGCGCCGAACCTGATGAACAGCCGCAGCGGCAACGCGCAGCTCGGACGCGCCATCGGCGCCATCGCCGGCGTCGCGGTCGAGGCGATGATGCGCGGCAGCCAGGGCCAATCGGCGCCAGCGCCGGCCCAATCGCCCGCCCCGCGTCGTGACTCTGCTCCCTGGACCGTGCCGCCGCCCGCCCCGCCGCGCCGCATGCCGAACGCTGGCGCCTCGCCCTGGTCTGTGCCGCCCCAGGCGCCCGAGCCGGAGCCCGAGGCGCCGGAGGCGGAGGCCGCAGAGGGTCTGCTGATGATCCGCGCCATGGTTGCCGCGGCGCGGGCCGATGGTGCGCTGGACGCCGCGGAGCGCCGCGCCATCGCGGGGCAACTCGACACCGCCGGCCTTTCGGTCGAGGAGCGCGACTTCGTGCTGGCCGATTTCGACAAGCCCATGACCGTGGAGGCCTTGGCGCGGGAGGCCACGGATTCCATGCTGAAAGCGCGGCTCTACGCCGCCGCGGTGGCCGGGGCCGGCACGCTGAGCGCGGCCGAACGCGCCTGGCTCGATGCGCTGGCCAAGGCGCTGAAGCTCGACAAGGCCGCCGCCGCGGCGATCGAAGCGCGTTTGGGGGAGTGACGGGCATGGACGGGCTCAATCTGGCGCAACGCACCCTGCGGGATCGCGCCCGCGAAGTCGCGCGGGAAGCGGCCGTCCAGGCGGCGGAGACCGACCGCAGCCTCGCCTACCCCTGGCCCATGGTCGCCCGCATGACGCAGGCCGGCTTCATGGGCCTGACCATCCCGCGCGAATGGGGCGGGCCGGGCGGGTCGGTGATGGATGCGGTGCTGGTGGTGGAGGAATTCTCCAAGGCCTGCGCCGTATGCGGCCGCATCGCGGTCGAGGCCAATATGGGCGCGGTCGGTGCGATCATGGCCTATGGCACCGAGGCGCAGAAGAAACTCGCCGCCGGGCTGGTGCTGGCCGGCGACAAGCCCGCCATCTGCATCACCGAGCCCGAGGCCGGTTCGGCCGCCACCGAGATGATGACCACGGCCGTGAAGCGCGGCGGTGAATGGGTGATCAATGGCCGCAAGACCTGGATCACCGGCGGCGGCGTCTCCCGCCTGCACCTGATCTTTGCCCGAGTGATGGAGGAGGGCGTCTTCCTGGGCATCGGCGGCTTCCTCGTGGTGCGGGAGGCGGAGGGCGCGCCGGAAGGGCTGATGGTGGGACGGCGCATCCCCTCGCTCGGTCTCTGCGGCATGCCCGAGGCGGAGCTTGAGTTACGCGACCTGGTCGTGCCGGACGCGATGGTGCTGCGAGCGCCGGGTGGCTGGTCGCGCGGCTTCGGGCGGCTGATCGACGCCTATAATGGCCAGCGCGTCGGCGCGGCAACGGTGGCACTTGGGCTCGCCGCCGGCGCGCAGGATCATGCGCTTGCCCGCGCCGGTGCGCGGCGGCAGTTCGGTCGACCAATCGGCGAGTTCCAGGGCCTCGCCTGGATGCTCGCCGACATGGCCATCGAGATCGAGGCCGCGCGCGCCCTGATCCAACGCGCTGCCCGCAGCGCCGGCCCGGCCGGCTTCCCCGATCGCCTCGCCGCCGCGCAGGCCAAGGTCTTCGCCAGCGAAATGGCGATCCGCGTGACCAACCAGGCGTTGCAGATCTGGGGCGCGGCCGGCTACTCCAAGGACAACCCGATGGAGCGCTACCTGCGCGACGCAAGGATGTTCGCCATCGCCGGCGGCACGGCGCAGGTGCTGCGCAACCAGGTGGCCGAGCAGATCATGGGCCGCAAGCTGCCACAGACGCGCGATGGCTTCCTCAAGCTGATCGCCGAGGAACAGGCGGTGGGCAAGCTCGCCGCCGATTGAGGCAAATAATACAGGACAGCATGTCTGTCCCAATAAGTCGGGGCGTGCTAGTCCAAACCCGGCAGGAAACCAGCGCAGAGGCAACGCCATGAAAAACGGCGACTTTCCGATCACCCGCAACACCGCACCGAAGGCCAAGCCTTCGGATGACAGCCTGACCTTCGGCAAGGTCCTCACGGACCACATGTTCCTCATGAATTATGAGGAAGGCCAGGGCTGGCACAATCCGCGCATCGAGCCCTATGGCCCGCTGAGCCTCGACCCCGCCACCTCGGTGCTGCATTACGGCCAGGCGATCTTCGACGGCCTCAAGGCGTTTCGGGGCGAGGACGGCACGATCCGCCTGTTCAGGGCGGACCGCCACGCGGCGCGCTTCAACCGCTCGGCGCACATCATGTGCATGCCCGAATTGCCGGTGGATATCATCCGCGCCAGCTTCGACGCTCTGGTCGGCCTCGAGGCCGACTGGGTGCCGCGGAAAGCCGGCACCTCGCTGTACCTGCGCCCCACGATCATCGCGACCGACGTGATGCTCGGCGTGCATCCGGCGCATAGCTACCTGTATTTCCTGATCCTTTCGCCAGTCGGCGGCTACTACAAGGAAGGCGTGAAGCCGGTGCGAATCCTGGCGTCGGATACCCATGTGCGCGCCGTGAAGGGCGGCACGGGGGAGGCCAAGACGGCGGCCAACTACGCAGCCAGCCTTTCCGGCCAACAGGATGCAGCCGCCGCAGGCTACACGCAGGTGCTCTACCTCGATGGTGTGCACCGCAAATACCTCGACGAGGTCGGCACCATGAACATCATGGTGCGGATCGGCGACGAGGTAATCACGCCCCCTCTCGCCGGCACGATCCTCGATGGCGTCACGCGCAACTCGGTGCTGACGCTGATGCGCGACTGGGGCCTCGCGGTGAGCGAGCGCGCCATCACCATCGATGAGGTGATCGCCGCCGGCGCTGCCGGCACGCTGCGTGAGATGTGGGGCACGGGTACCGCCGCCGTGGTCTCGCCGGTCGGCACGCTCGGATACAAGGGCCAGGACATGCTGATCAATGGCGGCGAGACGGGCGAACTCACGAAGAAGCTCTACGACGCCATCATCGGCATCCAGTACGGCCGCAGCAACGACCCGCATGGTTGGACCACCGCGCTGCTCTAGACACCATTGAATCTATAGCACGAAATCAGTTCTAACTGGTCGCGGCGCGGCCGCGACGTTTGAACGGATAACGCTGTAGGGCATCGAGAACCGTCTCCAAAGGGTGCTCGACGTCGCCTTCCAAGACGACATATTGCGCTTTCGTGCCGAAAGCGGAGCCAAATACATGGCCGCCTTCAGACACATGGCCGTGAACCTCATCCGCACCGCGGGGAAGGACAGCTTCAGAACCCGACGTAAGG
>JBBSCP010000209.1:0-8423 GCA_038250135.1 Acetobacterales bacterium | reverse complement strand
GGCACGCGGCGGCGCCTGCCTGCCCGTGGTGGTGGAGCACGGGTTGCGCACCGACAGCGCGGCCGAGGCCAGTTGCGTCGTGGCCATGCTGGCGAGGCAGGACATGGCGCCGGTGGTGCTGCCACTCGGCCTGGCGGGTGGGCCAGGGTTGCAGGCGCGGGCGCGGGCGGCGCGGCTGGCCGCGTTGCTCGGCCATGCAGCGGCGCGGGGCGTGCCCTTCCTGGCCCTGGGCCATCATGCGGGCGACCAGGCGGAGACGCTGCTGCTGCGCGCGCTGGCCGGCAGCGGCCCGGCCGGGCTGGCGGGGATGGCCTCGCTGCGCGCCGAAGCCGCGGCGCTGATTCTTCGCCCCTTGCTGTCCGTACCGCCGGAGCGGCTTGAGGCGGTGGCGGCGGCGGCCGGGCTCAACCCGGTGCGCGACCCCTCCAATGCCGATCCGCGCTTCACCCGTGTTCGGCTGCGGCAAGTGCTGGAAGGCGAGCCCACGGCTGAGGCGGCGCTGGGCCAGGCGGGGGCGCATTTCGCCGCGAGTCGTTGGCGGTCGGAAGCCGCGCAGGCGGCGCGACTCGCTGTCTGCCTGACGCTCTACCCGGAGGGATTTGCCCGGCTCGACCTCACGCATCTCGGCCAGGATGAGGTCGCGGTGGCGGCGCTCGGCGCCGTGCTGCGCGTTGTGGGGGGCAGAGAATATGCGCCTGGCGCGGCGGCGCTTCGCAAGCTGTTGCAGCGGGGCGCAGGCACGCTCAGTGGGGTGCAGCTTGGCGAGGATGGCGTGCTGGCGCGGGAAATCGCGGCCTTGGCGCCGAGGATACCCGCCTTGCCAGGCGTGGTGTGGGACCAGCGCTGGCGGGTGGAGGTGGCGGCGCCGGGCTTTGAGATCGGTGCGCTCGGCGCGGCGGGGGAGGGGCTGGCGCGCCCGGCCTGGATGCCCGCCCGGGTGTGCCACGGCCTGCCGGCATTCCGCTGCGACGGAAAGCTGGTCGCGGTGCCGGCGCTCGGCTACGATACCCCAAGGCCCAAGCAGGTGCTCCGGCTGCGCCATGCGCCCGGGGGCTTGGCAGGGTTGACGTGAAAGGTTCCGCGCTGGCCCTAATGGAAGGCTGGCAAGGACACCCTATCTATACATCCGGCACCGGGATGACGCGGTGGCCAAGATTACAGGCAAGGGACGACACGGTGAACAATTTTGGCCGCAATCTCGCGCTCTGGGTGATCGTGGCGCTACTGCTTGTGGCGCTCTTCAATCTGTTCCAGCCTTCGGGCGGCAGCACGAGAACCGCGCAACAGGTTGCCTATTCCGACTTCCTGAACGAGGTGAACGCGGGCCATGTCCGCGACGTCACCATCCAGGGTCGCATCGTCACCGGGCAGCTCTCGGATGGCCGCAGCTTCCAGACCTATACGCCGGAAGACCCGACTCTGGTCAGCAAGCTGACCGATCGCGGCGTCCGCGTGGTCGCCCGCGCCGAGGAAAGCGACGTCAACCCGCTGTTCCACTACTTGCTCTCCTGGTTCCCGATGCTGCTGCTGATCGGCGTGTGGGTGTTCTTCATGCGTCAGATGCAGGGCGGTGGCGGCCGCGCCATGGGCTTTGGCAAGTCCAAGGCCAAGCTGCTGACCGAAAAGCAGGGCCGCATCACCTTCGACGATGTCGCCGGCATCGAGGAAGCCAAGGCCGAACTGGAGGAGATCGTGGACTTCCTGCGCGACCCGCAGAAGTTCCAGCGCCTCGGCGGCAAGATTCCGAAGGGCGTGCTGCTGGTCGGCCCACCGGGCACCGGCAAGACGCTACTTGCGCGCTCCGTCGCCGGCGAGGCCAACGTGCCGTTCTTCACCATCTCGGGCTCCGACTTCGTCGAGATGTTCGTGGGCGTGGGTGCGTCGCGCGTGCGTGACATGTTCGAGCAGGGCAAAAAGAACGCGCCCTGCATCATCTTCATCGACGAGATCGACGCGGTCGGGCGCCATCGTGGTGCGGGCCTCGGCGGCGGCAATGACGAGCGCGAGCAAACGCTGAACCAGATGCTGGTGGAGATGGATGGCTTCGAATCCAACGAAGGCGTCATCATCATCGCCGCCACCAACCGGCCGGATGTGCTCGACCCCGCGCTACTGCGGCCGGGCCGCTTCGACAGGCAGGTGGTCGTGCCGAACCCGGACGTGAATGGGCGCGAGAAGATTTTGCGCGTGCACATGCGCAAGGTTCCCCTGGCGTCCGACGTCGATCCGAAGGTGATCGCGCGCGGCACGCCGGGCTTCTCTGGCGCCGACCTTGCGAACCTCGTGAATGAAGGCGCGTTGCTGGCGGCGCGCACCGGGCGGCGGACCGTCGGCATGGCGGAACTCGAAGCCGCGAAGGACAAGGTGATGATGGGCGCAGAACGCCGCTCACTCGTCATGTCCGAGGATGAGAAGCGCATGACAGCCTATCACGAGGCCGGCCACGCACTGGTTGCGATGCATGAGCCTGAATGCGACCCGGTGCACAAGGCGACGATCATTCCGCGCGGCCGTGCGCTCGGCCTGGTCATGTCGCTGCCGGCGGGTGACCGTTATTCCAAGCACAAGTCCAAGCTCAAGGCGGAGCTTGCAATGGCGATGGGCGGGCGCGTCGCGGAGGAGCTCATTTTTGGCGCCGACAAGGTCTCGAACGGTGCGTCGGGCGACATCAAGATGGCGACAGACCAGTCGCGCCGCATGGTCACCGAATGGGGCATGAGCGACAACCTCGGCATGATCGCCTACGGCTCGAACGACCAGGAGGTCTTCCTCGGCCACAGTGTGACGCAGTCCAAGAATTTGTCGGAGGAGACGGCGCGCAAGATCGACGCGGAGATCCGCAGCATCATCGACGGCGCCTATGCCCGCGCCACCAAGGTGCTCAGTGAAAATATTGATGAGTTGCACCTGCTCGCCAAAGGCCTGCTGGAATACGAGACGGTCTCCGGCGACGAGATCAAGCAGATCATCAAGGGCGAGCTCCTGGTGCGCGAGCGTCCGGACGAGCCGGTGAACCAGGGTCGCGGTAGCGTGCCGAGCTCGGGTCGCCCGAACCCCCGCCCGAGCCCCGGCGGTTTCGCGCCGGCGCCGGGAACTTGATCCGCGGCGGCTGAGGCTTCCATCTTTTCGCATGGAGGAGGGCGGGGCATAGTCCCCGCCCTTGTCATGTCAGGGGTTTCAAGCCGTGATCGAAACCTGGGTCGAGCCGCTCGGGCTGCTACGTGGGCGTGATGCCGCCGCGGCAATCACCGCCGACCTCGCCTTGCCGCTCGCCGGCGGGCCTGCTGCCTTCACCCTGGTGCGGCTGATCGGGGCCGATGCGCCGCAAGGCGTGCTGCCGCTGGCCGATGTGCCGCAGGCCTGGCAGGCGCGCGTCGTCGCGCTGAGCGTGCCCGTGCCGAGCTTCGCCGGCCTGCCGGCGCAGCGCCCGTTGATCATGGGCATCCTCAACGTCACGCCGGACAGCTTCTCCGATGGCGGGCGGCACCTCGACCCCGGCGCGGCCATCGCGGCGGGCCACCTGATGCTGGAAGCTGGCGCCGATCTGCTCGACATCGGCGGGGAGAGCACGCGCCCGGGGGCAAATCCCGTGGCATCTGAGGAGGAGTGCCAGCGCATCCTGCCGGTGATCCGCGAGCTCGCGAAGGCCGCGCCGGTCAGCGTCGATACGCGCAACGCCGCCACCATGCTCGCCGCCCTGGACGCCGGCGCGGAGATCATCAACGACGTCACCGCGCTGCGCCACGACCCTGCCGCTGCGCGGGTGCTGGCGCGCAGCGAGGCGAGCGTCATCCTGATGCACATGCTGGGCGAGGATCCGCGCACCATGCAGCGCGACCCGCGCTACGCCGATGTCGCGCTGGAAGTGGCACAATTCCTTGCCGCGCGGCTCGATTGGGTGGCCCGCCAGGGCATCGCGCGGGAGCGTCTCGCGGTCGATCCCGGCATCGGCTTCGGCAAGCGGCTGGGGCACAACCTGGCGCTGATCGAGCGGCTGCCCTTGCTGGCGGGGCTCGGCTGCCCGATCGTCTTCGGTGCCAGCCGCAAGCGCTTCATCGGCGAAATCAGCGGCGTGGGGGAGGCCGAGGAGCGCTCGTTCGGCTCCATCGGCGCCGCCATCGCCGCGACGCGCAACGGGGCGGCAATCCTGCGCGTCCATGATGTGGCGGAAACCGCCCAGGCGCTGCGAGTCTTTCTATCCTGTGAATCCGGCAGCTTCGAGCCGCCGATTGACGCCGTGCCGGTGGACGTAACGGTGGAGGAGGCGTAGTTGCCCGCCATGAGCAAACAAACGCGCAAGTTGTTCGGCACCGATGGCATCCGCGGCACGGCGAACACCGCGCCGATGGATGCCGGCACGGCGCTGCGGCTCGGCCAGGCGGCCGGCAAGTTTTTCAACCGAGGAACGCATCGGCATCGCGTGGTGATCGGCAAGGATACGCGACTGTCGGGCTATATGCTGGAGCCCGCGCTCACCGCCGGCTTCGTCGGCGCGGGCATGGATGTGATGCTGGTGGGGCCGCTGCCGACGCCGGCCATCGCGATGCTGACGCGCAGCCTGCGCGCTGATCTCGGCGTGATGATCTCGGCCAGCCACAACCCCTTCGAGGATAACGGCATCAAGCTGTTCGGCCCGGACGGCCTGAAGCTGTCGGATGCGCAGGAGGCCGAGATCGAGGCGCTGATGGATGCGCCGAACTTCACCGAATCGCTGGCGCGCCCCATGAAGCTCGGCCGCGCCAGCCGGCTGGAGGATGCGCCGGGCCGCTACATCGAGGCGGCGAAGGCGAGCTTCCCCAAGGGGCTGAGCCTGGAGGGGCTGCGCATCGCTGTCGATTGCGCGAACGGCGCCGCCTACACGGTGGCGCCCACCGTGCTGTGGGAGTTGGGCGCCGAGGTGGTGAGCACCGGTGTCGCCCCCGATGGTTTCAATATCAACCGCGATTGCGGCGCGACGGCCCCCGGGCGGCTCGCCGAATTGGTGCGGGAGCGCCGCGCCGATCTCGGCATTGCGCTGGATGGCGATGCGGACCGGCTGGTGTTGGTGGATGAACTCGGCCGGATCATCGATGGTGACCAGATTCTCGCCACCATCGCAGGCTATTGGCACGGCACGGGGCGTCTCGCCGGTGGCTGCGTGGTGGCCACGGTGATGTCCAATCTCGGACTCGAGCGGTACCTGGCGGGGCTCGGCCTCGCGCTGCATCGCACGGCGGTGGGCGACCGCTATGTCGGCGAGCGGATGCGCGAGAGCGGCTGCAACCTCGGCGGCGAGCAATCGGGCCATGTGATCCTGTCGGATATCGGCACGACGGGCGACGGGCTGGTGGCGGCATTGCAGGTGTTGGCGCTGTTGGTCGAGGAAAAGCGGCCGGCGAGCGAGGTCTGCCGCCGCTTCGCACCGCTGCCGCAGCGACTGGAGAATGTGCGCTACACCGGTGCCTCGCCGATGGGCGATGCGGAAGTGACGCGCGCCGTAGAAGCCGCCGGCGTGCGGCTTGGCAGCCAGGGCCGCGTGCTGGTGCGGGCCAGTGGGACCGAGCCGCTGATCCGCGTGATGGCGGAGGCGGAGAACGAGGCGGAGATGCACGCCACCGTCGATGGCCTCGCGCGCCTGATCCGCGCGCGGGCTGCCGCTTCGGCGCTGAAGAAGGTGGGGGTGGCGGATTGAACGTGCCCCTGGGCAGGGTTCTGATCTGCGCCGGCTCGGATTCCGGCGGCGGCGCGGGCATCCAGGCGGACATCAAAACCGTCACCGCGCTGGGTGGTTTCGCGGCCACCGCCATCACGGCGCTGACAGCGCAGAACACGCTGGGCGTGCAGGGCGTGCTTGGCGTGGCGCCGGCGTTCATCAAGCTCCAGATCACCGCGGTGCTTGACGACATCGGCGCCGATGCGATCAAGACCGGCATGCTCGCCGACAGCGCAACGATCGAGGCGGTGTGCGCGGCGCTGGCCGCCCATCCCGGCATTCCGCTGGTGGCGGACCCGGTGATGGTGGCGAAGGGCGGGCATCCGCTGCTCGCCCCCGAGGCGGTCGCGACGCTGCGCGCCCTGCTGCTGCCGATTGCCGCCGTCATCACACCCAACATCCCCGAGGCCGAGGCGCTGACCGGCCTGCCCATCGACAGCCTGGGCGACATGCACCGCGCGGCCGAGGCGCTGCTGCGCGCCGGCGTGCGCGCCGTGCTGCTCAAGGGCGGCCACGGCACCGGCGAGGTGCTGACCGATCTTCTCGCAACACCCGAGGGTATCGAGACGTTCGAAAGTGCGCGGCTCGCCACGCGCCACACCCATGGCACGGGCTGCACGCTGGCTTCTGGCATTGCTGTGGGGCTCGCCCAGGGCCTGGCGCTGCGCGCCGCCGTGCTGCGGGCGCGGGCCTATGTGCGCGCGGCGATGATCGCGGCACCGGGTTTCGGGCAGGGACATGGGCCGCTCGGCCACGGCGTCACGCTCGACCCTGCACGACTGGAGAGTTTGCTTTGAGGCGCTACCGATTCGTCACGGTGGATGTGTTCACCGACGTCCGCTTCGGCGGCAATCCGCTGGCCGTCTTCACCGATGCGCGCGGGCTCTCGGACGCCGAGATGCAGGCTCTCGCCGCCGAGTTCAACCTCAGCGAGACCACCTTCGTCCTGCCGCCCACGGACCCCGCGAATACCGCGCGCGTGCGCATCTACACGCCGAAGCTCGAAATGCCCTTCGCCGGCCACCCCAATGTCGGCACCGGCTTCGTGCTCGCCCAACGCGCCGCGCAGGATGCGCTGCGCTTCGAGCAGATCGCCGCGCAGGATGCGCTGCGCTTCGAGCAGATCGGCGGGCTGGTCGAGGTGACGGTGGAGCGCGATGCCGAGGGCCTCCTCACCGGCACCACCATTGCGGCCCCGCAACCGCTCCTGCTCGGGCCGGACTATACGCCCGTGCAACTCGCCGGGTGCGCCGGGCTGGACCCCTGGGAGGTTGTGACCGAGCAGCACCCTCCCGTTACCGCCGGCTGCGGCAATCCCTTCGTCATCGCCGAGGTGACGCCCGCCGCTCTCACCCGCGCGGCGCCCAACCACGCCGAGTTCCGCCGAGTGGCCAAGGCCATCCCCACGCTCGATGGCCGCTTCGCGCTGTACCTCTACGCGCATGACGAGGGGCGCGTACGGGCGCGGATGTTCAGCCCCTCGCTCGGCGTCGGTGAGGACCCGGCAACGGGCAGCGCCGCCGCACCGCTCGCCGCGCTGCTGCTCTCGCTGGGTACGGCGGAACGCGGCGCCTGGGACATCTTGCAGGGCGTCGAGATGGGGCGGCCGAGCCTGCTGCGCACCACGGCGCATCGCGCGGCGGATGGCATCCGCGCGACGGTCGGCGGCGGCTGCGTGAACGTCCTCGAAGGGGAAGCCATCCTGTGAGCGCGAAGCCCGGCCTCGCCCATCTGCCGCTGCCGCTCCTCGCCGTGCCGATGGGCACTGGCGGCGTCGGCCTGGCGTGGCGGGAGGCGTCGGTGTTGTTCGGCGTGCCAGCCTTCATCGGCGAAGCGATCCTGCTGCTGACGGCGCTCGCCTGGGTCGGCCTGGTGGCGCTGCACGGGCTGCGCGCGCTGCGGCACACCGACGCCTTCATGGCCGAGTTGCGCCACCCGGTGCGCGGCGCCTTCGCGGCGGCGCCGACGATCGGGATGATGATCCTCTCCGGCGCGGCGTTCCCCTATGCGCCGGGCTTCGCCGCCCTGTTGTGGTCGGCTGCGGTGCTGCTCCATCTGCTGGTCGCGATGCTGCTGCTGCGCCGCGTGATCGGCGGGCGGGGCGAGGCTGCGATGCTGGTGCCGCCGCTGCTCATTCCCTTCGTCGGCAACATCCTCGCGCCGGTCTTCGGGCCGCGCATGGGCTTTCTCGACCTTTCCTGGATGATGTTCGGCGTCGGGCTGCTGCTGTGGCTGATGATCATGCCGCTGTTGCTGCATCGGCTGTTCGCCGGCCCCGCGTTGCCGTCGCCGCTCAAGCCCACGCTGGCCATCTTCCTCGCGCCGCCGGCGGTGGGCGCGCTGGCGCTGGTGGCGTTGACCGGCACGACGCAGGGGCCCGTGCTGATGCTGGCGGGCGTCGCGGTGCTGATCGCCGCCGTGCTGCTGTCCGTGGCGCGCGAGATGGGGGCCGTGCCCTTCGGGCTGGGTTGGTGGGGCTGCACCTTCCCAACCGCAGCCTTCGCCATCATGACCATGGTGCTCGGCGCGCCGGCGCTGATGTGCTGGGCGGCGCTGCTGGTGACCACGGGGCTTACGGGCTTCGTCTTCTGGCGTAGCGTGCTGGTCGCGCGGGATGGCGTGTTCCTCCGCCCCGAAAGCCACTGACGGAGAAACCCATGTCGCTTGCCACCCTGCCCGCCCACATCACCCAGCATTGGCAGGTCACCAAGCCAGCGGCGGCAGGCCGGCG
>JBBSCP010000208.1:0-8441 GCA_038250135.1 Acetobacterales bacterium | reverse complement strand
CGCATCGCCGCCCGTACCAACACCTGGGATGTCGTGCAGGTCGAGGGTGAGGAATTGCAGATCGGCTGCGCCGAGGGGCTGTTCGAACCGCTCGATTGGGACGCCATCGGCGGGCGCGACGCCTATATCCCGGCCGCGGTGCATGAATGCGGCGTCGGCGCCATCATCTACAGTTTCATCCTGGCGTGGGATCGCGGCCGGCAGACCGTGGCGCCGACTGGCTGGGCGGATCTGTTTGACACGGCACGCTTCCCCGGTCGCCGCGGCTTCCGGCGCGGGCCGAAGACGACGCTGGAGATCGCGCTGCTCGCCGATGGCGTGGCGCCGGCGCAAATCTATCCGCTGCTCGCCTCCGAGGCGGGCGTGGCGCGCGCTTTCGCCAAGCTCGATGGCATTCGCGGCAACCTCGCCTGGTGGGATCGCGGCTCGCAGCCGATCCAGTGGCTCGCGAACGGCGAAATAGCGCTGAGCGTCGCCTATAACGGCCGCGTCGCGGCGGCAAACCTCGATGATGGGCGCGACCTCGGTCTTGTATGGGCACAAAACCTCAGTACGCAAGATAGCTGGGTGATCATGCGCGGCAGCCCGAACCGCGCGGCGGCGCTGGATTTCCTGCGTTTCGGCGGGCAGGCGGCGGTGCAGGCGGCGTTGCCGGGGCGCATCCCCTACGGCGTCACGGCGCGCGGAGCGGAGGCGGCGCTGCCTGTCACCGTGCTCGCCACCCTGCCGACCGCACCCAACAACGCCCGCACCGCGCTGCAGATCGATGACCGTTTCTGGATCGAGCGGATCGACACGCTGGGCGCACGGTTCGAACGCTGGATGGCCGCGGGCGTCAGGTAAGCCGGAGGCTGGACAGGCAGGTGTGTCCCGATGCAGCCTTGAACCCATGAGCATCATCCGACGCGCCCTGCTCGCCACGCCCGCTTTGTTGCTTGCCCCGCGCTTGGCCGCGGCGCAGGGCGGCTTTCCCTCGCGCCAGATGTCGATCGTCGTCGGCGTGGCCCCCGGCGGCACGGCGGATATGGCGTCGCGCATCCTGGCGCAGGATTTCCCGCGCCGCTTCGGCGATCGCTACCCGGTGGTGGTGGAGAACCGGCCGGGTGCTGCGACGCAGATCGGGACCGGTTATGTCGCGCGCCAGCCGGCGGATGGGCATACGCTGCTGGTCGCCGGCGCGCCCTTCGCGATCAATCCGAGCCTGTTTCCGAACCTGCCCTATGACAGCGTGCGCGATTTCGCGCCGATCACGCTGCTCGTGCGCAACGGGCTGTTCCTGGTGGTGCCGGCTGCCTCCCCGGCGCGTGACCTTGCCGGGCTTCTGGCGCTCGCGCGCGCGCGCGACGGCATCAACCTGGCCTCCGCCGGCAATGCCTCGATGAGCCATATGGCGATCGAATTGCTGGCCAGCCGCAGCGGCGCGGTGCTGACGCATGTGCCCTTCCGCGGCAGCGGCCCGGCCTTGCCGGCGCTGCTCGGTGCGCAGGTCGATGCCATGTTCGAGAACCCCAGCACCGCCCTGCCGCATGTGCGCGAGGGCAGGCTGCGCGCGCTGGCCTTCACCGGCGCCGAGCGCAACCCAGCGATGCCCGAGGTGCCGACGGTGGCGGAGGCGGCGCAACTGCCTGGCTACGTCGCGCTCAATTTCTTCGGGTTGTGGACCCGCGCCGGCACGCCCGAGCCGGTGCTGAGCACGCTGCACGATGCGACGGTGGAGACGCTCGGCAAGCCCGATGTGGTCGCCCGATTTGCCGCGGATGGCGTCGAGACCGCGCCGATGCCGCGCGCTGTCTTCGCCGATTTCGTCACCGAGCAGATGCGCGTCTGGGCTGCCGTGGTGCGGGAGCGAAACATCCAGCCGGGTTAGCATTTTTGCGCCCTCAGGCGTCTCGGATTGCGTGGCGGTCCGCAGGCCACTCAGCACGCCGTCGGTATCACACCCCGATCAGCCCACGCACATGCGCGATGTCGCGCTCCAAATCGGCGGAGGAGCCGGCCCAGACCGTCGCGCCTTTCTCCAGCACATGGTGGCGGTCCGCCAGCGCCTTCAGCGCGCCGAGGTTCTTGTCGATCACCAGGATCGCCAGCCCCTCGCGCTTGAGGGCCGCAAGCGTCGCCCAGATCTCGGCGCGGATCACCGGCGCCAGCCCCTCGGTGGCCTCATCCAGGATCAGCAGCCAGGGGTTGGTCATCAGCGCGCGGCCGATCGCCAGCATCTGCTGCTCGCCGCCCGAGAGTGTGCGCGCGGATTGCCGCTGGCGTTCCTCCAGCTGCGGAAACAGGGCGTAGATGCGCGACAAATCCCAGGGCGCGGCGCGACCAAAACGATCCGCTGCCGTCGCCACGAGGTTCTCGCGCACCGTCAGTGTCGGGAACACCTGGCGGCCTTCCGGCACAAGGCCGATGCCGCGCTGCGCCACGCGCTCCGGCGGCAGGCCGGCCAGTGGCTCGCCCCGAAAAGTGACGCTGCCGCCGCGCGGCGGGTTGAGCCCCATCACCGCGCGCACCGTGGTGGTCTTGCCCATGCCGTTGCGGCCAAGCAACGTCGCGACCTCGCCCTCCTCGATGCGCAGCGAGACGTCCGACAATACCTGGCTGGCGCCATAGCCGGCCTTGAGCCCGCTCACCTCCAGCATCAGCCAGTTTCCTCGGCCAGATAGGCTTCCTGCACCGCCGGGTCGGCACGTATCGCAGCCGCGCTGCCCGAGGCGATGGCGCGGCCATAGACCAGCACGGTGATGCGGTCTGCCAGCGAGAACACCGCCTCCATGTCGTGCTCGATCACCAGCATCGGGATGCGGCCTTTCAGCGCGCGCAATGTCTCGGTCATGGCGAGGCTCTCGGCGGTGCCGAGGCCAGCCATCGGTTCATCCAGCAGCAGCAGGCGCGGGCTGGCGGCCAGCGCCATGGCGAGCTCCAGCACCTTGCGCTCGCCATGCGAGAGGTCGCCAACGCGCGTATCCCAGCGCGCCTGCCCGAGCCCCACCTGCCTCAGCAGCGCCCGCGCGGGGTCGAGCAGCGCGGGATCGCTGCCGGCACGACGCCAGAAACGAAATGAATGCCCCGCATGGGTCTGCACGGCGAGTGCCACATTGGCCTCCGCCGTGTCGTCATCGAGCAACTGCACGATCTGGAAGCTGCGCACGAGCCCGCGCCGCGCCCGTGCCGCCACCGACAGGCGCGAGACATCCTGGCCGAGAAACAGGATGCGCCCTGTGTCGGGCCTGATCTCGCCGGTCAGCAGGCCGATCAGCGTGGTCTTGCCCGCGCCGTTCGGGCCGATCAGCGCATGCAATTCCCCCGGCCACACATCGAGCGAGAGGTTGTCGGTCGCGACCAGCCCGCCGAAGCGCTTGAACAGCCCCTGGGCGAGGAGAACGGGCTCAGCCATGCCGCCGCCCATAGCCGAGCAGGCCCATCAGCCCGCCGCGCGCATACAGCACGACCGCGAGCAGGATGGGTCCGAGGAAGAACTGCCAATGCTCGGTCAGCCCGCCCAAGGTATATTCCAACCCGACCAGCCCCGCCGCACCCAGCACCGGGCCGAGCGCCGTGCCGACGCCGCCCAGGATCACCATCACCATCAACTCGCCCGAGCGCTGCCAGGACATCATCTCGGGCGAGACGAAGCGCAGGTAATTCGCCATCAACGCGCCCGCCAGGCCGCAGCCCACGCCCGACAGGATGAAGGCGACCAGCTTGTAGGCGTAGGTGGAAACGCCGATCGCCGCCATGCGGCGCTCATTCTGGCGGACGCCTTCCAGTACGCGACCAAAACGGCTTCCGACGATGCGCGCGAGCACCAGCAGCCAGGCCACCAGCAGGCCGAGACACAGCCAATACATCTGCATCGCATCGCGCAGATCGAGCCCCGGGACGAGGTTGCGCCGGCGCACGACCAGCCCGTCATCCCCGCCATATTGCTGGAGGCCGACGAACAGGAAAAACACCATCTGCGCGAAGGCCAGCGTGATCATGATGAACTGCACGCCGGAGGTGCGAAGGGAGAGCGCGCCGATCGCCGCCGCGGCCAGCCCCGCGACAAGCATCGCCAGCGGCAGCGTCACCAGCAATTGGTTGCTGCCGGGGATGAAACCCAGCAGCGGCTCGCCGAGGCGAAAATGCTCCCACAGGATGCCGACCACATAGGCACCAAGTCCGAAATAGGCGGCGTGGCCGAAGCTCACCAGCCCGCCATGGCCGATCAGCAAATTGAGGGAGGCCGCGGCGATGGCGAGGCAGACGATCTGCGTCGCGATGCCGGTGGTCGCCGGCAGGCCCACGGCCTCGGCGCCGAAGGGCAGCAGGATCGCGCCGAGCAACAGCACTACAAGCACCACGCGCTCAAGCATGCGCGGGGAACAATCCGCGCGGCCGCACCAGCAGCACCGCCGCCATCAGCACATAAACCCCCATGGAGGAAAGCGAGGCGCCGAGCGCATCGGCCGCGCTCGCCTCCATCACGCTGCGCAGCAGGCCGGGAACGAAGCCGCGCAGCATCGTATCCGTGATGCCGACGAGCAGCGCCCCGAACAGCGCGCCGCGCACCGAGCCGATGCCGCCGATAACCACCACGACGAAGGTCAGGATCAGGATCTGCTCGCCCATGCCGACCTGTACGTTGTAGATCGGCCCGGCCATCAGCCCGGCGAGGCCCGCGAGCAGCGCGCCGAGGCCGAAGACCAGCGTGTAGAGCTGGCGGATATCGATGCCCAGCGCTCGCACCATGTCGCGATGCGTGGCGCCTGCGCGCACCAGCATGCCGATGCGGGTGTGCTGGATCAGTACATAGAGCCCCGCCGCCACCGCCAAGCCGACGGCGATGATCAACAGCCGATAGGCCGGGTAGGGCACGCCGGGCACAAGCTCCACCGCGCCGGTCAGCGCCGCCGGCAGCTCGACGAACAAAGGCTGGCGGCCGACCAGCATGGTGATGCCCTGGTTGAAGAACAGGATCAGCCCGAAGGTGGCCAGCACCTGGTCCAGATGGTCGCGCGCATAGAGTCGGCGCAGCACCACAAGCTCCATCGCCATGCCGACCAGCGCCGCAGCGCTGAGCCCGGCGACCAGCGCCAGCCACCAGCTGCCCGTGGCCTGCGCCGTGACGGCCGCGCCATAGGCGCCGATCATGTAGAGCGAGCCATGGGCAAGGTTGATCACGCCCATGATGCCGAACACCAGCGTGAGCCCCGCCGCCAACAGGAACAGCATGACGCCGAGCTGGACGCCGTTCAGCAACTGCTCCGCCAGCAGGACGCTCATGCGCAGCGGCTTCGTGCTGACGGGCGGACCGCGCCGCGGTCCGAGGCCGCGACTGCGGCCCACCGCAAGTTCGGCGCAGGCAAGCGGCCGGAGGCCACGCCCGCCGCCAGAGGGCTCATGAACGATACCAACGGGTCACTGAAAGTGGCCGTTGGGATCAGAGCCGGCACGCGGCCGCATAGGCGTCGCCGTGATTCTCCAGCACGCGGCGCTGCGTGACCAAGGCAAGCTGTCCGTTGACGCGCTGCACCTTCAGCGCGAACCAATCCTGCACCGGGTGCTGGTTCGGGCCGAAGCGGAAACGCCCGCGCGTGCTCTCGAAATCGGCGCGCAGCATGGCGGTGCGGAAGGCGGCGGGGTCGATGCTGCCGCGCGTCTGGCGCAGTGCCGCGCCGATGGCGAGGGCCGTGTCGTAGCCCTGCTGCGCGTAGTAGGTAGGTGTGCGATTGTACCGCGCCCGAAAGGCCTCGACGAAGCGACGCGAGGGTGCGTTGTCGAAATCCGTATTCCAGTGGGCGGTGCAGTTCACCCCTTCCGCCGCATCGCCGACCGCGGCGAGCGTCGTGCTGTCCATGGAAGGGGCGGCGACGCAAAGCGGAATGGTGGCGAGCAGCCCGGCCTGTGCGTATTGCCGCAAGAAGGCGATGCCGAGGCCGCCCGGGTGAAACTGGAACACCGCATCGGGCCGAGCCGCGCGAATCTGCGCCATCTCGGCCGCGTAGTCGGTCTGGTCGAGACGCGTATAGGTCTCCTGCACCACCTGGCCCTTGTAGAGCCGCTTGAAGCCGGTCAGCGCGTCGCGCCCGGCCTGGTAGTTCGGCGCGAGGATGGACATACGCCCGTAGCCGAGCAGGTTCGCCAGTTCGCCAGCGCTTTCGTGCAGGCTGTCATTCTGCCAGGACACGACATAGTAGTTCCGGTGACATTCGCGCCCGGCGAAGTTCGATGGGCCAGCATTGGGCGAAACATAAATGCCGTCGGCATCCAGCACGTCCGGCGCCACGGCGCCGAGCACATTGGAGAAGACGACGCCGGTGAACAGCTTGATCTGCTCGTTCTTCAGGAAGCGCTCGGCGATCGCCTTGCCCTGGCCGGGGCGCAGCGCGTCATCCTCGACACTGATCTGCACCGCCTGGCCGCCGAGCCGCCCCTGCTCCATATCCGCCGCGAGCTGGAAGGCATCCCGGATGTCCTGCCCGAGATAACCGCCCGGGCCGGACAGCGTGGTGATCATGCCGATGCGCAAGCTCGCGCCCTGCGCGATGGCCGGCGTGGCGAGCCCGCCCGCCATGGCCGCGAGACCGCTGGCCGCGGCCGTGCTGGTCGCCAGAAATGTGCGCCTGTTCATGGGTTAACCTCCTTCTCCCGGTATCACCCGGCCCTGTGGCTTCTGGTTCACATGAGTCCGGATGCGTTGCAAGAACCGATTGCGCCGCGCAGCAGCGCCGCCAAGGCGCGGGGCGCTTCAAGCTTCGAAATATGCCCGACGCCTGGCAACAGGGCCAGACGAGCGCCGGGAATGGCGGCGGCGATGGCCTCGCTCACCGGCACCGGGTTGATGAGGTCCTCCGTGCCGCAGACGATCAGCGTCGGCGCTGCGATGCGCGGGGCGAAATCCGCGATAAAATCGGCCGAATCGATGGCGCGTGCCGCCTGCATCATGCCGCGCTGATGGGTGGCGGCGAGGGTGCGTTGCAACAGGGTGACGACCTCCGGCGACGAATCGGCGGCGACCAGGCGCTGCCAGCGCCCGGCGGCCAGCGCCAGGCCGCCGTCGCGGATGCTCTCCGCGCGCATGGCCAGAATATGGGCGCGTTCCTCGGGCGGCTTGGCGCGAAAGCCGGCCGAAGCACCGAGTAACGCAAGGCTGGCCACGTGGCCCGGATGCCGCGCGGCCAGCCCCGCCGCGACCAACCCGCCAAAGGAACTGCCAACGACACCGGCACGCGCAACGCCGAGCGCGGCGAGCAGCGCAGCGGCGGCATCCGCGTAATCCTCGATGCCCGGCGCCTCGGCCGTGAACCCATCGCTCAGCCAATAGCCCGGCGCATTCCAGGCGATGACGCGCCGCGTCGCGCCGAGATCGTCGAGCAAATAGCGCCAGCCCGTGGCGTTGGAGCCGATGCCGTGCAGCAGCAATACCGGGATCTCGCCGGACTGCGCGCGCGGCGAAACCTCGCAATAGCTGGCACGCGGGCCGGTGAGGCCGAGGGCAGCGACATCAAGGCCCACAAACGCCGTCTCCGACAGGGCCGGCAGCGGTGGGCGTGTGCGATCGACCGTGCCGAGCTTCACAGGCAGACCCAGCCCGGCGGCGGTTCCTTGCCCGGATGCACCGTGTCGCAATGCGGGCAGGTGCGCTTCGCCTCGCTGCCATAGAAAGCGGTGAACAGCGGTGGCAAATCCTTCACGATGTCCTTCACCTGAAGCTCGACTCGATGCACGAGGCCGCCGCAGTTGAAGCAGAACCATTCGAAGCCGTCGCGATGTGCCTCGGTGCGCGTGCCTTCCACCACCAGGCCGACGCTGCCCGGCAGCGGGCGTTGCGGCGAGTGGCGCATATGCGGCGGCAGCAGGAAGACATCGCCCTCGCTGATGCGCAGATCCTCGATCTTTCCGCGGTCATGCAGCTTCAGCATCATGTCGCCGCGCAGTTGGTAGAAGAATTCCTCGACCGGATCGTCGTGGAAATCGACGCGCTGGTTGGGCCCGCCCACGATCATCACCACCATGCCGTCGGTGGTGGTGAACAGCGATTTGTTGCCCACCGGCGGCTTGAGCAGGTGTTCGTTCTCGGCGATCCAGGACTGGAAGTTGAACGGCTTCATCATGGCATTCACTCCGCCGCCTCACGCATCGGTTTGTTCAGGCCGCAGGCTTCGAAAGCGGCGCGCGTGGCCTCCTTCTCGGCCTCGGTCAGTTCCAGCATCGGCCGCCGCACCGCCCCGCCCACCTGGCCGAGCAGCGACTGCCAGTATTTCTGATGCGACTGCGGCTTGCCGCCAGGGCGCGTGGATCTCAAGGCGTGGCGCACCGGCTGCAGGCTCTCCCACAGCGCCCGCGCCTCGTCGCCGCGCCCTGCGAAGGCGAGGTCGGTATAGTCGCGCATCCGCCTGTCCGTCGCGGTTTGCAGCTGGTAGGGCGGCGTGGAGCAGTGGTAGCAGCGCCAGCCGAGTTCG
>JBBSCP010000207.1:0-8534 GCA_038250135.1 Acetobacterales bacterium | reverse complement strand
TAGATCGTGAAGAATTCCGGCTGCGTCGCAGCATCGAGCGCGACATAGCGACGCCCGCGGCGAAAGCCCGGAATGCCGACCCGCTCCGCCATGTGTTCGTGCAGGTGCCAGGCGTAGAAATCCGCGCGACCCTCGGGCGTGACGCCATTCCAGATCGCCACCACGGCTTCACCCGCCAGCATCGCACATCCCCTCAATCATGCAGCCGCCCGCCCGAAAGATCGAACACCGCGCCGGTCGAGAAGCTGCAATCTGGCCCACACAGGAACGCGACCATCGCGGCAACTTCTTCGGGCCGCGCGAAGCGGCCCATCGGGATACGCTGCAGCTTGTCGGCGCGTGTCGGCGCGCTCATGCCCGCTTCCATCGCAGTGCGGACGACCGTGGGCGCGATCGCGTTCACCAGGATGCCCTCGGTGGCGAGCTCCTTGCCCAGCACCTTTGCCAGCGCCATCAGCCCGGCCTTGGAAGCCGCGTAGGCGCCGGCGAAGGCGCTGCCTTCCTTGCCAACCGCCGAACCCATCATCACGATTCGTCCGCGATCCGGGCGAGGGTTGCGCAGCATGCGCGGGATCACCGCACGCGTGGTGAGGAAGCCCGACAGCAGGTTGATGCCGAGCACCCCGCGCAGTTCTTCGACCGGCGTTTCCCAGGCGCGCGCGGTGCCGCCGAGGATGCCGGCATTGACCACCAGTGCCGTGATCGGGCCGAGCGCTTCTTCGGTGCGCGCCGCGGCGCTTTCGCACGCAGCGGCATCGGTGACGTCCACCACCAGATCCAACGCCGCGCCGGCCGCTTCGGACGACAAGTCCCATGATGCGACGGCGTAGCCTTCGCGCATCAGGCGCGCGGTCACCGCGCGGCCAATGCCGCCGGCGCCGCCGGTGACGATCGCCGCGCCACGACTCACTGAGGTAGGAAGGCGTTCGTGAAGAATGCGTCGGCATTCAATTCGGTGCGCAGTTCCTGATATTCCCTTATCAGGCTGAGGGTTTCGGCCCAATCCTCCGGCGCCATGTAGCCTATCGGCCGGCCTTCGCCGCGTGTGGAGCGCACCAGTGGCAACCCAGCGCGTAATTGCGCCAGCGAAAGCTCACGGTTCATGTCGGGCTTGACACGGATGCCGGCGCTGATCGCTTCGTCCGGCTCGCGCTCAGCCACCTCGAAGCTGCGCTGCGTCGCGCGGATGAAGCGGCGCACCAGGTCGGGGTTGCGCGCGATGGTGTCACGCGTGGCGTGGATCGCCAGGCCCATCGTGTTCGCACCGAGATCGGCATAGAGAAACGAACGCACGGGTACACCGCGCTGCGGCATGATCAGCGCCTGGTTCTCGACGCCCCCGAGCAGGCCGACGGTGCGGTTCTCCAGCGTCGCGACCAGCTTGCCCGCGCCATCCACGCGCAGGAACCGCACCGCGTCCGGCGCCATGCCGTTGGCGCGCAGCAGCGCGGGGAACATCACCAGCCCCGCTTCGCCGGTGGTGGCCGCAATGGTGCGACCAGCCAGGTCCTGCACCCGGGTGATGCCGGAATCGGCGCGCACGATGATCGCGAAGGGCGAGCGGTTCATCACCCCCATCACGGCCTGCAACGGCGCGCCACGTGCGACGCCGTTGATGATGGAGGCGCCATCCGAAAGCCCGAAGGTGTCCGACCCGGCCGCGACCAGTTGCACGGCCCGCGCCGAGCCCTGGCCCTCGCCGATGGTCAGGTCGATGCCGGCCTCACGGTAGAAGCCGCGCTCGACGCCCAGATGGAAGGGCGTGTGGAAGCCGTAGAGCAGCCAGTTCAAGCGCAGCGAAACGCGGTCCTGCGCGTTGGCCGGCATGGCCAGCAACATGGCGGCAAGCGCGCCCAGAAGCCATCGGATCATTTTGGTTCCTCCTTTTTCAGATGCCGGGCACTTCGCCTTCCGCCCGGCGGCGGGAGACGTGCCACGGGATGGCCAGCCGCTCCGCCAACTCGACCGCGCCATACAGCGCCAGGCCGAGCGCGGTCAGAACGAAAATCGCTGCGAAGGACATCGGCGTATCCAGATTGCCGTTGTACTCCAGCAATAGATATCCGAGGCCGCGGTCCGAGGCGACGAATTCCGCCACCACCGCCGCTGTCGCGGCCAGCGCGGCGGCGACCTTGAAGCCGCCGAACAGCACCGGCAGTGCCGCCGGCAACTGCACCATGCGGAAGGCGCGCAGACGCGTGGCACCGGAGGATCGCAGCAATTCGGCGATCTCGGAATCCAAGCTCCGGAATGCCTGCATCGCGCTGACCACCACGGGAAAGAATGACAGCAGGAACACCAGCAAGACCTTGGGCAGCAGGCCGAAGCCGAACCAGATGATGAACAGCGGCGCCACCGCGATCTTCGGCACGATCTGGAAGAACACCAGGAGCGGATAAGCGATCTGCCGCGCATTGTCCGAGAAGGCGATGCTGAGCGCGATTGCCACCCCCAAGACCACCGCCAGCGCATAGCCGATCAGCATCGGCTGCACGGTGAACCCGGCGGCGTTCACCAGCGGTCGCCAACGGCCGCTGGCCTCCTCGAAGATGCGCAGCGGCGCGGGCAAGATGTATTCAGGCAGGCCAAAGCTGCGAACGCATAATTCCCATAGCAGCAGGAAGCCGACGAAGGCCGCAGCAACACGAAAATGCGCCATCCAGCGTCTTCCGTCGTTGCGCATGCGGCGGCCATTCCTCCGAAACGCCCCTTGCGCGGGACGGCTGAGTGGAACAGTGTTCCGATAGCATGCGCGTCGTCAAGGGATTGCTGGAACGTTGCGTCGCCACGGTGGAGGCGCTGACAGTCGCGCCCGCCGGGATGCGCCTTTCCGATCTCGCGCGCGCTCTCGACATACCGAAGACAGCGGCGCACCGCCTGCTGACGGAGTTGGTGCGGCTCGGCTGGGTGGAACGCGCGCCCGCCGAGATCTACCGCCTCACGCAGCGCCTGCCGCTGGTGTCGCAGCGCGTGCTGCACGCCACCGGCTTGACCGATCGTGTACAGCCGGTGCTGGACCGCGTCGCACGCGACACCCGGGAACTGGCCCGCGTGGCCGTGGCCCTGCCGGATTGCCTTGTGTGGCTGGCGCATGCGCAGGGCGCGCCGCCGGGGCTGCTTTACCAGCCCGCGCTGTCGGACCCGGTGCGTCCGCACGCCACCGCGACAGGCAAGGCCTGGCTCGCAACGCTCGGCCGCGCTGAGGCGATGGCAATCGCGCATGCTGGTGGGCTCGGCACGGTGCGGCCCACGACCCGAACGCTCACCAGCGACGCGGCGCTCGCGCGCGACTTGGCCCGAATCCGCGTTCGCGGCTTCGCGGTGGCAGAAGAAGAGGCCGAGCCTGGCGTCGTCGCCATCGCGGTAGCGGTGCGACCTAGCCCTGGGCCGGCGGTCGCAACAATCTCGGTCGCCGGGCCGCTGGTGCGCTTGCCCGAGGCGCGGCACGCGGCGGTCGCGGCACGGCTCGGGCAGGCGGCGAACGAGTTGGCGGCGCTGTGGCCCGCCCCGATGGCAGAGGAAGCGCGCGGATGAACACGGCCGCCGGCATTCGCGCGGAGCGCGTGACCAAGCGCTTCGTCACGCGCCATGGGGAGACGCTGGCGCTCGACGCCTTTGATCTCGATGTGCCGGCTGGCGAATTTCTGGCCGTGGTTGGGCCATCCGGCTGCGGAAAGTCCACGCTGTTGCGGCTGGTCGCTGGGCTGATACCGGCTTCGTCCGGCACGGTCGAAGTATTCGGCAAGCGCGTCGCCGGGCCGGTGACGGAACTCGGCATCGTATTCCAGCAGCCGGTGCTGCTGGAATGGCGCAACGTATTGGACAACGTGCTGTTCCAGGCCGGCATCCGCGGCCTCAGCGAAGTCGCGCACCGCGATCGCGCGATGGCGCTGCTGAAGCAGGTGGGGCTGACGGAGTTCGCCGACCGCCACCCGCATGAACTCTCCGGCGGCATGCGTCAGCGCGCCTCGATCGCGCGCGCGCTGCTGCATGATCCGCCGCTGCTGCTGATGGACGAACCCTTCGGCGCGCTGGATGCGCTGACGCGTGAACAGATGCGGCTGGACCTGGAGGCGCTGTGGATGCGAACCCGGAAAACCGTGCTGTTCATCACCCACAGCGTGGACGAGGCGGTGCTGCTGGCTGACCGCGTCGCCGTGATGTCGCCGCGCCCTGGCCGCATCGAGCGGCTGCTCGACGTGGACCTGCCACGACCACGCGGTCTCGCCGCGCGGCGCGATCCCCGCTTCCTGTCGGTGGTCGAGGAGGTGACTGAGCTGTTCCTCGCCCGTGGCGTGCTGCACGCGGCGGCGCCGTGACGCCCGCGGAGCGCGTCGCGCCGATCCTCGCGGAACAGGCCTCGGTGTTTGCGCGCATATCGCCTGCGATGCTGGAGGAAGCGGTGGAAGCGATCGCCGCGGCGCCGCGCGTGCTGCTCTGGGCGCAGGGGCGAACCGGCTATGCGCTTATGGGCCTTGCCATGCGGCTGTTTCATACGGGGCGCGACGCGCATTGGGTCGGGGGAATCACGACGCCACCCTTGCGCGCCGGCGATCTCCTGATGGCGAACGCCTCTCGCGGCGATCTGCCGAGCACGACCGCGTCCCTGAAACACGCGCGTGGCTTCGGCGCGCGGGCGCTGGTGTTCACCGCCGCGGAAAGCGGCGCGGCGCTGGATACCGCAGACATCGTCATCCGCATTCCGGCGCAGTCCTGGGAAGGCGATTCGGTGCTGCCGCTCGGCGGTCAATACGAGATCGCATTGTGGCTGTTCTGCGACCTGATCGTGCAACGGCTGATGGAGCACGACGGGATCGCTTCAGGCGCGCTCGCGGCGCGGCACGGCAGCATCGCCTGACCGCAACGGCGACCGATCTGCATCTGGCGCCGGCATCACCCGCGTGGAACACCATCACCATCCAGCCCGCACGGCCACGCGCCAGGTGGTGCTGCCCGCCGGCAAGCGGCAGATCATCCTGCGTAACCAGACCACCGGCGGCTTTGCGCTGGAGGTGGCCAGGTGATGGTGATCTGGACGTGGACGCGTTGCTGAAGCGCGACGAAATGTCGGCGTCGTTACCCGTCGGCTTTTTCCCGAACCAACAACCCGGTGCGGCTGACCGCGCGGAACATCTCGGGCGCGACGTTGAATCTGGCGGCGCCGCTGTCGATGCAGGTTGTGAAGCGAAGGGCGTCCTGACTGTCGTGGAACTGCCCCGCGCCATGATTTGCCTAGCGAACTTTAAGGGTCGTTGCCGTTGTCGCAGCGGCGGCGACTCTCAGCAGGCTAAGGCGCGGCATCTCGGCACCGCCATCAGGCAGCCCTCGGGTGAGAAGAACCCGTTACGCAGCGAGCAATGATCGGCCTGCCTGCCACCGCAGAGAGGCCCTGTAGGGAAAGCGTAGCGTGTACGTCGGTGGCATGGTGTCCAGAACGGCTGGACATTGGCTCTGCAACGGGACGCGATGACCCATCAGAAGGTTAGACCATGCCCGCATTCCATCGGGAATTTTCCAGACTAGGGCCATGGGAGGGCGCGCCGAGGGTATCAAGCCAAACGCGATCAAAGGTCGCGGCGAGCGTCGCGTAGCGCTCCGTCGAGGTCTGGAGCGAACCTGATGGTGTGCCTATGCCTTCCTCGGCCGTGAGGTATTCCGCGAGTGCCTTGGCCGAGCCGCTCGGGTCTGGCGGATGCAGGCCGAGCAGGGTCAGGTCATGCTTCAGCGCTGTCGCGGCGTCGGCCTCATTCAAGTAACGGTTCGAGTCTTCCAGCACCGCTCCCGTCACGGCCATGCGGAGCAGCGCGATGCGTGTCGCATAGGCTGGCTGGCCACCGGGATCGACCATGACAAAGCCGCTCAGCAGGCCAATCAGCAGGCTTGCGGGTGGTGTGGGAAGCAGGAGATGGATCGCGAGAGGTGCGACGCCAGAGCTGCATGTCCCAAGGCTCAGGGCGAGCGCGCGGCCCGACACCACGGCCGAGCCGGTCGCATGGGCCCGTCCCCCCGCCACCGACTGGGAGTAGGTGGCCGTCCACTGGCCCGCCCGACGCCCGTCCGGCGCGATGACCAGTGCCCCCCGGATGATGCGGCCGCGGTAGTAAGGGGATTGCGCGTGCGAGTAGCAGGCAAAGGTGCCGCATATATAGTCCTCGGCGGCTGCTGCGTGTCTTGCGCCGCCGCGTCGGACGGACAGGCCGCCGCTCCCGATGCCGGCGCGGTGCAGGAGAGTTGCGCGATCCAACGCGTTCCGCACGCAGAGTACCTCGACGAACGCATCCAGCGTGCAGGCGGCGAGCCAGTCGGCGGAATGGTCCTCGAGTCCAAGAACGCCCACCCAATCCTCATAGATCCGCGGCGAGCGCGGCAGCGATCGGCCTTCGATCCACTTGTACGAGCGACCGAGATCGAATTCCGTAAGCGGGTTCACACGACGAAAGGCGGCGCAGAGTTCCTTCTGGTTGCCGCCGCCGAGCAATGCTGCGGTGACCCGGAGCTTTACACCGACGTCGCGTGCCGCTCGATGCATAACCGCTCCTGCCCCCAAGACGCAGCCCAAGGAGAGGAGACATACAGGTACGGGAGAGAATGTCCAATTTTGGAATTGCCTGGAATTCGAAACGCCCGCGCTTGCCGTGCAGCAGGGTGGGTCATGTATCGTCACACCGGTCAGTAGCGGACGAGACTGCCCCGGCCTATCGGTGGGTCGCGGATGAGCCGGACGCGGTGTGGCGGTCGTTTTTGACACGCAGACTTCGGGAGAGACTCGATGCAGCGTAGAGATCTCGTCGGTAAAGCCGCGTCAGCCGCGATGCTTGGTGGCACCATGGCGGCCGCCTCGGCTCCGGGGCCTGCCTCAAGCAATTCCGCTGCGCCCGACGCGGTGTCGCTCGATGCCACGTTGCGGCCCTATCTCGAACGCCACGGCCTGCCGGCCCTCGCGGCCGGCGTCGTTCAGCAGGGCAGGATCGTCGCAGCGGGGGCGGTGGGGAGCCGGCGGGCCGGCGCGGATATCCCGGTCACGATCCAGGACCGCTTCCACATCGGCTCCGACACCAAGGCGATGACGTCGCTCATCGCGGCGATGTTTGTGGAGGAGGGAAGGCTTCGCTGGGCCAGTACGCCGGGAGAGATATTTCCCGATCTTGCCGCGGGAATGGATGTGGGGCTGCGGGACGTCACGCTCGTGCAGCTGCTGTCGCACACGAGCGGCCTGCCAAGCGACGACGAGACCTTCGTCAGACTGATGGACCAGGCCACGGTACAGGATGCCCTCAACCTCGACGAGATGCGCCTCTGGATGGTCCGCCAATGGAGCGTACGGCCGCTGCAGGCCGCGCCGGGGACGCGGTTCGCCTATTCCAACATGGGCTATGTCCTGGTCGGCGCGATGCTCGAGCGCGTGGCCGCAAAGACCTGGGAAGAGCTGATCGTCGAGCGCGTCTTCGGCCCGCTCGAACTGCGTAGCGCCGGTCTCGGGCCGCAGGCGAGCCTCGGGCAGGTGGATGCGCCTCTTGGACATCGGCTGCGTCCCGACGGAACGCTCAAGCCGATGCTCGCCGGCCCCAACGGCGACAGCTCACCGGTCATCGGCCCCGCGGGGATCGTGCACCTCTCGATCCTCGACTTCGCACGCTGGGCCGGCTGGAACGCCGGGGAAGGCCGCCGCGGCCCGGCCCTGGTCCGACCGGAAACCCTGCGCAAGCTGCACACCCAGGTCATCGGCATGCAGCCACGGCCCGACGCACCGCCCGGCACGCCAGGCGGCGGGGGCTACGCCCTCGGCTGGGGGATCACGCACGTGCCCTATGCCGCTGAACCCTTCGTGGCCCACGCCGGATCGAACCAGATGAACCTGGCCTCCGCCATGCTGCTGCCGGCTCGTGACTGGGGGCTCGTCATGACGACGAACCTGGGCGGCGAAAGGGCCGATCGCGCGCTCCTCGAACTGGCAGAGGACCTGTACGGCCGTTTTGGCCCCGGCCGATGAGAGCAGCAGGGACTACGAGGCAAGAATGCCGGTCCAGAAGCCGGCGATAGCAGGGCTTTCCTGCCCACTGGAAGGCGCAGCCGACGCGCCGCAGCCAACTTATCCTAGTGGTCGCGGGCGGGCTGCCGGGAAGGCGTCTGGCGGCGTGCCGGTCAACGCGCGGCGCGGCTCGCGACGCGAAACACAACCGGGTGTCGGGAGCCAGCCACCAGCGAGGCCTCTCCCGCTCGGCCACGCCTTCTTGGTTACGGTCACCGTCCTGGCACTCGGCCAGGCGGCAGCACCTGGCGTGGCGCAGGCCCAATGCAACCTGACGCCGCCGCCCGCACCGCCGGTCTCGGCCAACTTCGCCAATCAGAGCTTCGGCAACACCGCGCCGCTCGTGCCCTTTCCCGGCGTCTTTTCCATTGCCGATGGCGGCTGCGGTGGCGTCAACGGCGGCAATGACCAAAGCGGCACCAACGGCGGGTCAGGCGCGCAGGGCGGTGCGCTCACCAGCACCAGCACCGGCCTGGTCATCATCGGCGCTCCGCCCCAGCCGTTC
>JBBSCP010000206.1:0-8557 GCA_038250135.1 Acetobacterales bacterium | reverse complement strand
GGACCGAATAGAAGGGCGGGATGATCATCACGCCATCGGCGCCGAGCGACTCCGCTTCCCTGGACGTTCGCACCACCTCGCGCGTGTCCTCGGCGCCGGTGCCGATCAGCACGGGCACGCGGCCGCGCGCCGAACGCACCACCGTCTCGACGATCGCGGTGCGTTCCTCGGGCGAGACGCTGAGGAATTCCCCAGTGCTGCCAAGGGGAATAAGCCCTCGTATACCTTCCGCGATCTGGAATTCCACCAGCCGCGCAAGCGCCGGCAAATCCACCGCCGCACCATCTTCGGTGAAGGGCGTGACGAGAACCGTGTAGCAGCCGCGGAAAGAGTTTTGCGCCATCACCATGTTCCAGGCTAACGAGGCGCCTATCGGAACCCCTTTCGACAGGCGCGACAAGCCCATTCCATGCGGCTGACCCATCCCGACATCACCGCCTCTGCCCAAGAGGTCGGCATCACCTTCGACGGCCGCCCGATTCGCGCGCTGTCGGGCGAGAGCGTGGCCGCGGCGCTGGCCGCCGCGGGCATCGCCACCTTTCGCCACACGGCGAAGGGCGCGCCGCGCGGCCTGTATTGCGGCATGGGGGCGTGCTTCGACTGTCTCGTCACCATCGATGGCCGCATCAGCCAGCGCGCCTGCCTCGCCAAAGTGCGTGACGGGCTTGCGGTGCAGAGCATGCCGCCGGCGTCACCCGCGCCGCTCGCGCCCCTGCCCGAGGCCAGCGCGGCGGAGAAACCATGCGACGTGCTGGTGGTGGGTGCGGGTCCCGCCGGCCTTTCCGCCGCCATCGCCGCGGCGGAAGGTGGCGCCACCGTGGTTGTGCTCGATGAGCGAGACGCAACCGGAGGCCAGTACCTCAAGCCGCTCGCCACGAGCCACACCCATGCCGCGCCAGATCGCCAGTTCCGGCAGGGGGCTGCCCTGCGCGCGCGCGCCGAGGCCGCAGGCGTCGTCTTTGCCTTCGGCGCCACTGTCTGGGGCGCCTTCGCGCCGGATGAGGTGGCGGCGCTGGTTGCTGGCGAGAACACGATCTTTCGCCCGCGTCGTTTGATTTTGGCCGCCGGCGCGCATGAGCGCCCGGTGCCGATTCCCGGCTGGACGCTGCCGGGCGTAATGACCACGGGCTGCCTGCAAACCCTGGCGCGCGCCAATCGCGTCTCACCTGGCAAGCGCGTGGTGATCGCGGGCAATGGACCGCTCAACCTGCAGCTCGCCTGCGAGTTGATCGAGGGCGGGGTGCAGGTCGCCGCCGTGGTGGAAGCTGCGCCGAAGCCGGGGTTTTTCGAATGGCGCCAGACACTTCGCCTGGCCGCCGGCGCGCCGGACCTCGCCTGGGATGGCGCGCGCTACCTGCTGACGATGCAGCGCGCCGGCGTGCCCCTGATCTGGGGTGCCAGGCCGCTCGCCGCCGAGGGCGATGGCCGCTTCACGACCCTTCGCACCAGCACGTCGGCCGGCGAGCTCCGGATCGAGGCGGAGGCGCTGGCGCTCAACCTCGGCTTCCAGCCGGAAACCGGGCTCGCGCGCTCGCTCGGCTGCGCGCATCGCTTCGTTGATAGCGGGCTCGGCCGGCTTGAAACCGTGACCGATGAGGATGGCCGCACCAGCCTGCCGAGCGTGTTCGCCGTGGGCGATGGCGCGCAGATCGGCGGCGCGCGCATCGCCCTTGCCCGCGGGCGCCTCGCCGGCCTCGCGGCCGCGCGGGACCTGCGTGGCGACGTGGCGGAGGACGTGGCGACGCGCCGAGCGCTGGAACGCGCCGTGTCGTTCCAGGATGCGCTGTGGCGCTTCTTCGCCGTGCCGGAATTCGATGCGCACGGAATCGCCGATAGCACTCTTGTCTGCCGCTGCGAGGAAGTGAGCGCGGGCGAGATCCGCGCGGCGCAGGAGGGTGGCGCGGGCTCGCCGGGCGCCATCAAGAAGGCGACGCGCGCCGGCATGGGCCGCTGCCAGGGCCGTATGTGCGGCGCTACCGTGGCGCGCCTTTCGGGTGTTTCGGCCGAGGCCGATTGGGCGGCGCCGCGCGCGCCGCTCAAGCCTGTGCCGGCGCTGGCGCTGGCCATGCAGCGCCCGGAATGGCTGGAAGGGCCGAGCGCCGATCCGGGCCCGAGCATCCGCGTCGCCAGCGCAACACCGCACGAATCGGCAAGCTGCGACGTGCTGGTGGTGGGCGGCGGCGTGCTCGGCCTGAGCATCGCCACCGCCCTGGCGCGCGAGGGGCTCGGCGTGCTGCTCGCCGAACGTAGCGAGATCGGGCAGGGCGCGACCACCGCCAATGCCGGCAGCCTGCATGTGCAGCTGCACGCCTATGACAGTGTCGGCGACGCCGAGGGGCCAAGCAGTGCGGCGGCGCAGATCCTGGCGATCGGGCCGGCTTCCGTCGCGCTGTGGCGCCAGATCGCGCGCGATGCCGGCGAGCCGCTCGGCCTGCGCATCGAGGGCGGGATCATGCTGGCGGAGACCGCCGAGCAGCTGGCCCGACTGACCACCAAGGTGGCGCTGGAGCGCAGCTTTGGCGTGGACAGCCGCGTGCTCGGTGCGAACGAGCTCTACAGCGAGGCGCCCTACCTCGCACCCGGCTTCGCTGGCGCCGCCTTCTGCGCGGCGGAAGGGCAGATGGACCCGCTGCGGGGGCTGTCTGCCCTGCTGCTGCTCGCGCGCCGGGCGGGCGTGGTACTGCGCAGCGGCTGCGGCGTGGCGCGGCTGGTGCCAGCGGGCAGCGGCTTCGTCGCCGAAACCACCGACGGGCTGCGCATCGCGGCCGGGCGTGTGGTGAACGCGGCGGGGCCTTGGGCCGGGGAGCTCGGAAAAATGCTGGGTGCGCCGATTCCGGTCTCCGCCGCCGTGCAGCAGGTGATCGTGACCGAATCCCTGGGCCACGAGATCATGCGCCACCTGATCCTGCATGGCAGCCGGCACCTGTCCCTGAAGCAGAGCGATGCAGGGCATCTGGTGATGGGCGGCGCCTGGCCCGGCCAGCTCGACCCGCTGGGCCGGCCGCGCAACCTGCGCGGCTCGATCGAGGGCAACCTCTTCGTCGGCAATGCCGTGCTGCCGGCCCTGGCCGGGCTGCACGTGATCCGCGCCTGGACCGGGCTCAACGTGCAGGTGCCGGGGCCGATCCTGGGGGCGGACCCGCGCGTGCCTGGCCTGTTCCACGCGGTGACCTTCAACGGCTGGACGCTCGGCCCGGTGGCCGGCGCCCTGATCGCGGAGGCGATGACTGGCCGCGGCGGGCCACCGGCGGCCTTCTCGCCGGCGCGGTTTTTCGGGCGTGACTGACGGGAATACGTTACAGTGCCACATCACCCTGCGCCAGTTCATGGCGCGGCCGACGCGCTGTCCCAAGGGCGGCGCACTACACATTGCAAGGGGGTCACCATGTCCGAAAGCGTTCTCGCCGCGCGCCGTGCCGGGCTCGAAGAAGCCTTTTTCGCCAAGCACAACGAAGAACTTCGCCAGAAAATGCAGGAGGTGGATGCCCAGAAATTCCGCAAGGAAGCCCTGTCGGCCGCCACCGGCATCTTCGACGAGGCGGTGCTGGCCCGTCTGGAGCAGCTTCAGATTGGCACTGGCACCCTCGCGGCGCTGACGCTGGTGCCCATGGTCCTGGTGGCCTGGGCGGATGGGGCGATCTCGGCGGAGGAACGGCGCGCCGTGCTGGCGGGCGCGACCGAGGCGGGCCTGTCGGCTGGCTCGCCAGGGCTGGAACTGCTGGGAGCCTGGCTGCAGGTCCGCCCAGGTGCTGCGCTGTTCCAGGCCTGGAAGGACTACGTGCAAGCGCTGACCCGCACGCTCAACGCGGCGGAGCGAGGCTCGCTTGAAGCCTCCGTGTTGGGGCAATCGCGCGCCGTCGCCGCGGCGGCCGGCGGCTTCCTTGGGCTGACCTCGCCGATCTCGGTGGCGGAGCAGGGGATGATGGACGAGCTGGCGCGGGCCTTCCACCAAACCTAAAGCACGTTTGGTTCAAACGGAATCGTTTGAACCAAAGTCCGTGCTTTAGATTCAGGTGGTTTTAGCGCACGAAATCGGTTCAATTGAACCGATAGTGCGCTAGAGCACGAAGCGTGCACTCGAACGCATCTCGTGTTCTAAAAGTTGTTGATTCTGGAGCAAGAATTGCGATCATCTGATTCCAGCTGATCGCGAATTGCTCTAGACTTCGCCGGCTGCATGTCGGCGGGAAAATTCCTGCTTTACGGCCTCGGTCGGCGGGTAGAGCCCCACCATGCTCTCCCCGGCGGCGAGGCGGGCGCGGACCCAGACTTCCAGGGCCTCGCGTTCCAGCACCTCCTCGCGGGCTTCGGCCCAGTGCGCGGCGGGGCAGACGACCACGCCATCCTCATCGGCCACGATCCAGTCGCCCGGCAGCACGGTGACGCCGGCGCAGGTCACCGGCAGGGCGTAGTCCACCAGCATGAGCGTGGCGGTGGAGGAGGCCGGCGCCGGGCCAGCATGCACCACCGGCAGGCCGACGCCTGCGAGGTCCACCACGTCGCGCATTCCGCCATCGCAAACCACGCCGGCGCAGCCGCGGGCGAGCAGGCGCGTGGCCAGCATCTCGCCCAGAATGCCTGCGCCGGCATCGCTCTGCGCGTCGATCACCAGCACCTGGCCGGGCTGCACCTGCTCGAAGGCGGCGGCGAAGGGGGCGGCGGCGTTGAAGGGCGAATAGGCGTCGTCCAGATCCTCGCGTCGCGCCAGGTAGCGCACCGTCGCCGCTGGCCCGGCGAAGCGGGCGCGGGCTGGGTCGAGCGCGCGCAGCCCGCGCAGGGCGTGGCGGACCACGCCGAAGCGGCGCTGCAGAATCGAGGACAGCGCCGCGGTGGGGACGAACAACTAGCTGTTCCGGGGCAGGAGCGGCGTGACCCGCGCCACCACGCTCGCCATCGCAGCTTCGGGCGTCTTCATGCCGAGTACCGCGGCCTCGGCCTCCTCCTTGAAGATATCGCCGGCGCGGGGGGCTTCGTCGAAGGCGGGCAGGGGCACGCGGGCGACGCGCAGCACGCGGCGCTCCTCCTCGGCGTAGGGAAGTGCCTCGCGGATGCGCGGGTCGTCATAGGTGGAGTTGCGCACGGGGCCGTTGCCGTTCAGCGCCATCGCAAGGGTGGCGGGCTTGCCCACCATGTGACGGATGAAGGACCAGGAGAGCTCCTTGTTCCGGGCGTTGCGCGGGATGACCATGCCCCAGAACTCCACCTTCGCCGGCGCGACCTCGAACCGTTGGCGCAGCGATTCGGCCGCGGGCACGGCGATGGTGATGAATTTGCCGGGGAAGCGGCTGCGCGCCGGGTCGTTGTAGATGCGGTTGCGGCCCATCGAGTTCAGCGCCATGGCGGCGCGGCCCTGCTGCATCCAGGTGTTCACTTCCTCGCTCTGGATGGCGGTGAAGTTGCGCGGGAAGGCGCCGGCCTGGAACAGCTCCCGCAAGGCCTTGATCGCGTTGAGCATGGGCGGCTGGTCGGCCACCACGCGGAAATCCAAAGTGATGAAGTCGCCATCCCAGGCGCGGGCCAGGTCGATCACGTTGGGGTAGGTGACGCCTGGCATCAGCAGCCCGACCACGGGCGTGCCATCGGCGCGGCGATAGCTGGTGCGCCGCGCGAACTCGAACACCTCCTCGATGCTGCGCGGCGCACGGTCGATGCCGCGTTCGGCGAAAATCTCGCTGTTGTAGTGCAGGCCGGACGACGCATGGCGGAAGGGGATGCCCAGCGTGCCGCCGGCGATCCTCATGCCCTCGATCAAGCCGGGGAAGATGTCGGCCGGGTCCTCCAGCGGGGCGCGCGCCATGAAGGGCTCGAGGGGTTCGAACAGCGCCGCCGCGCGAGGCGAGACCTGCGTGTTCAGCACGAAGCCGACATCGATGCCCGTCGAGGGCAGCGAGGCCTCGCGCTGCAGCCGCTCCCACAAGGCCCCCGTGTCGAAGCTCGTCCACTGCACGGCGTTGCCGCTCTCGCGCGCCCAGTTTGCGGCGCTGTCGCCGCCCTGCGTGCCGGTGGCGACTGTCTGGTGCACGCGATGCGCCAATACGTTCAGCGTCGTGGTTTGTGCCGCACCGGGCCGGATCGCCGGAATGGCGAGCGCGGTGCCCAAGGCCGTGCAGACTGCGGCGCGGCGTGTGATGTTGTTGTTCATGTTGTTGCCTCCCTGGTTGCGGTGACGATTGCCGCGATGGCGCCTTCGGCGGCGGCGAAATGGTCGAGCATCGCGGCCTGCGCCGCATCGGCATCGCGCGCCGCCACGGCGCGTTGCACGCGGGCATGACGCTCGAAGGTGACGCGCCAATCGGCCGGTCGGCGGTTGGCGACGTTGTTCATGCGCTGCATCACGCGCTCGATCACCGGGCGCAGCCCGCGCACCTGCAACTGCACGAGGCGATTGCCGGTCAGGCGCGCGAGGGTCGCATGGAAATCGAGGTCCGCCTCCATCCACAGCGCCGGGTCGTCGATGGCGCGTTCCATGCGCTGCAACGCCTCGGTCAGCTCCGCGAGCCCCGCTGAAGTGGCGCGCTGCGCGGCGAGGCGCGCGACCTGCGGCTCGAGCATCCGGCGCAGCTCCACGGCCTCCTGCAACCCCACCGCCGTGTCGCCGACGGCGAAGCGCCAGAAGCGACCCAATGGCTCGCCCGTCATGGCCACGACGCGGGTGGAACGGCCCTGGCCGATCTCGACCACGCCGAGTGCCGCCAATTGGCGGGTCGCCTCCCGCACCACCTGCTTGGAGACGCCGAAGCGGGCGGCGAGGCGCGCCTCGGAGGGCAGGGCGCCGCCTTCGGGCAGGCGGCCATCGAGGATCGCGCCGGTCAGCTCGGCCAGCACGCCATCGGCGAGCCGGATCGGGGCTAGCGCCTGGATGGTGAGGAAGGGGTCGGCTTCAAAGGCCTGTGGCATGAAGGACTTATAGCAGCCCACGGGACCGCCTTGCAACGTATCAACCTATCCGATAGGTTGAACGTATGGCCGACGATCTCCTCATCCGCTCCGTCACCGCGCATCCGTTGCGCGCACGGCTGCCCACGGTGCAGCGGACCAGCCAGGGCGATTGGCCCGCGCTGGAGATCGTGATCGTGGAGATCACCACCGAAAGCGGCCTCACCGGCATCGGCGAATGCCTCGCCCGCCGGGGCGCCGCCGGCTACGCGCGCTTCATCGATGCGACGCTGACGCCCAAGCTGATCGGCCGCAGCGCGCATGACCGCCGTGCGCTGTGGCAGGCGATGCGCATGACGCTGACCGGGCGAACGGGGGGCATGTTGATCGAGGCGATCGCCGGCATCGACATCGCGCTTTGGGACCTTGCGGGTCAGGCGGCGGGCCAGCCGATCTGGCGTCTGCTGGGTGGCGAGGGGCGAAGCCGCGTCGATGCCTATGCCTCCTCGATCAACTGGTCGGATGATGCGCGCGTCGAGGCCGAGGTCGCGAAGGCACTGGCGCAGGGCTTCCGGCAGATCAAGGTGAAGATCGGCCGGCCGGTCGAGGATGCCGTGCGGCGCGTGAAATTCGTGCGCAAGCTGGTGGGTGATTCCGTCCTGCTCGGCGCCGATGCCAACTGGATCTACGATGCCGACGACGCGATGCGCGTCGGCCGCGCCATGGCGGACGCCGATTACTGGTTCTTCGAAGAACCGGTGGCGCCCGACGACCACGCCGGCTACCGCCGCCTCGCGCAGCACCTGCCGATCCGCCTCGCCGCCGGCGAAAGCGACTTTACCGCGGGCGATTCGGCCGAACTCGTCGCCAACCACACGCTCGGCCTGATCCAGCCCGACGTCGCGCGCTCGGGTGGCATCACCGAGACTTGGCGCATCGCCGAACATGCGGCGACGCATGCCGTGGCCTATGCGCCGCATATCGGCTGGTCGGGCGGTGTGTGTTCTGCCGCCAGCCTGCACCTCGCCGCCGCCGCGTCAAATTTTCTCACCTATGAATGCATGGTCTTCGACAATCCGCTGCGCCAATCGCTCACCCATCCGGTCATTGGCGATGTCGGGGGGCTGCGCGACGGCATGCTCGATGTGCCGACTGCCCCCGGGCTCGGCGTGACGCTGGACCGTGCGGCGCTCGATGCCATGACGATCCGCGACTGACGATGCGCGAGACGCTCGCCACCCGCCTTGCGCTGATCGCGCCGACGCAGGGCCTGGTGCTGGTCGTGCTGGTGCTGCCGGCGATCTATCTCCTGTGGTTGTCGCTGCACACCTCCTCCTTCGGTGTCGGTGCGGTGTGGGTGGGTTTCGCCAACTACGCGCGCATCCTGAGCGACGTGTATTTCTGGCGCGCGCTGTGGAATACGGCGGTGATCGTGCTGGTCGTCGTGCATGTCGAATTGCTGCTCGGCCTGATGATGGCGCTGCTGTTTGCGGCCGGCCTGCCGATGCAGCGGCTGATGCTCGCCATCGTGCTGGCGCCCTATGCCGTCAGCGAAGTCGCGGCCGTGGTGATGTGGCGCTACCTGTTCGATCCGGATGTCGGGCATGTCGCCTATGTGTTGCAGGCGCTCGGCCTGCCGGCGCTGGATTGGGCGGTGAGCCCGACGCAGGGGCTCGTGTTG
>JBBSCP010000205.1:0-8564 GCA_038250135.1 Acetobacterales bacterium | reverse complement strand
GGAGGGCTACGACGTCGCCGTGCGCGTCAACATCGCGATGGGCTTTTCCTCGCCAGCCAAGGCGAAGCACAGCACGCACAGCATCGGCCCGGCCTTCGGCGCGGCGGCGGCCTCGGCCGTGCTGCTGCGGTTCGACCAGCGCCAGGTGCGGCACATGCTCTCCTACAGCGCACAGCAGGCGAGCGGCATTCCCTTCTGGAATCGAGATCCCTACCACGTCGAGAAGGCCTTCGATTTCGCGGCCATGCCGGCGCGCAACGGTACCCTGGCCGCGCTGATGGTGAACTCAGGCTTCACCGGCGTGGAGGATCCTTTCAGCGGCACGCACAACCTGTTCGCCGCCTTCGCCGAGCGCCCCAATCCCGTCGCGCTGCTCGATGGCCTTGGCGAGGTGTTCGAGATCGAACACGCCTCGATCAAGAAATGGTGCGTGGGGTCGCCGATCCAGGCGGTTCTGGACGCGATCGTGGCGATCACCGGCGGCACGCGCCACGCGCCGGAGGAGATCGCGGCCATCACGATCACGATGCCGGATGATCGCATCCACATCGTCGATGACCGTACGATGCCCGATGTCTGCGTGCAGCATTTGGCCGCCCTCGCGCTGCTCGACGGCACCGTGAGCTTCGCCGCTGGCCATGATCCGGCGCGCATGCGCGACCCCAAGGTGTTGGCTCTGCGCGCGAAGATGACGCTCGTGCCAAGCGCTGAGCTCACCCTCGCCACGCCGGCGCGCCAGGCGATCGTGGCGCTGCGCTTCCGCAACGGCAGCACGCGCCAACATCATGCGCGCGCGGTGCGCGGCACGCCGGAAAATCCGATGACCGTTCAGGAAGTCGAAGCCAAGGCCTTCGAACTCGTGGCACCGCTGCTGGGGATCGACCGTGCCGGGGCGCTGCTCGGTGTCGTGCGCGACATGGGTGTGGAGATGCGCGTGCGCTGCCTGCGCCCGCTGTTGCACCTGAATGAACCACCGAAGGGACACGACCATGGATGACAAGCCGATGCAGGGCCAAGTTGCGCTGATTACCGGAGGCGTGCGCCGGATCGGCCGCGCCACAGCACTCGCGCTGGCTGCCGAGGGCGCGGATGTGGTGCTGCATGCGCGTTCCTCACGCGCCGAAGCCGAGGCCGTGGCGCAGGAAGTGACCGTGCTCGGTCGCCGCGCCTTGGTCGTGCTGTCGGACGTGACCGACGAGGCGGGCGTCGAGGCGATGATGGCCGAGGTGGACAAATCCTTCGGCCGACTCGATATCCTGGTAAACAACGCGGCGATGCGTGGTGAGGATCCGTTCCTCGAGATGAGCTTCGCGCGCTGGCGCGAGATCACCGGCACGATCCTCGACGGTGCCTTCCTGTGCTCGCGCGCCGCGCTGCGGCGGATGGTGCCGCGCAACCATGGGCGAATCATCAACATGGGCGGGCTTTCCGCGCATCTCGGCGCGCCGGACCGCGCGCATGTCATCGCGGCGAAGGCGGGATTGGTGGGGCTGACGCGCGCGCTCGCGGTGGAATTCGCGGGGCATGGTGTGACGGTGAATTGCGTCATCCCCGGCAAGATCGGCGGCAAGCGCTCCGCCGGCTCGGGCACCGGCATCGCGGGTGTGCCGCCCGTGGGCCGCGAGGGCGTGCCGGAAGACGTGGCCGAAATGATCCGCCTGCTGTGCCGCCCGGCCAGCGGCTACATCACTGGCCAGAGCCTGCACGTGAATGGCGGCCTGTTCCTGCCGTGAGGAGCACCGATGACGGGGAGGACATCTCGCGCGCCGAGTTCGTTTATCGGCAATTGCGGGAAGGCATTCGCAGCGGCGCCTATCGCCCCGGCCAGCGCATCCGCGAGGCGCAACTGGCCGAGGCGCTGAACACCAGCCGCACGCCGGTGCGCGAGGCGATCCGCCGGCTGGAGACCGATCGGCTGATCGCCGACGTGCCCGGCCGCGGACTTGCCATCGCAGCCCTCGATGAATCGCAGGTGCGCGAGTTGTATCAGTTTCGCGCGGCGCTCGAGGCTACGGCGGCCGAGATGGCGGCGTTGCAGGCCTCGGCCTTCGATGTCGCGGCGCTGCGGGAGATGCTGGCGCAGATGCGCGTGGCGGCAGCGGAAGCACCGCGCGCGGCCGCGCTCAACCGCCGCTTCCACCACGCCATCTGTCAGGCTGCGCGCAATAGCTTCCTCGGCCATGCGATGGCGCCGTTGAACGATTTCATGGCGCTGCTGCCGGGGACGACCTATCAGACGCCCGGCCGGATTGCCGATGTGCTGGACGAACATGATGCCGTGGTGGACGCCATCGCGCGCCGTGCCGCCGCGGAAGCAGGGGCAGCGATGCGGGCGCATATCGAAGCGGCGGGCAGCTTCCGCCTGCGAATGATGTTCAACCCCGAGTAAGCGTGGGCTCCGCGAGCGCGGCGAAGTTCGGCAGCGTGTCGAGCGTCAGAAGTGCTTCGAGCAACGTCTCGGACGCCGTCTCGGGCACTGCGGCAAAGCGCGTGTTGGCGCGGTATTTCGCGACGATCTCCGCCTGGCTCATCGCCTGGTTCTTGCCGCCGCGCAGACAGGGCTGGCGCGTCTCCACCACACGGCCATCCGCCAGTGTGGCGCGCACATGGCCGGTGTAGTTTTTCGGATACTCGTCGGTGGGATCGACGATGTAGCTGATCTTGCCGGCCAGTGCCCGCACCCTGGGCTCCGCCACGCGCCGCTCGGTGAACTGCGCGAGGCCCGCATCGCCATCGATCAGCGCGACGGCGATGCAATAAGGCGTGCTGAACTTCGCGCCATAGGCAGTCGGCGGATTCTGCTTCAGCGCGAGCGGCGCCCAGAGCCGATGCACCGTGCCCTCGCCCACTTCGCAGACGATGCTGGCGATGTCCTCCGGTGTCACGCCCTGCAAGCGCAGCGCCAGCGCGGCGTCGATGAAGGGCTGCGTCATCGTGCCGCAGGCATAGGGCTTGAAGGCAACATCGGCCGCTACCCACGCCGCGCCGAGGCCCGATGTCAGCGGCGTGAAATCCGCCTTCAGCGAGGGTGCGAAGGATCGATAGAGGCCATGCGTGCCTTCGAACACCGTGCGCGGCCCGTCGAAGCCGGCGCGCGCCAACATCGCCGCGCGCAACCCGGCCTGCGCGGCCCAGCCGGCATGCATGCGCTTTGTCGAGGAGCCATCGGCCAAGTATTCAATGATGCCCGAGGCCGCGCTGCCGGCGATGCCGAGTGCATGGGTGAGCTTGGCCTCATCGAGCCCCATCGCGTGGCCGCAGGCCAGGGCGGCCGCCATGGTGCCGAGGATCGAGGTCGGGTGGAAACCGGCTGCATGCACGCCCTTTTGCGCGACGAGGCCGAGGCGGCAGATCACCTCGACACCCACCGTCATCGAGGCCAGGGCCTGCGCGCCGGAGAGGCCATCGCGTTCGGCCAGCGCCAGCACGGCGGGCACGATGACGGCGCCGGAATGCACCGGGCAGCCTTCGAAGGTGTTGTCGAAATCCTCGCCATGCGCGGCGATGCCGTTGACGAAGGCGGCGCCGCCCGCATCCATCCGGCGTGCATGGCCGAAGGCGGTGCAGGGGCCATCGGCATCCCAGCTGTCGCGCGCCGCGACCGTATAGCCCTCATGCCGTGCGGAGAGCGAAAGCCCCACCGTATCGACCACCGTCGCGATCACCTGCGCTCGCACATTGGCCGGCACATCCGCCGCCGTCACGCCGCGAGTCCATGCGGCGAGGATCTGCGAGAGCGAGGGCGCGGGGGAAGCTTTGGTCATCGAGGTCTCAATCGGGTATTTTGGAGACCGTGTCGCGCATCCACGCGCGGCGCGCCAGCCCGACTCAGCTTTTCTTGGGCAGGGCGCGGCCACTGACCACGGCCTCGGCGCCGAAACGTGCGCGCAGCTTTTCCACCGCCTGCCATTTTGCGTGACGCCTCGCGGCATCGGGATCGGCGAGGTCGGGCAGATCAGCCTCCGCCCCCGGCGCGAGGGGCTGCGCGCCGATGCCGATCAGCCGAAATGCGCTGCCCGTGGCCTCCTTCGCCAGCATCGGCTGAGCCGCCTTGAACAGCGTCTCGGGCAGGCGGGTGGGGCGGCCGAGGCGCGTGGTGCGTGTGCGGCTTTCGAATTTTTCCGATTTCAGTTTCAGCACGACGCCGGCGGCAGCGAAGCCCTTCTCGGCGAGCCGTCGCCCGAGCTTCTCGCAAAGTTGCCATAGCGGTACTTCAAGATCGGCAAGGCTGTGCAGATCGGTTTCGAAAGTGGTCTCGGCCGAGATGCTTTTCGTCGCGCGTTCCGGATCGACGCGGCGCGTATCCTCGCCGCGCGCACGGGCCACCAGCGAGAGTCCCTCCTCACCGAAGCGTCGCACCGCCTCTCGCGCGTCGAGGGTTGCGATCTGGCCGAGCCGCGTGAAGCCCGCCGCGTGGAGCTTTTTCGCGAGTGCCGGACCCACGCCCGGCAGCAGTGTCACCGGCTGATCCGCGAGCCAGGCCGCGGCTTCCTCGCCCAACACGGCGAAGCCGCGCGGCTTATTTCGCTCGGCCGCGAGCTTCGCCATCAGCCGGTTGCGCGCGAGGCCGATGGAGACGGTGATGCCCACAACGCGTTCCACCTCCCGCGCGAAGCGGGCCAGCGTGATGGCGGGTGGTGCCTTGTGCAGCGCCTCGGTGCCGGACAGGTCCAGCACCGCCTCATCGATCGAGAGCGGCTGCACCAGCGGTGTCAGTGATTCCATCAACTCGCGAACCTGGCGAGCGGCGACGACGTATTTGGCCATGTCAGGCTTGATGACCACGGCGTCGGGGCAGGCAGCGAGTGCTTTGAACATCGGCATGGCGCTGCGCACGCCTCGGGTGCGCGCGACATAGCAGGCGGCCGAGACCACGCCGCGATGACCGCCGCCGACGATGACGGGGCGTGGCAGCAGCTCCGGCCGGTCGCGCTTCTCGACGCTGGCGTAGAAGGCGTCGCAGTCGACATGGGCGACGGCGAGCGTGAACAGGTCGGGGTGGGTGACGACGCGGCGCGAACCGCAGAGCGGGCATCGCGTGAAGGCGGTTTCGGCGTTGTGGTCGCAATCGCGGCAGAGGGTCGGCATGTCACGCGCGCCTTCGCAGCAACGGCATCAACGCGAAGGCAGCCAGCAGCGCGAAGTAGATCAACCCGTCGGGCAACTGCGCGCGCTCCAGCCAGAAGCCCGGGCCGCGCCCGCGCATCAGCGCATCGAGCGCCGTTTCGGCCAGCATCAGCAGCGCCAGGCCCATGCCGCCCATGGCGAGGCGCGCGCGCGGCGTCGCCGGCACGGCGCAGATCCGCGCGACCCAGGGGGCGAGAAGCCACATCGCCGCCAGCATGGGCACCGCCTCGATCAGCACCGCGTTCGTTGCGCCAAACCGAGGCTCCAGAACGAAGATTCGGATCGGGCCGAGCAGGAATCCGAGCGCGAACATCACGGCGAACCACAAGGCGCCCGCCGGCAGCGCCATCTCACCCGCCATCCCACAGCCGCGCCGCGCCGAGCACGCCGGAGCTGTCGCCATGCCGCGCACGGCGAACCGGCGTGGTGCAGACATCGGAGAAGACGTGTCGCGGAATCAGCTTCGGCAGCGCGGCATACAGATGTTCCATGTTGGACAACCCGCCGCCGAGCACGATCTCCTCCGGATCGACCAGGTTGATCACCGCGGCGAGGGCGCGCGCCAGGCGCTCGACATGCCGCTCCAGCGCGGCCTGAGCGCGCCCCTCGCCGGCGGCGGCGCGGGCGGGGAGGGAGCTGGCGTCGGCCGCGCCCTCGCCATCGGCGTCGCGCGCCAGGGCCGGGCCGCACAGGAAGGTCTCGATGCAGCCGCGCTGGCCGCACCAGCACGCGGGGCCGGGGTGCTCGGACTCGCTCATCCAGGGCAGGGGGTTGTGGCCCCATTCGCCGCCGACGCGGTTGCGCCCTTCCACCAGCCGCCCGTTCACCACCAGCCCCCCGCCGACGCCGGTGCCGAGGATGACGGCGAAGCCCGAGCGCGCGCCCTCGGCGAATTCGCTCATCGCAAGGCAATTTGCATCGTTGGACAGCCGCACGGGCCGGCCGAGCCTTGCCGAAAAATCGGCGCCGAGTGGCCTGCCGTTGAGGAAGGTGGAGTTGGCGCCGCGGATCAGCCCGGTGTCGGGGCTCTCGCTGCCGGGAATCCCGATGCCCACTGTGGCGGTCCCGCCAAGCTCGGTCTCAGCTTTCTCGACCAGCGCGCCGATGGCGGCGATTGCCGCGCCATAGTCGCGCGGGGTGGCTATGCGTCGGCGCAGACGTTGCGAGCCGTCGGGGGCAAGGGCCGCCACCTCGATCTTGGTGCCGCCGAAATCGATGCCGATGCGCCAGTCCATGGCGCGAAGGTGGCCGCACGCGCCCCTGCCCGCAAGCGGCTTGCGGTGTTGCGGGCGCGGTGGTGGAATCAGGCCCATGAGCGACACCATTCTCGACGTCCAGGGCCTGACCTGCCCGCTGCCGGTATTGAAGGCCAACAAGGCGATGCGGGCGCTGCTGCCCGGTGCGCGGCTGGTGGTGCTGGCCACCGACCCCGCCAGCGTGAAGGATTTCCGCGCCTATGCGCAGGAAACCGGCCATGCGCTGGTCGCCTTCAGCGAGGACAAGGGCGTCTATCGCTACACGCTGAAGAAGCGCGAGCAGGAGCCCGCGCCATGAGGCGGCCTGAGTTTTTCTCGAGGGCCGAGCGGCCGAATGGCCGCTCGATGGCACCAAAATGAGTGTTCTCCTGTTCTCCCACCGCGCCTGCCTGAACCACGAGCCGGGCGAGCATCACCCGGAATGCCCAGAACGCCTGCGCGCCGTGCTGCGCGCGCTGGAGGCCGAGGAATTCGCCGACCTGTTGCGCGACGAAGCCCCCGCGGCGACGGTGGAACAACTCACCCGCGTGCACCCCGCCAACTACGTTTCGGCGATTCTGGGCATCCGCCCGGCGCCGGACGACCAGGTGGCGCTGGATGGCGATACCATCATGAGCTGGGGGAGTGCCGAGGCCGCGCTGCGCGCCGCCGGGGCCGGCGTGGCGGGGGTGGATGCCGTCTGCCGAGGGGAGGTCCGCCGCGTCTTCTGCGCCGTGCGCCCACCCGGGCACCATGCCGAACCGAACCGCCCGATGGGTTTCTGTCTGTTCGCCAATGCGGCGGTGGCCGCCCGCCACGGCCAGGCGGCGCATGGGCTCGGGCGCGTTGCCGTGGTGGATTTCGACGTGCACCACGGCAATGGCACCCAGGCGTGCTTCGAGGCCGATGCCAGCCTGTTCTACGCCAGCAGCCACCAATCCCCCTGCTACCCCGGCACCGGCGAGGCGCTTGAGACGGGCGTCGGCAACATCATGAACGTCCCCCTGCCGCCCGGCGCCGATGGCGCGGCCTTCCGCGCGGCCTGGCGCGACCATCTATTGCCGGCGCTGGAGGCCTTCGCACCCGAATTGTTGATCATCTCCGCCGGATTCGACGCCCACGCGCGCGATCCGCTTGCACAATTGCGCGTGCGCGAGGCCGATTTCGCCTGGCTCACCACCGAGCTCTGCGGCGTCGCGGATCGGCGTGCCGGGGGCAAACTGGTGTCCCTGCTCGAAGGCGGCTACGATCTTGCGGCGTTGGCAAGCTCAGCCGCCGCGCATGTCCGGGCGCTGATGCGTTCTTGACCCGCGGTGCTCCGCACCGACTTAGCGGCGGTGCTCTGCACCGACTTAGCGGCGGTGCTCCGCACCGACTTAGCGGCGGTGGCCCGCACCGACTTAGCGGGGGTTCGCCGTGTCGCCCAGCCTGCTTTTCTCTGTCTCTGGAAGCCCCTATGCCGTCAACTGAACTTGACACAATGAAGCCGGTCGGCACCATGACCTTCGAGGAGGCGTTGGCGGAACTTGAGGGCATCGTGAAAAATCTGGAAGGCGGCAAGGGCAGGCTCGAGGAAGCGGTCACCGCCTATGAGCGCGGCGCGGCGCTGCGCCGCCATTGCGAGCACAAGCTGGCCGAGGCCGAGGCCAAGGTGCAGGCGATCGTCGATGGCCCTGGCGGCCAGACACTCCGGGACGCCATCTGATGCCGGCCCTCGCCGCGGCACTGCGCGAAGCCGCCACCGAGATCGACTCGGCGCTGGACATGCTGCTGCCCCAGGCCGAGGGGCCGGAGGGCCCGCTGCTGGCCGCCATGCGCTACGCCACCATCGGCGGCGGCAAGCGGATGCGCGGTTTCCTGGTGCTGGAGGGCGCGCGGCAGTTCGGCGTCTCCCGCCAATCGGCGCTGCGCGTCGCCGCCAGCATCGAAATGCTGCACGCCTATTCCCTGGTGCATGACGACCTGCCCGCGATGGACGATGACGACCTGCGCCGGGGCAAGCCCACCGTGCACAAGGCCTTCGACGAAGCGACCGCCATCATCGCCGGCGATGCCTTGCAGGCGCTGGCTTTTGGATTGCTGGCCGATGACGAAACCCATTCCGATACCGCCGTGCGCATCGAGCTGGTGCGCTGCCTGGCCCGCGCCGCGGGCGCGCGGGGCATGTGCGGTGGGCAGATGCTGGACATGCTGGCCGAACGC
>JBBSCP010000204.1:0-8598 GCA_038250135.1 Acetobacterales bacterium | reverse complement strand
AGGTGGTGGGGAGCGGCGCGAAGGAATGGCTTTCGTGCAGGAAGCCGCCGATGGCGATACGCATGGCCTACTCCTTCGCAACGCCGGCCGTGGCGAGTACAGCATCGCCCAGCACCAAAAGCCCGGCTTCGGCCCAGGCGGGCGTGATGCTCTCGGCCTCATTGTGGCTGATGCCGCCATGGCAGGGCACGAAGATCATCACGCTCGGCACGCGGCGCGCGCAATATACCGCGTCGTGCCCGATGGCGGTCGGCATCTCCTGGTGCTTCACGCCACGCGACCTGGCCGCGACGCGCAGTGCCTCCACCAACGCCGCGTCGAAGGGCGTGGCTGGCGAGATCCAGAAATCCTCGATGCCGATGGCAACACCGCGCCTCACGCCTATCGCCGCCGCCTCGGCACGCATCGTGGCGGCAAGTGCGGCAAGGTCGTTCTCATGGTCTTGGCGCGTGTCGAGGCTGAACCACACGCGGCCGGGTACGACGTTGCGGCTGTCCGGATGCAGCGTCGCGCGGCCGACGGTGGCACGCGCGCCGGCCGCGAGCGCGGCGGCCTCGATGGCAACCATCATTTCCGCGGCCGCCATCATCGCATCGCGCCGCCCGGCCATGCCGCTGCCGCCATGCGCTTCCTCGCCGGTCACGGTGACCTCGAACCAATGCTGCGCCAGCGCATGGGTGACGATGCCGAGGTCGAGCCCCGCGCGCTCCAGCGCCGGACCCTGTTCGATGTGCAGTTCGAAATAGGCGCCAAGCGATTGCAGGGCCGCGGGATCGGCGCTGCCGGCCCAGCCAATGCGCGAAAGTTCCGCGCCAAAGACGGCGCCGTTGCTGTCGGTCTTGGCCAGCACCTCCGCCTCGGGGAAGACGCCCATCGCGGCGCCGCTGCCCATCATCGGTGGCGAGAAACGGGCGCCTTCCTCATTCGTCCAATTCACCAGCGCGACGGGCGCCTCGGTCTCGATGCCCGCCTCCTGCAGCGCACGCAGGATTTCGAGCCCCGCGAGCACGCCGAGTACGCCGTCGTACTTGCCGCCAGTGGGCTGCGTGTCGAGATGGCTGCCGATGGCAACAGGTTTTCGAGAGGCATCACGCCCCGGGCGGGTCAAAACCATGTTGCCGACGCGATCCAGTGTGAGCGTGGCACCTGTCGCCTCGGCCTGGCGTTGCAGCAGCGCGCGCGCCTCGCCGTCGAGGTCTGTCAGCGTCTGCCGGTTGCACCCGCCCCTGGTCGTCACGCCGATGGCAGCGAACTCCATCAGGCTGTCCCAAAGCCGCTCGCCGGAGGGACGAAAGTTGCTCACGCCGTTTCCACCCCACACCACGCCGCCATGGTCAGCGCGATGCTGCGCGTGATGTCGTGCATGCTGTCCATGCCCACGCTTTCATCGATGCCGTGAATGTCCTGCGCATCCGGCCCGAAACACGCCACCGGCGTGCCTTGGTGCAGCGCGAAGTGCCGGCCATCGGTCAGGCCCGTCGCGGGGTAGTGGCGCAGATCATGGCCCGTCAGGCTCGCGTAGCTACGCATCGCGATCTGCACGATCTCGGCCTGCATGTCGAAGACGCAGGGTTCCGCCATGAAGCCCTTGAACGCCAGCGTCACCTTCGCCCCCTTCAGCCCCGCATCGCCGCGCGACTGTTCGACGATCCGCTCGATATCCGCGCGCACGTTGGCGGCGCTATTGCCCATCATCACACCGACGCGCAAACCGAGCGTGGCGCGGGTCGGCACCGAGGAATTCCACTCGCCACCGGTGAAGGTGCCGAGGTTGACGTTCACCGGATGATTGACGCCGCGAAAACTCGGATGGATGTGCTCGGCGCGGTTCATCTCGCGCTCATAGGCCTCGAAGCGCTGCCAAACCCGCATCGCGGCTTCCACCGCGTTCACGCCGGCCTGCTTGTCGCGCACATGCGCCGGCCGGCCGGTGACCGTGACCCAGGCCCAGACCACGCCGACCTCGGCGCTGTACATCGCGGGCAGGCCGGGGCCGGGCTCGGGAATGATCACGGCGTCGCATTTCGGCATCGCCATCATGCAGGCGAGCGCCCCATTGCCGGTGCATTCCTCCTCGATCACCGAGTGCATCTGCACCTCGGCCGCCGGCTGAAGGTCCGCGAGCTTCATCGCGCGGAAAGCCGTGACGTAGCTGATGATGCCGGCCTTCATGTCGCCCGCGCCGCGGCCATACATGCGCCCGCCGCGGATCTCCGGCGCGAAGGGCGGCGTGGTCCATTCATCCTCGGCACCTTCAGGCACGACATCAACATGGCCCTGCAAGACAAGACTGCGACCCTTGGCGTTGCGCGGCCGATGCACGGCAACGACGTTGTCGCGACCTTCGTAGGACATCAGCGGCGGCGAGAAGCCGGGATGGCCTTCCAGTGCCGCCGGTACCGTCGGCACGCGTTGCGGCGCAAGGCCGAGGCTCTCGTAGATGCGCACCATCTCGTTCAGCGCGGAATGCTCGTTGCCCAGCGTTGAGGGGCAGCGCGTGAGGCGCATCAGCATCGCCTCCCCCTCCGCGCGCAGCGTGTCGCAGGCGTCGAGGATGGCGCGGGTGGCGCCGGGATCGAGTTTCGCGCTTCCCGCGCCGGGGTCGAGGGTCATGTCACCTCACACAAATGTCGGCGGAGTCCAGTCCCGCCCGGGGATGCTGCGGGTAATTGCCACGTATAGGCATGTTGCGGCGTGCCGAACACCCGATCGGTCGGCCCCGGCTCGACAATGGCGCCACGCTGAATGACGGCAATACGATGGCACACCCGCGCGGGCACGCGCAGATCATGCGTGATGAACAAACTGGTCAAGCCCAGCCGCCCGCGGATCTCCGCCAGGAACTCAAGCACCAGTGCCTGCTCCGAGACGTCGAGCGCCGAGACAGGCTCATCCGCGATCAGCCATTCCGGCGCCATCACCAGCGCGCGCGCAATGCCGATGCGCTGGCGCCGGCCGCCGCTGGACTCATCCGGGACGCGGTCCATGGCTCCGGCATCAAGCTATACGAGCCGCAGCAGATCCCACGCATGATCGAGCGCCTGGCCGCGATCCTCGCCGTGGGTGAAAGGCCCCTCGGCGATGATCTCACCCACGCATCGGCGCGGATTGAGCGAGGCGTAGCGGTCTTGCGTACGCCATCTGGATGCGCCTGCGGTGCAGCACGAGGTGCATGATCGTCATGCGCGCACCTGCACGTCCTACGAAGTTATCGGCTTTCCTTCGTGGAAAGTGAGGTTGGTTCCTATGCAACTGATAGACCAGCCAATCGGGGCCCAGCGCACTATCGGTTCAATTGAACCGATTTCGTGCGCTATAAACACCTGAATCTAAAGCACGGACTTTGGTTCAAACGATTCCGTTTGAACCAAACGTGCTTTAGGGTCCAGGATTTGGCGAGCTCCGGCAGCGGCTCGAGCGTCGGGATCAGCGTCGGCCCCTGATGTTCACGCCGATCTGCAGCACCGGCGGTTCCGGTCGCAAAATGGTCGTGAGCGTGCCGCCGCGGCGCGGGGCGATGCCCTGGGCGGCGGCGGCTGCCACGCGCATCGACGCGGCGGAGGCGGCCGGCAGGCCGCGACATGAAACGCTCATCACTTGGCCTCCCATTCGCTCGCTTCACGCCAGACCGCTCCGCCGAGCATGGACAAGGGCAAGGCTCGACCGATAGCGTTGCCGGCATGAAAGCCTTCGCCCATCCCGACCAGGCGCTGCACAGGCCGCACTTCTTCGTCATGCGCGGCCGGCTGCGCCCGAACTTCGAAGTGCCGGGCCGTGCCGCCGCGCTGGCGGAGGGGCTCGCCCGCCTTGGCCTCGCCCCTGCCCGGCCGCCGCCCGCCCCGCGTGCGGCGCTGGAGGCGGTGCATGGCGCCGCCTACCTCGATTTCCTGCGCGATGCGCCCACGGAATGGGCGGCGCTAGCCGGCGCAGGCGAGGAGATGGTGCCCAACATCCACCCCACGCCAGAGATGCTCGCCCAGGGCGGCGGCGCGGGGCCGCATGTGATCCAGCGCCTGGGCGCTTTCACCGCCGATACCGGCTGCCCAATCGGCCCCGGCACCTGGCAGGCCTCGATCGGCGCGGCCGCCTGCGCGCTTGCCGCCGCGGCGGAGACCGCAGCGGGGCGCCATGCCTATGCGCTGTGCCGCCCGCCCGGGCACCACGCCTATGCCAACCGCGCCGGCGGGCATTGCTACATCAACAACGCAGCCGTCGCGGCGGCGGCGCTACGGCGCGCGGGCGCCACGCGCGTCGCGGTGCTCGACATCGACAGCCACCACGGCAACGGCACGCAAGGCATCTTCTGGGATGACCCCAGCGTTCTCACCGTCTCCGTGCACGGTGACCCGGACCGCTACTACCCCTGGTACATCGGCCGGCCCAGCGAGCGCGGCGGCGCGGGGGCCGAGGGCAGCAACGTCAATTTGCCGCTCGCCTTAGGCACCGGCGATGCCGGCTGGCTCGCCGCCATCGAGGCCGGCATCGCGGCCGTCCGCGCGTACCGGCCCGAGGCCCTGGTCGTACCGCTCGGCTTCGATGCCTCCGAGCATGAGCCGCTGAACGCGCTGATGGTGACGGAGGAAGGCTTCGCCCGCGCAGGCCGGAAGATCCGCAGCCTGGGCCTACCCATCTGCATCACGCAGGAAGGCGGCTACAATGTCGAGCTGATCGGCACGCTGCTGGAACGCTTCCTGACCGGCTTCGGCGATTGAACCGGCGCCCAGCAGCGTGAGCAGCATTGCGCGCGTCCAGACCTTCGCCTTCAGCGGCATCGAGGCGGTGCCGATCGAGGTGCAGGTGCAAGTGGCGCCTGGCCTGCCGGCCTTCCTCATCGTCGGTCTGCCCGACAAGGCGGTGGGCGAATCGCGCGAGCGGGTGCGCGCGGCGCTGACATCGATTGGACTATCGCTGCCGCCGAAGCGGATTCTCGTCAATCTCGCGCCGGCCGACCTGCTGAAGGAGGGCAGCCATTTCGACCTGCCCATCGCGCTCGGCGTGCTTGCCGCGATGGAGATCATCCCGCGCGACGCCATCATCGAATTCGCCGCCCTCGGTGAACTCGCACTCGATGGCACGCTCGCGCCGGTGGCCGGCGTGCTGCCCGCCGCACTGGCCGCAAGTGCCCGCGACCTCGGCCTGATCTGCCCCGAAGCGCAGGGAGCCGAGGCGGCCTGGGCCGGGCGTATCGAGGTCTTGGCGCCGCGCGACCTGCCCGCGCTGATCAACCATTTCTCGGCGCTGCAACTGCTGCCCGCGCCACAGCCGCCGACCCTGGACTCGACACCCTGGCGCGGCCCCTGCCTTTCCGAGGTGAAGGGGCAGGAGAGTGCCAAGCGCGTGCTGGAGATCGCGGCGGCGGGCGGCCACAACCTGCTGATGATGGGCCCGCCTGGTGCGGGAAAATCCATGCTCGCCGCACGCATGCCGGGATTGCTCCCGGACCTCACGCCCGGCGAGGCGCTCGAAGTTTCGCTGGTGCATTCCGTTGCCGGCATGCTCAGCGAGGGCAAGCTCCTGCGCCGCCCGCCGTTTCGCGAGCCGCACCATTCGGCCTCGGTCGCAGCCCTTGTGGGTGGCGGGCATCGCGCGCGGCCGGGCGAGATTTCGCTCGCGCATCTGGGCGTGCTGTTCCTCGATGAGTGGCCGGAGTTTCCGCGCCCCGCGCTGGAGGCGCTGCGCCAGCCGATGGAGACAGGGCGCACCACGATCAGCCGCGCCAATGCGCACGTCACCTATCCCGCGCGATTTCAATGCATCGCCGCGATGAACCCCTGCCGCTGCGGCTATCTCGGCGATCCCTCGCGTGAATGTGCGCGCGCGCCAGGCTGCGGGCAGGACTATCAGATGCGCCTGTCCGGGCCGCTGCTCGATCGCATGGATCTGACTATCGAGGTGCAGCCCCTCGCACCGTCCGAACTTTCGCGCGCAGCCGCCAGCGAGACCACCGCCACTGTCGCCATTCGCGTCGCCGCGGCGCGGGACCGGCAACGCACGCGTGGTCCCGCGCGTTGCAATGCCGAGGCCGAATGGGATGCGCTGCGCGATACCACCGACGCTGAGGCACTGACCCTGCTTGAGACCGCGGCCACGCGTCTGCGCCTGTCCACGCGCGGCCAAGTGCGCGCGCTGCGCGTCGGCCGCACCATCGCGGACCTCGCCGCCGCGCCGCGCGTGGCCCGCGTGCATGTGGCGGAGGCGCTGGCCTTCCGGCACCGCATGCCGGGTCGTGTCGGCTGAATTCTGCCAAGCCTGCACGGCCACCAAGGATCGACAAAGCATGAGCACCGGTCTGATCGCCCTGCTGGACGATATCGCCAGCCTCGCCAAGGTGGCCGCGGCCTCGCTCGATGACGTCGTGGCGCAGTCCGCCAAGGCGGGCGCCAAGGCGGCCGGCGTGGTGATCGACGATGCTGCCGTGACGCCACGCTACGTGCAGGGCTTCGTCGCGGCGCGCGAGTTGCCGATCGTCTGGCGCATCGCCAAGGGTTCACTGAAGAACAAGCTGGTATTCCTGCTGCCCGCCGCGCTGGTGCTGAGCGCCGTGGCCCCCTTCCTGATCACGCCCTTGCTGATGTTGGGCGGCGCGTATCTTTGTTACGAGGGCGCGGAGAAGGTGTGGGAGGCCATCGCGCCGCACGCCGCCCAGGCGCATGAGGAAGTGACCGGCCAATCGGCGCAGGGCTCGACCGCCTTCGAGGACAGCAAGGTGCGCGGCGCGATCCAGACCGACTTCATCCTCTCCGCCGAGATCATGGCCATCACGCTCGGCACCATGCCGGAGCTGAGTTTCCTCATGCAGGCGGTGGTGCTGGCGGTGGTCGGCATCGGTATCACCGTGTTGGTCTATGGTGCAGTGGCGTTGATTGTGAAGGCCGATGATCTGGGCCTCGCCTTGGCGAGGATGAACAATAGCGTGGTCCAGGCCATCGGGCGCGGCCTGGTGCTCGGCATGCCGGTGCTGCTGCGCGTTCTGGCCGTGGTCGGCACGGCGGCGATGGTTTGGGTCGGCGGCGGCATCATCCTGCATGGGCTCGAAGTCTTCGGGCTCGCCGGTCCGCAACATGCACTGCACGGCGTGGCGGTGGCTGCCGGCGGCGGCTTCGTCGGCTGGCTGATTGAGGCCGCGGGGGCGGGCGTGGTCGGGTTGATTCTCGGCGGCGCGCTGATCCCGCTCATCCACTTTGTCGCAGCGCCGCTGGTGCGGCGACTGCGGCAGGGTTAGCCCAGCCGAAACGCATCCGCGATTCGACGCACGCGGCCTGCGGCATCGACGAGCAGCACGTCGAAGCGCACGCCTTGCGCGCCCTGGCCAGGATTCTGCGCCAGCCAGATCTCGCCCGCCGCGAGCAGCCGCGCCTGCTGCCGCGGGGCGAGCGCGAAGGCGGCGTCCGACAGCGTCGCCCGTGCCTTCACCTCCACGAAGACCAGCAGGTCGTCCTTCGCGACGACCAGATCGATCTCGCCCGCCGGCGTGCGCACGCGCTGCGCCAAGGGCAAAAAACCTTCTTCGGCCAACGCGGCCAGGGCGCGCGCCTCTGCGAACCGTCCGCGCGCCTCCGCCGCCCCCCGCTTCGCCCGTAGCCCGTTCATGCCCTAGGATAGCTCGATCCGACCGGAGAGCGACATGCCCCGCCTGATCCTGCTTCTGCTGTTCTTCGCCCTGCCCGCGCTCGCGCAGCCCGCCCAACGCCACATGGTGGCCTCGGCCAGCGGGCCTGCCAGCGAGGTCGGGCGGCAGGTACTTCGCGATGGCGGCAGCGCGCTCGACGCCTCCATCGCCATGGCGATCATTATGACGCTGACCGAACCACAGGCCAGCGGCATCGGTGGCGGTGCCCTGATGCTGCATTTCGATGGCGAGAGCCGCGCCATCCAGGCCTGGGATGGCCGCGAATCCGCCCCTGCCGCCGCCACGCCGCGGCTGTTCCTGCGCGAGGATGGCACGCCGATGCCTTTCGCCGCCGCGATGGAGGGCGGGCGCAGCGTTGGCGTGCCAGGGCTGCTGCGGATGCTCGAAGCGGCGCATCGCCAGCATGGCCGCCTGCCCTGGGCGCGGCTCGTCGCGCCCACCATTGCGCTGTCAGAGCAGGGTTTCCCGATCTCGCCGCGCCTCGCCGCCGCCATCGCGGCGAACGCCGATGCGCTGCGCCGCGATCCCGGCGCCCGCGCCTATTTCTTCGCGCCCGATGGGACCCCGTTGCCCACCGGGCACATTCTGCGCAACCCGGCCCTGGCCGAAACGCTGCACCTGGTTGCCATCGAGGGCGCGGACGCGCTGCATCGTGGCCCGATCGCCGCCGAGATCAGCGCCGCCGTGCGCGGCCACCGCAACCCGGGCGGCATGACCGAGCAGGATCTGGCCGATTACGCACCACGGTCCCGCGCGCCGGTTTGCGCGCCCTATCGCATCTATCGCGTCTGTGGCTTCGGTCCGCCAAGTTCGGGCGGCGTCGCGGTTGGGCAAATTCTCGGCGTGCTCGAACATTTCGACCTCCGCGGCCTCGACCCGCGCGGCGTGGAGGCGGCGCATCTGCTCGGCGAGGCCGGGCGCCTCGCCTTCGCCGATCGCAACACCTATCTGGCGGACGAGGATTTTGT
>JBBSCP010000203.1:0-8616 GCA_038250135.1 Acetobacterales bacterium | reverse complement strand
TTGAAATAGGGGGTAAATTTTCGCGGCGCAATAGAAAATTTAATCGTGCGCGAGATTTTAATGGGCAGTGAGTTGGTGTATGGTCGTTATGAATGTCGGACATACAACGAGTTTTTCAGCCGTAATTTAACGGCATTAAAAAATCAATAAAATATTGATACAATTCTGAGACTATTCCTACTGTATTGATAAAATTTACGCAAGACGAATAATTTCATCAATCCGTAAATTTTTCATTAAACCTACGACCTTGACCAAAAATTCGGATTATATGGTTTCCTGCAGGGGGCGAGCCGGATGCGCGATAGTCTGCATCGGTGAAGTGGCGATCCGTGATGCAAAACATGGCTTCGCCGGAGCACAAACCGTGCCGTTGTCGGTTAAGCGGGGCCAGCAAGCAGCGGATCGCTTCGGTCAGCGACCCGCAGTGCCCTCAAGCCGAGATCGGTTTCAGACGTGATCGGGCGAGGGTTCGATCAGCGCCGCGTAGCGCTGGAACATGGTTTCCTCGTCATAGTCGCGTTCCGCCTTGGCGCGGTTGGCGGCGCCCAGCCGGGCGCGCAGTTCGGGGTCGCCCAGCAGGGGTCGCAGCGCTTCAGCCAGCGAAGCCGCGTCGCGCCCCGCCAGATGGGGCAGGTTTTCGGTCGCGAGCATGGCTCGCAGATCGCCCACATCCGTCGCCGCAACCGGCAGTCTGCTGGCCATCGCTTCCATGACCGAGAACGGCATCTGCTCGGTGTCGGAGGAGAGCGCGAAGATGTCGATGCTGCGGTAGGCCGCGGCCGGGTCGGGCACATGGCCGGCCAGCAGCAGTGATCCCGCCAACCCCAGTTCGTGGCCGAGACCCGCCAGCGCAGCGCGTTCCGGCCCGTCGCCGATGATGATAAGGCGAAGCGACTGCCCTTCCCGCCGAAGCTGCGCGCAGGCGTGCAACAGGCGCGCCAGGTTCTTTTCCGGCCGCAGTGCCGCAACGGTGCCGATGACGGGACCCGCCCCTGGAACCGGCAAAGACATCAGCGGGCCGTCGGCGCGAAATCGCCGCAGGTCGAGGCCATTGGGAATGTGGTGCAGGCGCTGCTCCGGCAGGTGCCAGATGTCGCGTGCCGCGCGCAGCAGGACTGTCGAAGGCAGGGCCACCTGGCTCCGACGCAACGTCAGCCGACGTGTCAGGATCCGGCGTGCCTTCTGGCCATTCGCTTCGTCGGAGCCGAAACCGTCCTCCGTGTGCAGATGGTGGATGCATGGCGGCAGGAGATTCGCCATCGCCCACTCCATGCTGCCCCAATTGCCGGTCACCAGGACGTCGGGTCCGATCCGGCGCAGCATGGCGCGGATCAGCAGCAGGCGGCGGGGCAGGGAATGGCCTCGCAGATCTGGTGGTGGGAGCAGCGTGAAAGCAACCTCGGGCCGCAGACGCTCGGCGCAGGCCGTCTGGCCGTCCAACGCCAGGATCGCATGGCGCCAGCGTGGCCCGAAGCGGTTGGCCAAGGCGCAGAAGCGAACCTGCGCGCCGCCCACGGCGAAGCTCGGGAAGACATGCAGAAGCAGCGGTGCCGAACCCGGGGGCAGGGGGGGCGGTTCAGCGTTCATGCGCGTCAGCCGTCGCCTGCATCGTGCTTCTGGCGCGCTCGGCGGAGGCGAGCGCCACGACGCGCTTGGCGTTGCCAGACCAGGTCAAGTCACGTTCGAGGATCGCCGCCCGCGCCGCCACGCCGAGCCGCGCGCGCAATGCCGAGTCGGTTGCCAGGCGCAGCGTCGCATCCCAGAGCGCGCCCGGTTGTTGCGGGTCGAACAGCAGGGCCGTCTGCCCATCCACGAGCACCTCGCGGAGGTTCGGCTGGTCGGGGCCGATGATGGCGCGACCTGCCGCCATGTATTCGAAAATCTTCAACGGTGACGCATAGGCGACGGCCGCCGGCTGCAGGGCGATGTCGAAGCCGGCGATGAGGCCGGGCACCTGGGCTCGTTCGGCGACCCCGGTGAAGCACACGCGATCGGCAATGCCGAGTTCGGCAGCCAGCCGCTCCAGCCCCGCTCGCGCCGGGCCCTCGCCCACGACGACCAGCCGCAGGCGCGGCTCCCCCCGCCAGGCCGCAATCGCCCGCACAACCCGGTCGAGGCCGTGCCATTCGCGCACGAAACCGATGAACCCCAGCGTCAGCTCCCGAAGGGCCGCGCCGGAGAGCGGGATCGGTTCGGGGAAATCGTCGAGATCGATGCCGTTCTGGATCACCTCGATCCGCTCTGGCGGCACGCCGGCGGCCAGCACGTGGCCAGCCAGCACCGCTGTCACCGGCAGCACGCGATTGGCACGCCGCCAGACGAAGTGCTCCGTCGCGCGCGCCAGTCGCCGCAGACGCAACTGGCCGAACCTGGCACGTTCCTCGGCGAGCGGCGCATTGACCTCGACCAGGATCGGCACGCCGAGCCGCCTCGCGAGCACGACGCCGGCGATGAAGAACAGGTTGTAGCGTTCATAAATGATGTCCGGCTTGAAGGCGCGGGCCGCCTTCGAGAGGCGAAAGTATGCCAGCGCGTTGTAGGCGAGCTCGGCACTCTCGGCGAGGGAGTCCGGCAGCCAGCGTCGCAGCGAAGCGACCAGGCGATTGTCGCCGCCGAGCTCGGCCCGAGCAAAGCCGGCCGGCCCGACCACCAGAACCTCATGGCCTGCTGCGCGCAGCGCGCCGACCATCGCCTCCAGATGTATGCCCTGGCCGTCGCGCGACTGGATGCGGTGGCTGTAGAGTATTCTCATCCAATGGCTCCGCCGGAATGCCTGTCGGAACCTGTGTCACGACCGCGCCATTCAGCCTGCGCTCAGTCGTGACCGCAAGCTCATCCCCCCCTTGACCACCCGTTGCCCTTGATCTGTCGTCTACGCTGCAAACAGGATCGAATATCACTGTAGACCCAGATTGATCGTGGACTGGGCCGCGACGCGCATCAAGAGCGCGACAGCCATCATGGTTTTGTTATAACGGCGGTGATAGGAATCGTACCGCCGTGTTGAACAGCCCGACAATTGCCCAGCAGGAAGCTCCCAGCCCACCGCGCGATGCCACGGCATCGGGCGGGCGGGCAGTGCGCGTGCTGCACATCTATCGCCGCTTCCACCCGGACTACACCGGCGAGGGTATCTATTACACGCGGCTGATCCCCTACCTCCGCGAGTACGGGTCGGTGCATGAGGTGCTGGCGTTCGAGAGCCTGTCCGGCAGTGGCGAGGCCGATGTGCTGCATGCCGGGCTTCGCATCCACTATCTTGGGAAGCGGGGCGACGAGGGCAGCCGCGCCCGACTGCTTGGCTGGCTCGCGGTCCATATCTGGCGCTTCGACGTGGTGCATCTGCACTCCCATGTGGACAGGCTGTTCCTGACCTACGCGCTGGCGCGGCTAAGTGGCCGGCGGGTGGTGTTCTCGTGCACACTCGACGACAGCCCGACCCAACTGCTGCAGGACTACCGGCCACGCAATCGCGTCTTCGCGAGGATGCTGATGCGCTCCATCAATACCTTCGTCGTCATCAGCCCGCAGCTGCTCCGGCTCTCGATGCAGACGATGCCGGAGCAACGGCTCAGCTTCATCCCCCAGGGCATCGCACTCGACCCGCCGCCGGACGGGCAGGACCGCGCGGCGGCCCGCCAGGCCCTCGGATTTGGCGAGGACGAGCTGGTGCTGCTGAATGTCGGTTCTGTGTCGCGACGCAAGAACATTGGTTTCCTCGTGGACGTGCTGGCGCGGATCGATGTGCCGGAGGTCAGGCTGGTCGTCGTGGGACCGCTGCTGGAAGACGACTACAGCGCCGAGATCCAGGCGAAGATCTTTCAGGCCGGCCTGCAGGAGCGCGTCGAGTTCGTGGGTTTTCAGGACGATCCTGGCCGGTATTACAAGGCCGCCGATGTTCTGGTGTTTGCTTCGACGCTCGAGGGTTTCCCCAACGTCTACCTCGAGGCCATGGCAAGCAGCCTGCCCATCGTCACGCTGTTCCTCCCCGGGCTGACCGACTTCATCATCGACCATGGCCGCAGCGGCATGCTTGCCGGCGATCTGGACCAGTTCGTGGCGGCGGTGCACAGCCTGCGGACTGACGCGTCACTCCGCCGCAGGATGGGTCTGGCGAGCCGCGGATTTGCGGTCCGCAACCTCGGCATGCCGTCCGTGGCGCAGCGCTATGTCGCGTTGTACCGGGGCGACAAGGCGGGCGTCTCAGAAGGCAGGGGTCAAGAAGGCTCCGCCGACTTGCGCATCCGTTTCAGCACCATGTTGGCCAAGGGACCGGCTGCCATTGGACTGACCGAGTTCGATACGCCCAGCGACTGGCGACCGATGCTGCAGGTCGTCATCGACACCGAAGCGGATTTCGACTGGAACAAGGGAATCTCGACGGATGTCGGCAGGGTCTCCTCGATCGTCGGGCTGGAGCGCGGCTTTGACGCATTCCAGCGCCACGGCCTTCGCCCCAGCCTGATGATCGACCACCCGGTCGCGACGCAGCCGCATAGCAGCGCGTTGGTGCGCCGTCTTGCCGACCAGGGCTGCGAAGTTGGCGTCCACCTGCACGCCTGGACGACGCCGCCTCTGGTCGAGCCCAGAGATGATTGGCATTCTTTTTCCGGCAATCTTGGCGCTTCGCTGGAACATGCCAAGCTGGCGGCCTTGACGGCCCGCGTTGAGGATCTGATCGGCACCCGCGCCCGTGCCTTCAAAGGCGGCCGCTATGGCATCAGCGCCAACACGATCGCTGCCATCGACGCACTCGGCTTCGACATCGATCTCAGCATCTGCCCTTGCTACGACTACTCGCCTCTCGGTGGCTCGGATTTCAGCCGCTTCACCAGTCGTCCGGGATGGTTCGGCGCATCGGGCCGCCTGCTGTCCCTGCCGACCACCGCAACCCGCCTGGGCTGGCTCGAGGGCAGGAAGCCTGCGGCCGGCTGGGGCGCCAGAGGCAATTGGGCCGGCGGATTACGCATCAGCCGGCTCGCCGCCAGGCTCAATGCCTCCTATCCCCGCCGGCTGTCGCCGGAGGGCGGAAGCTTCGCAGAGATGCGTCGCCTGACCATGCAGTTGCATGCCGCGGGCCTGCGAATCTTCACGCTTAGCCTGCACAGCCCGACGTTCCAGGTCGGCAACACGCCCTATTGCCGATCACCTGAAGAATTGGCGGCGCTGCTCGCCAACATCGACCGTTATCTGACCTTCTTCCGCAGCGAACTCGGCGGGGTATTCACGACGCCGTCCGAAATCTACGCCAGGCTTGCCGCCACAAGGGCTCCGCCGAAGCAGGCGTGACAGCCTGGCGGCTTTCAGCTGTAGAGGTGCGCCCGATCCTCCAGCTTTACGCTGTCATCCGCTGCGATGTCGCGCTGGATGCGCTTGCGGGCCTGCCAGTCGAAATACGTGTCGAGGCCGTTCCAGCGCAACGGCACGGCGGCGCCGCGCAGGCGGTAGAGGTCGACGACATGCGCCGGCATCGCCTCGGTGCCGCCTTCACGCAGCAGCGGATAAAGCATGTTGGCCTGCTGTCGGCGCACCGCGTAGCGCATCTTGCGATTGCGGTAGATGCGCCAATCTCCGCGGTGCAGGGGCGATAGCGGTCGGTAGCCGAAACCCGCCGAATCCGCCGCGGTCACGCGCAGGTCGTCGCGACTGCCGCGCAGATCGAGGTCGTATTTGACCAGGGTCGTGACCAATCCGTCCTCGCCGAATATGCCGAAGGGCAGGCGAATCCCACGGCGTCGGAATTCGGCCAGGAAGCTGCCGCGGATGGCGTAGAGGTTGCCGGCCATCTCGTGATTCCTGGTAAGCTTGGTGCGGAAGGCGTTGCGGCTTCGCCCGCTGACGGGAAGCCCGGCGCAGCCGTTGGGGTGCGAATCCCCGGCGAAGGCCGCCAGGAATGCCGCGATGGACCCCTCACTCATCACCATGTCTCCATCGGTGAAAACATGCATCGCAGCCCCTGGTGGCGCCACTTCCTGGGTATAGTGGTTCCAGGCATTCGCCTTGTCCCCCTTGACGATCACCACCGGCAACAGCTCGAAACCGTCCGCGCGGTAACTGCGGACGCGTTGTTCGGTGCTGTCGGAGCAGCCATTGATCAGGACATGAACGACGAGCCTTGCTTCGTTCCGGCATGCCCGGATGGCGTCCAGGGAAGCCGTAATCGACGCCTCTTCGTTGTAGGCAAACACTGCAATCGAAACGAGCGGCTGGTTCATCTGGTGCTCCGCAAAGCCGTACCGCGAGCCTGGCGCCGGATGCAGCGCAGTAGCATTTCCAGCCCGCGGATCATGCATCGAAATACTTCGGCGTGAAAGTCAACCATCGGCGGGCACTTGCGGGGTGGGTTCGACGCCGCGCCGGACCCGCCGGCGCAACCGTCCGGCGGCTTGGCGCGCAAGCTGAAGCAGGCCGGACGGGTGTAGCGGATCCGCCACCACAACGCCGATGCGCTGGCGCCGCTTGCTTACCCAAAGCTGCTTGTAGGCATCGTCGCCGCGGCCAAGATCGAGCTCCGTGACCGAGTCGTCTTGCAGCAAGTGCCGCACCATCAGGGCCGTGAGCACCGTGCCAGGTGACGCAGCGCGGCTGTCCTCGGCATGGGCAAGCTTGAGCAGCAGCGCGCGGGCGCCGCCTCGGTCGAGCACCCAATACTGCGCCGCCAGCGCCAGGCCGCCAGCACGCTCGCGCAGGATGCCCAGGCGCAGCGCACCGAGTGCTGCAGCGCGCCGCATCAATGCGCCATCGAAGCTCGGGAACGGCTCGTGGGGCTTCCAACTGCGCGCCCGCACCGCTTCGTAATCGGTGATTCCCGCTTCCAGTTCGGCGCCGGGGCGGGTCACCAGGTTGAAGGTGGTATGCTTCGCAGCCCGGGAAAGCTTGCGCGAGATGGTCGTGCGGAGGGGCGCCGGGCGACCGGCGAAATAGGCATCCCATCCTAGACCGGGTGGAATTATCTCATGCCAGTTGCCGGTATGGCTGAAGCGGTCCACCACCAGCCGACCCGCCGCAAGGCCATTCAGGAAAGAGGCGACTTCCGGTGCTTGCGCATCGAGGGTGTCGAGGATGCAGGGTGCGCGCAGCCGAAGCAATCGGCCGAACGCGGTTCCGGCCTCGTGCAAAGTGGCGGCGCCGGTGCCAGGCAGGCAGACCGGGCGCCAATCCAGGGTGTAGGGGCTGACCAGGCCGGACAGGCGCCCGTTACTGCGTGCGAGCGGCAGCAGCACGTCGTCTCCGCACACGGCCAGGATCGGTTCGGTCCCTGCAGGCCGGGCGTGCGAGAGCAGCGTATCGTACCAGGCCCGGCTGGAGAAAAATTCGCCGGATCCCGGCGGGCTGAGGAAACGGTCGCACCAATCCGGCAGCGTTGTGCACGCAAGCGGAACAAGGCGTGCAAGGGCGAAGGGCTGCATCCTGGCAATGATGCTCCCGGCGGCGCGTCCGGCCAAGACGGCCTGATTCTGTCATGGTCCGTCCCGCAGCCGGTAGACCAGCAGCCCTGCCCATTCCCGCAACATGAACCAGCTCTGCGCCAGGTGATCAGGTCGCGGCACCCAATCGGAGAGCGTGCCGCTGGGCCAACCGGCCATCCGGACCGGTGCCGCCATGACAGGGAAGGGCTGACGGTCGAAGGCGGCAACCGCCCTTGGCATGTGCCAGGCATGGGTGACGAGCAGGGCCGCGTCGATCCCCTCGGCGCGCAGCATGGCGGCGCTGAAGGCCGCATTCTCTCGGGTATCCCGGGCGCGTGGCTCCACCCAACGTACGGTGACGTTGAAATCCGCCTGGAGGCTCGCCGCCATCATGAGGGCGATCGGCGGCGCACCGGGCGAGAGCGACCCTCCGGTGACCAGAAGCGGCAAACCGGTGCGGCGATGAAGTTGTGCCGCCGCGCGGATCCGTTCAAGCGTCAAGGGCCCAACATCCGGACCCTGCGTGCCATGCGCCATCTCGCCACCCAAAACGATGATGGCTTGCGGAGTCTGGGACGTATTGCGCTGCTCCCTACTCTGCAATGCCGCGTTCAGCAGCCCGGCGCCGAGCGGAGTCGCGAGGAACAGCAGGCCGAGCGAACACAGCGCCACCAATAGTCCCGCAGTACGGCGGCCGCGCCAAGCCAGAAGGCCGGCGACCAATGCAATATGGACGAAAAGCAGCGGCGGCAGAATCTGGGTCGTCAAAATGCCTGAGATCGACAGCGCCACATCCTCCAGCTTTAGACAGGATGCCCCGGGCGGCAGTCGGCCTCAAGCCGTCGCCGGCCGCGGGATGCCGGGTCTCTAAAACTTAACGGCCGACACTGCTCCGAATTGCCCGCATGAAAAACATCATCGTTGGCCGGTTCTTCTACCCCAGATCGAAGGGGTGGAGAAAGCCATGCTGATCAACTCGCCGGGATGGCGGTTCTTTCGCCGCGCTGAAGCTGCCTGCAAGCCGGACCGCCTCGACGTTCTGGAGAATGGCGCTGACCCGCCTTTGCCGATTGAACGCTGGCACCGCAGTGGGCGGGGTGCCGGAAGTGGTTCCGCCGGGTACCGGGCTTGCTGGTGCCGGTCGATGACGTGGCGGCGCTGGCGGGCGCGATGCGCCGGCTCGGCACCTGGCTCCGGAAACGAC
>JBBSCP010000202.1:0-8622 GCA_038250135.1 Acetobacterales bacterium | reverse complement strand
GGCCGCGAAATCGAAGGCCTTCTCGACGTGGTAGGGATCGCGATTCCAGAAAGGAATGCCGCTCGCCTGCTGTGCGCTGTAGGAGAGCATGTGCCGCACCTGGCGCTGGTCGAACCGCAGCAGCACGGCCGAGGCCGCCGCCGCGCCCAAGGCCGGGCCGATGCTGTGCGTGCTGTGCTTCGCCTTGGCTGGCGGGGAAAAGCCCATCGCGATGTTGACGCGCACGGCGACGTCGTAGCCCACCGCGATGGCGCGCAGCAGCGTCGCGCCATCCGCGTCCTCGCGCTCCGCGATGGCGAGGGCGGCGGGCACGATCGCGCAGCCTGGATGGCAACGGCCGGCGAGGTGGCTGTCATCCGTCTCATCCGCATGCGCCGCCATGGCATTGGCGAAGGCAGCCTGCGAGGCCGGCAGCAACCTGCGCGCGCCGATGGCCAGAGCCTCCTCCAGGCCACCCGTCGCCGCCACGAAGCGCGCGCCCTGCAAGCCAGCCGACAGTTCCGTACCCGAGACGATGGCGGCGAGGGAATCCAGCAGATGCAGACGGGTCTTCGCCGCCACGCGCTCGGGCAGTTCGCGCGTCGCGGCACCGGCGATATGTGCCGAGAGGCCGAGGATCTCAGCCGAGAGTGGTACCGCTGCCTTACCAGGCATTCACGAAACTCCCGATGTCACAACAGGCCCATGCCGCGCAGCGCGAGGAAGCCGCCGCCGGTGAGGATGGCTGCATCGAGCATCGCGGTATGCAGCCGCAGGCTCATCCGCGCGCCGAGCCAGCGCGCGGTCATCACGCCCGGGATGCTGATGGCGCCGACAACAAGTGCAAGCACCCAGGCCCATCCAGGCAATTCGCCCAGCGCCTGGAAGGTCATCACCTTGACCAGCCCGACCACGAGCGAGATCGCCGCATCCGTCGCCACCACCGCATGCGCCGGCAGGCCGATGGCGACCAGTGCGGCGATCAGCACGACGCCGCCCCCCGGCGTGCCGCCCGTGACCAACCCATAAAGCGCGCCCAAGGCCAGCACGCCCACAGGCCCGACATTCAGCTTGCGCCCCGACAGCCAGCGGCGCAGCGGCACCATGATCATCAGCGTAAGGCCGAGCAGCAGCGCCACCTGCCGCCCGCTCAGCAACGTGAACAGCAAAGCCCCCACGAAACACGCCGGAATCGCGGCCAACGTCAGCGGCACCACGCGCTGCCATTCCACACGGTCGCGGAACACCGCGAGGCGCGTGGCGTTGTTGAACAGGCCCGACACCGCCAGCACCGGCACCGTCGCACTCGCACCGATGATCGGCACCAGCGCGATGGGCATCAGCAACCCCGTGCCATAGCCAGCCAGACCGCCGATGATCGCGGTGAGGTAGGCGCTGATGCCCACCATCACCGCGGGCAGCAGGTCGATCGGCATGGCGGCGGGGCTCAGCGCACCACGCGCACGCCCGCTTCCTGCAGGATGCCGCGCAGCGTCGCCTGGTATTCTATGAAGAAGGTCGCGGTATCCGCGGCCGAAAGCCAGGCGCCCTGGAACTGGTTGTCGTCGAGGTACTTCTTCCAGGTCGCGCTCTCGGCCATGCGCTGGAACATGTCCTGGTAGAAGGCGACGGCCTCGGCGGGGATAGCTGGCGGCGCGACGAGCCCGCGTGCCTGCACAACGTCGGTGATGGCGAAGCCGGCCTCGGTCAGCGTCGGCGTGTCGGGGAAGCCCGGCAGGCGTGCACTGGTTACTTGCGCGAGCACGCGCATGCGGCCCGCGCGCACCTGTTCGCCGGCCTCGCTCGGCTCAGCGATCATGATGTCCACATGCCCGCCCAGCACGGCGGAAATACGCTCACCACCGCCAGGGAAGGAGATGAATGACCAGCGTGCGCCAGTTTTCGCCATCAGCAGTTGGCGCACGAGGTTGTCGCGCGCGGTCGGCGAACCGCCGGACTGGCGCAGCCCGCCAGGGCGCGCCTTCGCGGCGTTGATGAAGTCCTCCATCGTGCGATGCGGGCTCTCGGCGCGCGTGACGATCAGCGCGGGCTCGATCGCGATTCGGGTGATCGCCGTCATGTCGGTCGTCAGCGCGCGCGCCTCGGCCTGCACCAGTGGCAGGGACATCCACAGGCTGGTCCAGACGCCGAGCACATGCGGATCGCCACGCTTGTCGATGATGTAGTTCATCGCGGTGGCGCCACCGCCGCCCACCCGGTTCGCGATCTGAAGGCGAACCGGAGCAAGGTGTTCGGCCTCCAGCGCGGCCGCGACGGCGCGGGCGAATACGTCGGGACCGCTGCCGGGGCCGTTGTGCGCGACGATCTCGATCGGGCGTGTGGGCACCCAGCCGCTTTGGGCGCGGGCGGGCAGCGATGCACCGAGGCCGAGCGCGGCGCCGGTGCTGAGAAGGTGACGACGTTGCATGTTTTCTCTGCCTTGTTCTAGACGACGGATTCAATGAGGCACGGCGAGGCGTCGGCGGCGCAAAGCCGCCATCAGGGGCGGCGCCATGAGGATCAGCGCGGCGAAGCCCAACATTACGGCCGAGATCGGCCGCTCCACCAGGATGGTGGGATCGCCCTGCGACATGGTCAGTGATTGCCGCACGGCACGTTCCATCGCGTCGCCGAGTACGAAGCCAAGGATCAGCGGCGCGGTCGGGAAGTTGAACTTCGCCATGACGTAGCCGACGAGTCCAAAGCCCGCGAGCAGCGCGAGGTTCATGATGTTGTCGGAGACGCTATAGGCGCCGACCAACGACAGGCCGAAGATGATCGGGAACAGCACATAGAGCGGTATGCGCAGGATCTGCGCGAAAACCGGCACCAGCGGCAGGTTCAACACCAGCAGCACGATGTTGCCGATGTAGAGGCTCGCGACGAGGCCCCAGAACACCTGCGGGCTTTCGATCATCATCAGCGGCCCGGGCTTCACGCCCCAGAGCACCAGCGCCGAGAGCAAAATCGCCGTGGTGCCGCCGCCCGGAATGCCGAGCGTGAGCAGCGGCACGAGCGCGCCGCCGGAATCCGCGTTGTTCGCGCCCTCGGGTGCTGCCACACCTTCCGGTACGCCGGTGCCGAACTTCTCAGGATGTTTCGAGACCGATTTCTCGATGCCATAGGCGATGAAGGAAGCGATGGAGGAGCCAGCACCCGGCAGCACACCCACCAGGAATCCAACGATGGATCCGTTCGCAAAGGCGAAGCGGCAGGCCTTCAACTCCTCCATGGAGGGCAGCAGTTCGCGCAGGCTGCTCGGCACGGGCAGCGGCGTGTTCTCCTCCCCCGCCTGGATGCTCTCCATGACGCCGGCGATGGCGAAGACGCCGATCGCGACGATCATGAAGTCGATGCCGCTGATGAGGAAGGACGAGCCGAAGGTGAATCGGCTTTGCGAGGTGAATAGATCGGTCCCGATGCTGGTCAGCCATAGCCCGACCAGCAGCGCCAGCAGCGCCTTGATCAGCGAAGACCCGCCCAGCACCACCACCAGCGACAGGCCGAGCACCATCAGCGCAAAATACTCGGGCGAGCTGAATCGCAGCGCGAAGGAGGCGATCGGCGGTGCCATCACCGTCAGCGCCACAATGCCGAAGGTGCCCGCGATGAAGGAGGCGATGGCCGAAATGCCGAGCGCCGCCCCCGCTCGCCCGTTTCGCGCCATCTGGTAGCCATCGAGGCAGGTGACGACGGACGACGCCTCGCCCGGGATGTTCAGCAGAATCGAGGTGGTGGAGCCGCCATACTTCGCACCGAAATAGATGCCGCACAGCATGATGATGCCGCCGGTCGGATCCATGCCGTAGGTCAGCGGCAGCAGCAGCGCGATGGTCGCGGCCGGGCCGAGGCCAGGCAGGATGCCCACGATGGTGCCGAGGAAGCACCCCACGAGGCACCAAAGCAGGTTCATCGGCTGCAACGCGACGGAGAAGCCCTGCCCCAGCCCGTTCAGGACTTCCATCAACGGTCTCCCATCAGAAACCCCACGGCCCGGCGGGAAGCTCCACACCGAGCAGCTGGGTGAAGACTAGCCAGAATCCCGCAGAACAGCCAAACCCGACCAGCACCATGCTGCGCCACCCGCGACGGAACACGTAGGCCACGATGAACATGGTCAGCAGGGCAAAGCCCAGCACGAAGCCGGTCATTTGCATCGCCAGCGCCGAGGCCGCGAAGACCGCCCAGGTCAATATCGCACGCATGTGGCCGGCAGAACCGCCCGTCTCCAAGGTGTGGATCGAGGGGCGCAGCAGCGCGCGCAACGTGAGAACGAGCGAGAGCGCCAGCATCAACACGCCATAGCCGAGTGGGAAGAAGCCCGGCCCCGGGCCATCCTCGCCCATCAGATCCCAGCTCGTAGCGCGCAGCGCGATGAAGCTGCCGAGTGTCGCGAGTGCCAAGCCCGCCAGCACGTCCTTGTCAAAACGGCGCGATGCCATGCCCGCGCGCCTAGACGCAGAGTGCGATGAGGTCGCGGACATCGCCGAGCTCATCCAGCGTCCAGACGCGATCGGCGATGCGCTGCGCCCGCTCCGCGCCCAGCGCCTCCGCCGCGTTGCCCAGGAATTTCCGCTCCAGCGCGGCATCGGACATCGGGTTGGCCACGGTGCCGGAAGCATGCGCGACCGGCGCCTCGAAACGGCGGCCATCGGTGGTGACCAGCGTGGCATGCGCCTGGTCCTTGGCGAAACTCTCCACCGTCGTGACCTGCACTTTCGGGCGGAAGCCCAGCACATCAGCCGCCTTGGCGCGCGCATCGCTGTATTGCGCGATGCCCGCCGTGCCATCGAGATAGGCGACGGAGGCCGAGTGGTTGATGCTGAACTTCGACATCAGCCCGGATTTCGGATCATCGACACCGGTGATCTTCACGGCATGCGGATGCACCTGCAACTCGACGCGCTCCACCGCGCAGCCCGGCACGGCGGCACTTGCGTGCAGCGCGATCATCGCATCGATCAGCGGGTGCAGCACGATGCCGCAGGCATAGGGCTTGTAGCCGTTAAGCGTAAGTTCGAAGCGCTCGCCAAGGCCCGCGGTGATTCGCTCGGGCGCGGCCACAGTGCTGTAGATGCGCGTGAAGCCGCGCTTGCCTTCGAGGATTTCCTCGGAGCTGTTGAAGCCGCGAGCGGCAAGCAGGCCGGCCAGCGTGCCGCTCGCGGCCGCCTTGCCGGCGTGGAAGGATTTGCACATCGTGCCGCGGGTCTGCTGCATCCCGGCCGCCTGCGTCGTGGCGATGCCGATGGCATGGTTGGTCTGCTTCGCGTCCAGCCCGAGCAGCCGCGCCGCGCCGGCGCCGGCGGCGATGGTGCCGAGCGTGCCGGTCAGGTGCCAGCCACCATCATGATGCGCCGGCGCGCCCTGCCCCGCGCGCACGCCGGCCTCAAAGCCTGCGACGTAAGAGACGATGAGGTCGCGCCCCGAAACCGGCCTATGCTCGGCCAGGGCGAGCAGCGCGGAGAGCAGCGGCGAGCTCGTGTGCAGCACGACGCCGCCCATATGCGTGTCGTCGAAATCCAGCAGATGGCCCATCTGCCCATTGGCGACCGGCGCGTCCAACTGCCCGAGCCGCAAGCCCCCCTGCCCCAGCACGCGCGCCACGGGGGCCGAGCCAGTGGCGGCGAAGGTGTCGAGCAGGATGCCGATCGTCGGGTGGCGGCTGGCGGCGAGCGCGCAGCCGAGCATGTCCAGCACGCCGCGGCGCGCTTCATGCACCACGGGCGCCGGCAGATTCTCGAAGCGGAGGCCAGCGATAAAACTCGCCAGCGCCTTGGTCACGCCGAGGTCAAGGGACGCCACGCCATATTCGATCTTGGCCGAGGCCATGATGATCCGTTTTCCTCAAGCCGGCGCGCTTCCAGCGCCGTTTAAAGAACGTTAGGGTATTTGTGTGCTGTTGTATACCTCGGTGCGCTTTACACCCTGTCGCGCAGCATTCGGATGATGCCGGAGAAATCCTTCCCCCCGCCGCCCGCCTCGACGAAGGCGCGGTAGAGCTCCAGCGCTCGGCTGCCGATCGGTGTCGCCACGCCGCCCGCCTGCGCTGCACCGACTGCCAGGCCGAGGTCCTTCAGCATCAGGCTGGCCGAGAATCCCGGCGCGTAGTCGCGGTTCGCCGGGCTGCCGGGCACCGGGCCGGGCACGGGGCAATAGGAGGTCAGGCTCCAGGACTGGCCGGAGGATCTTTGCGCGACATCGAATAGCGCCTGCGCCGATAAGCCGAGGCTTTCGGCCAGCACGAAGGCCTCCGCCGTGACGATCATGGTCGCGGCGAGCATCATGTTGTTGCACGCCTTCGCCGCCTGCCCCGCGCCGGCATCGCCGCAATGGATCACTGCGCGGCCCATCTGCTTCAGGATCGGCTCGGCCTTCGCGAAGGTGCGAGGCTCGCCGCCCACCATGAAGGTCAGCGTGGCCGCCTCGGCCCCCATCACACCGCCGGAGACCGGCGCATCGAGGAAGGCGCGGCCGCAACCTCGGGCCACGTCACGGGCGGTCGCCACATCGATGGTCGAGCAATCGATCAGCACGGAAGCGGGCGGGCTCGCCGCCGCCATGCCGCCGGCGCCGAGAAAGGCGTCACGCACCTGCGGGCCGGCAGGCAACATCGTCACGACGAAATCTGCCCCGCCCACGGCATCGGCGGCACTGGATGCGGCGCGGGCATCGGCGATCCGCGCCATCGCGGCGCCGTCGAGGTCAAAGACCGCCACCGCATGCCCGGCCCTCACCAGGTTGCTCGCCATCGGCCCGCCCATATTGCCGAGGCCCACGAAGCCGATCCGCGCCATCACCCGATCCTCCCGCTGTTGCAGCGAGGGTCGCGCGCGGGCGCGGCGACGGCAAGCTACCCGCGCATCAGCGCCCCGCCCCCGGCCTCAACCACGAAGCGGCCTTTCTCCACCACCGGCGCACCGGGCCGCGTGACTTGGTCGAGCCCCTTGAAGCGCGCCTCCAGAAGCTGCGCATTCGCCTCATGCAGCGTGTAGCCGCGGCGATTGTTGAAGAAGCCGACATGCGGGTTGCGTTCCAGCATCCGCGGCGTCTGGCCGATCACCTCCGACCCATCGCCGCCCGAGGAGATCGAGGTCGCGATAAATTCGGTGCCGACCACCGGGCTGCGCTCATCGGCGAAGTCGAGCTTCAGCGTCGCCGCCCAGGCCTGATGCACGTCGCCGGTCAGCACCGCCACATTCTTCACGCCGGCCGCATTGATGTGCCGGAACAGCCGCTCGCGCGCCGCCGGATAGGCATCCCACTTATCCATCGAGATGGAGGGCGCGGTGGTGCCGAAATCGCGCTGCATGATCGGCACCTGCTGCGCCAGCACCTTCCAGGTGGCGGGCGTGGTGGCCAGGCGCTCCATCAGCCAGCGCTCCTGCGCCCGGCCGAGCACCTGGGCATTCGGGTTGGCGACTGCCGCGCAGGGCGCGCCGTTCACATCGCCGCAGGGCTGATCGTCGCGATAGCTTCGCGTATCCAGCACCGCGACATCCGCGAGGCGGCCCCAGCGCAGGCCGCGCCAGGCCGTGATTTCCGGCCCGCGCGGCAATTGCGCGCGGCGCAGCGGCATCGCCTCGTACCAGGCCTGGAAGGCGATCTGCTTGCGCAGCGCGAAGATTTCGGGCGGCACCGAAACGGGGAAGCGCGCGGAGCCATCCTCCTCGCTGTGCTCGCCAGCCCAGTTGTTGTCCACCTCGTGGTCGTCGAAAGACATCAGGAAGGGGTGCGCGGCGTGCGCGGCCTGGAGGTCGGCGTCCGAGCGATACAGTGCGTAGCGATTGCGGTAGTCGTCGATCGTATAGATCTCGTCCGAATTGTGCTGGCGCACCGCCGGCAGGCCGCCGGGCGCGTTGCCGCGGGCGCGGTACTCATAAATGTAGTCGCCATAATGGGAGACGAAATCGAGCTCCGGCTCCTCGGCAATGTGGCGCCAGGCGGTGAAGTGCCCAACCTCGAAATGCTGGCAGCCGGCGGAGACGAAACGCAGCCGTGCCGGCATCGCCTCGGGCGAGGGCGCGGTGCGGGTATGGCCGGTCGGGCTCACCTCGCGCCCGGCGCGGAAGCGGTAATGGTAGGGGCGGCCGGGCTGCAGCCCCGCGACCTCGACATGCACGGCATGGCCGAGTTCCGGCCGAGCCAGCGCCATGCCGCGCGCCACCACCTCGCGCATCTGCGGGTCGGAGGCGACCTCCCACCCCACCTCGACCGCAATCCGCGGCATGCCACCGCCGGCGAGCGGCTCGGGGGCAAGGCGGGTCCAGATCACCACCCCGTCTGGCGCCGGATCGCCGGAGGCGACGCCCAGAGTGAAAGGGTAGGCGCGGAACACGGGCTGCGCCACCGCGGTGCGGCTGAAGGCCGGTTGCAAGGCTGCCAAGGCAGCAGCAGCGGTCGCGCCGCGCAGCAGGCCGCGGCGTGAGAGGTCGAGGATCTGGCGTTTCACGCTGTCCATGGCTGGCTGTCTTTCCCTGAAGCGCCTCCGTTCTACAGGCTTGCCGGCGACTCGGCATGACATGCGGATGAAGTCCGCGGGTGGCGGGCGGGCGGGCGGTGGCCTATGTCATGCACATCATGCGCGCCCTGATACTGCCCCTCCTCGCCCTGCTGGCTTTAGCCAGCTGCGGCCAACGCTTCTCC
>JBBSCP010000201.1:0-8731 GCA_038250135.1 Acetobacterales bacterium | reverse complement strand
GCCCGCCGGTCCAGCGCATCGCGCAGCCTGTACCAGCCGCCGACGATCGGCAGGAACCAGGGGTTGCCTGAATAGAAGGGCCGCGTCGGGAAATCGAGGCCGTCCAGGGCGAATCGCTCATTCGCCGCGCCGGCCAGTTTCAGCGCGACATTGTGGCCCAGCCAGGTGGCCATCGCCACACCGCTGCCCTGGCAGCCGGCCGCGTAATGCACGCCATCCTGCACGCCGATATGCGGCAGGAAATCGAAGGTGAAGGCGACATTGCCGGTCCAGGCATGGGTGATCTTCGTCTGGGCGAGCTCTGGAAAGACAGCCGACATTGTCGCATGCAGCGCCGGCGCGCTCTGTTCGGCCGTGGCACTGCGAAAGCTCGCGCGCCCGCCCCAGAGCACGCGCTTGCCGTCCGGCGAGGGGCGGAAGTAGTTCAGCACAAGCTTGCTGTCGCTGATCATGCGCCGCCCGGGGAACAGCCGGTCCATCGTCTCGGTCGGCAACTCCTCGGTCGCGATGATGTAGGAATTGAGCGGCACCAGCCGCCGCGCGAGCCAGGGCAGCGCCGTGCCGCGCTTATCGAGCGAATAGCCATTCGTCGCGACCAGCACGGCATCGGCGCGCAACTCGCCCTTGTCGGTGGCGAGGCGCACGCCGCTTCCCTCATGCCTGATGCCTTGTACGCGCACACCATCGACGAGGATGGCGCCCGCGCGCTCGGCCGCCGCTGCCAGGCCACGCGCATACTTGCCCGGATGCAGGCTGCCGGTGGCGGTCGCCGCCATGCCGCCCTCGTAATATTCCGAGCCGAGGAACTCCCGTTGGCGGGACTTCGGGATCATCTCGGTCGGCAGGCCGGTAAGCTCGGCGATCCATGCTGCCTTCCTTGCCATCGCGGCGAAATGCCCACGTGACCAGGCGCCGACATAGCGACCGCAGCGCACATAGTCGCAATCGATCCCTTCTCGGGCAATCGTATCTTCGATGAAGGGGAAGGAGGCGGCGGCGGCCTGGGTGATCTGCCGCGCCTGCTCCGCGCCATAGCGTTGCTCGAGCCCCGTCGAGGCGACCTTCAGGCCACCCGAGACCATGCCGCCATTGCGCGAGGAGGCGCCCCAGCCGATCCGCTCGGCATCCAGCACCACCACCTCGTGGCCGAGGCGGCGCAGCGTCAGCGCGGCCGAGAGCCCGGCATAGCCGCCGCCAACCACGGCGACCGCGATGCGGTCCGGCATAGCTGTGTCGCGCTCCTCGGGTTCCGCCGCTTCCCACCACCAGGGGCGGGCCTTGAAGCCTGATGCGAAGAGAGATTGCATTTCCTGCATTGCCGTGGCCAGCGTCCCGCTGTTGACTTGGGGTGTAGGTTCCTGCCGGACGCCAATCCGATCAAGGGACCAAAGTGACGAGGTCGGGAGATTCAAGCGATGCGCGAGATTCAGAGCTTCCAGCAGGACTGCGTGGAACTGGCTTTCGAGAAATTCCGGCGCGGCGGTGTCAGCCGCCGAACGCTGCTCGCGGGGCTGGCCGCGCTGGGGGCGATACCGCTGCTCGGCGGCGATGCCGCGGCGCAGGCCGCGAGGCAGCTTGTGATGGTGAATTGGGGCGGCATCGCCAATCAGGGCTTCGGCCAGTTCTATGGCGACCCCTTTACAGCGGCGAATCCGGGCGTGCGGGTGGTTCAGGACAGCACCGGCCCCTCGGCCGGGCGCATCCGCAGCATGGTCGAGAGCGGGCGCGTCACTTGGGACATCTGCGACAGCTCCGCCACTTCCGCTTTCCTTCTGGGCGGCCTGAACCTTCTGACCGCGATCGACTACAGCGTCGTGAAGCGCGATGAAGTGATCGGCCCGACCTTCGCGCTGGAGCATGGCGCCGCGCCGTATTCCTTCAGCAATGTGCTGGTCTATGACAGCACGAAATTCCCTCAGGGCGCGCCGACGAACTGGGCGGATTTCTGGGACCTTCGCCGCTTCCCCGGCATGCGCCTGCTGCGGCGTGACGCGGCCGGCGCGCTGGATGCGGCGCAGCTGTCGCTCGGCAAGTCGCCCGCCAGCCTCTACCCGCTCGATATCCGCGCGAGCCTGGCGCGCGTGCGCGAGATTCGCCGCAACACGGTGTTCTGGACCAGCGGATCGGAATCGGAGCAATTCATCCGTACCGGTGAGGCCGTGATGGGCCAGATCTGGCACACCCGCGCGAAGGTGCTTGAGGCCGAGAGCAATGGCCGCTTCAAGTTCATCTGGAACCAGGGCATCCTCCAGCCAGGGATTTTCGTCAGCCCGCGCGGCAATCCGGGCGGTGCGCTGGTGCAGCAGTTGCTCGCCTCGATGCTGTCGAACGCGCCGGGGCAGGTGGAGCTTCTGAAATTCCTCGGCAATGGCCCGACCAACCCGCGCGCCGCCGCGCTGGTGCCCGACGAGTTCAAGCGCTTCAACCCGACCGAGCCCGCCAACGCTGCATTGCAGGTGGCGCAGGATGGCCGCTGGTGGGGGCAGAACTACGCCCAGGCGAATGCCGACTACATCGACATGGTGACGGGCTAAGGTCGCGTATTGCGCATGTCGGTGACGGGCCACGCACTCGCCTTTCGGGGCCTGACCAAACGCTATGGCAGCTTCACCGCGGTGGAGGATGTCTCGCTCGCGGTGGAACAGGGGGAATTCCTGACGCTGCTCGGTCCTTCGGGCAGCGGCAAGACGACGATCCTGATGTGCATCGCGGGCTTTGTCGCGCCAAGCGCCGGCGCAATCCTGCTCGATGGCCGTGACATCACGGCCTTGCCGCCGGAGAAGCGCGATTTCGGCATGGTGTTCCAAGGCTACGCGCTGTTCCCGCACATGACGGTGGCCGAGAACGTCGCCTTCCCGCTGCGCGTGCGTCGCCTTGGCCAGGCGGAGCGCGAGGCGAAGGTGCGCGCGGCGCTCGACCTCGTGCAGCTCGCGCAGTTCGCCGAACGCCTGCCGCGCCAACTTTCGGGCGGGCAACAGCAACGTGTGGCGCTGGCGCGCGCGCTGGTGTTCGACCCTGCGCTGCTGCTGCTGGATGAGCCGCTCTCGGCACTGGACAAGAAGCTGCGCGCGGAATTGCAGGAGGAGTTGCGCGCGCTGCATCGCCGAGTCGGCCGCACCTTCATCAATGTGACGCATGACCAGGAGGAAGCGCTGGCGCTGTCGGACCGCGTGGCGATCCTCAACCATGGCAAGCTTGTGCAGGAAGGTGCGCCGGCGGCATTGTACGAGCGCCCGCAAACGCGTTTCGTGGCAGACTTCCTTGGCAAATCGAATTTCCTGCATGGCAGGGTGCGCGAGGTGGCGTCAGGACGAATAGGTCTCACGGCGCGCGCGATGCTGCTGGTGCAAAACCTGCCCGATTCCACGCCGCGCCCGGCACTCGGCACACCCGTCTTGCTCTCGCTGCGACCGGAGAAAATTGTACTTCTGGCCGAAGGCGAAAGCGCCGAGAACGAGGCCACGGGCCGCATCGCAACCTGGTCCTATCTCGGCGCCGGATTCTCGCTGGTGGTGGACACCCCGGATCTCGGCCCGATTCGTGTCGTGCTGCCGACCTGGCGCGCGCCGATCGCGCCCGCCGAGGGGTTGCAGGTACGGCTTGGCTGGGCCGCGGATGCCTCCGTGCCGGTGATGGACGACGCGGCGTGAACGGATTTCGGCGGGATGCGGGCTGGTACGCGCTGATCCTGCCGGCCTTCCTGCTGATGAGCGTGTTCTATATCGCGCCGATCGTGCAGGTTCTCGCCATCTCCTTCACCGAGCCGCAGCCGGGGCTTGGCAATTACGAGCGGCTGTTCACCAGCGAAAGCATCCAGCGGGTCATCGTCACCACGCTGCGCATCTGCCTGATCACCACCGTGCTCGCGTTGCTGCTGGGGTATGTGCTGTCCTATCGCATCGCGCTCTCCAGCGCGCGGGCGCAGCGCTGGTGGATTCTGGTGGTGCTGGTGCCGCTTTGGATCAGCGTGCTGGTGCGCGCCTTCGCCTGGGTGACGCTCCTGCGCCGGCAGGGCCTCGTGAACAACACGCTGATGGAGGTCGGGCTGATCAGCGAACCTCTTGCGTTGGTCTGGAACGAATTCGGCATCATCGTCGGCATGGTGCACTACATGGTGCCCTATGCGGTGCTGCCGATGCTGGCCAGCATGCGCGAGATCGACCCGCGATTGCTTGCTGCGGCACGCGGCCTCGGCGCCTCGCGCGGCGAGGTATTCTTTCGGGTTTTCCTGCCGCTATCGTTGCCAGGGCTCGTCGCCGCAGGCGTGCTGGTCTTCATCTTTTCGCTCGGCTTCTACATCACGCCGGCAATCCTCGGTGGCGGCAAGACACTGATGGTGGCGGAGTGGATCGGGCTGCAGATCCTTGACCTCATCCGCTGGGGACTCGGCACGATGATGGCGACGATGCTGGTGGTGTCGATACTGGCGACGCTTGCGGTGTTCTCGCGGATCGTCGATTTGCGGCGCATCTTCGGATCGGGCGCCTGATGGAGGGCACGCACAAACCCGGGCCCTTCGCGAACGGCCTTGCCTGGGCGGTGGCGATGTATCTGGTGCTGCCGATCAGCATCATCCTGCCGGTCTCGCTCACCGACCAGCGCTTCCTGTCGCTGCCGAAGGAGGGTCTGAGTCTGCGGCACTACGCGAACCTCATCGGCTCGGCCGAATGGCTCGCCTCGATCGGGCAGAGCTTCGCCATCGCCGTGGTCGCGACGCTCATCTCTGTCGCCGCCGGCACGCTCTGTGCCATCGGCTGCTGGCGCATCGGGCGACGCAGCACGGATATGGTGCGCGCGCTGATGCTGCTGCCGATCATCATCCCTTCGATCGTCTATGCCATCGGGCTCTATCGCTACTTCGCGAAGCTCGACCTGCTGGATCGCTTCGTTGGTGTCGCTATCGCGCATGGCGTGACGGGTATTCCCTATGTGGTGATCACCGTTGCCACGGCGCTCGCCGCCTTCGACCCACGTCTGGAACAGGCGGCGCGTGGCATGGGGGCGAGCCTGGGGCAAACGCTGCGCTGGGTGATCCTGCCGCGCATCGCGCCGGGCATCGTCTCGGGCGCCATCTTCGCCTTCATCCACAGTTGGGATGAATTGGTCATCGTGCTGTTCATCGCCTCGCGCGATGTCTTCACCCTGCCGCGAAGGATCTGGGACGGCATCAACGAGAACCTCGATCCCACCATGGCGGCGGTTGCCGTGCTGATGGTGGCCTTCACGTTGCTGTTGCTGATGGCTGACCTTGCTTTGCGCAGCCAGCGCGAGCGCTGAACGGAGAAAGCCTAGATGTCCACCGCGATGAGCGAATTCGACCACCGCTACAACATGCTGATCGAGCGCTTCGCCAGCGAGCCCGAGCCCGGCTTCGAAACCGAGGCCGAACAGCGCTTTGTCTGGGGCCGCGCCTGGGGCTGCAACTCCGATGTCGGACGGCTGCGCTTGGTGCTGATGCACCGGCCAGGTGAGGAAATGCGCGTGGTGGACACGCTGCCGCACATCCCCGAGCTCAACGCCTTCGGCGATCCTTCCACCGGCGCCTATTGGCGCGGCACTGTGCGGCCGACTCTCGACGAACAGCAAGTGCAGCACGATGCCCTCGCCACCGCGTTGCGCGAGGAAGGCGTCGAGGTGGTCTATCTCAAGCGCGCTGCCGCAGGCCGGCACAAATCCATCTACACGCGCGATTCCTGCATCGCGATCCAGGGCGGTGCCGTCGTCACGCGCATGGGCCCGCGTATTCGCCGTGGCGAGGAAGCGCCCGTCACCGAGACGCTGGGCGCGCTCGGCATGCCGATCCTCCGCACCATCCACGGAAATGGCCTGATGGAGGGCGGCAGTTTCGCCTTCATCCGTCCGGATGTTGCCGTCGTCGGCGTCTCCTCTCGCGTCAATGAGGAAGGCGCTCGCCAACTGGAGCAAGTGCTAGCCGTGCAGGGCACGCGACTTGTCCGTGTGCAGATCCCGGGCTTCCGGCTGCACATCGACGGCGCCTTCGTGATGATCCACCACGACGTCGCTATCGTGAATCCTTCCATACTTCCCTTTGTTTTCATGGAGGAACTCAAACGCCTCGGTATCCGGCTGATCACGCTGAACCACGAAGACCCGTCCTGGGCCGTCAACTGCCTCGCCGTCGCACCAGGCCGCGTGCTGATGAGCGACCAGGTAAGCGCCCGCACGCAGGACGCCCTCGACCAGGCCGGCATCGGCATCCGTCTGGTCGCTTATGACAAGGTCGGCCTCGGCGGCGGCGGCATCCACTGCTCGACGAGCCCGCTGGTGCGGGATTCACTTTAAGGACTGCGCGGCAAACGGTTAGCGCCGTTCGCCTTCCTTCGGTGCCAGGCCGTAGCGCGCGACAAGCTTCCAGACATGCGGCGGGATCATGGACTTCATGCGTCGTGGTTGCTGGCGGCGAAGGTGCAGCACGGTCTCTACTGCCTTCATCTCGACGCGCGCGCGGGCGAATTCCAGGCCGCGGGGGCCGATGCGCGGCATCAGCCAGCCAATGATCGGGCGCAGCCAGTTCGGCATGCGGCGCAGCGGCAGTCCGCCGGCGGCGCGCTCGGTGTTCGCGAGAAAGCCCTTCACTGCACCGTCGCGCTTGCCGGCGCTGCCGGGCTCGCTGGTGCGCAGTTCATTGCCGAGCAACCCGATCAGCTCCTCCCCGCGTTCGTTGCGTACCAGCAGCCACTGTTCGCCTTGCCCGCCCATGTAGCCGACGGTGACGTCGGCCAACACGTTGGTGTAATCCACGCAGGTCCGGCAGGTGAGGGGGAAGAAATCTGGCGGCAATTGGCTGATCGGCAATTGCAGGAAGGGGATTTCGCGTCGCCGCCCATCCGCGAAACGCAGCTCGACATGGTAATCCGCGCGGAATTCGAGATAGGTGATGCTGTCTGGCGATTCGTCGAGCAGCGCGAGAAACCGATGGAAATTCTCGGTGGTCGTGTTGTCCGAGCACGGCGTTCCAATCACGAACAGCCGCTCGAATCCGAGTTCCTTCTCCAGCGCCCGCAGGGCATAGACTTGGCAGGGGATGCCGATGATGGCGAGGCGCGTGAAGCCGCGTGCGCGGGCCGGCTCGAGCAGCGCAAGCAGTGGCGCGTAGCCCATGCGCATGCCGCGAACCTGCGCCATACCCTCGGGTTTCGTGACCAGTACGGGCACCGGGCGCCAGCGGTCCTCGGGGTCCGGCGCCATGGTCAGCACGGCTTGCACTGCGCCGGTCTCGAGCAGTCGTTCGCCAAGGCGCGAGGCGATGCCGGTCCATTGCGCCCCCTCCCTCGGTGGAGTCAGTGAGGCCCGCAGCATCCGGCGGAAGGGGCCGAAATGCAGCTCGTCCGGGCGCGACTCGTCGCGTGCCCGGCCATGCACCTGCGCCTCCAGCGCCGGGTAGTCTGGCTTGATGAATTGGCAGGCGCGGCCGCAGGCCTTTGCATCCGCGGTGCGCGAGACTCCGCAATCGGTGCAAAGGCCGCGTGGTGCGGCCTCTGCCATTGGTGGCGCCCACACAGACGCCTCCTTTTCGCCCCGCGTCATGCGCGATCCCCCTGGTTCCTTCTGCCAAGGTAGAGGCGCGGCGCGTTCACCGCCAGACTCAGGCGGCGAGGTTGGGGTAGTCTGTGTAGCCGGCCGCGCTGCCGCCGTAGAACTTCGCCTGGTCAGGCGTGTTGAGGACGGCGTTGCGGTGCAAGCGCGCCGGGAGGTCTGGGTTCGCGAGGAACGGCACTCCGAAGGCGATGGCCTCGGCGCGCCCGGCACCGAGATCGGCTTCGGCCTTCGCACGGTCATAGCCGGCGGCGAGGATCACCCTGCCGCCGTAGTATTTTTGGGCGAGTGCGGCGATATCGAGGTTCTTGGGCCTGCCCATGATGTGCAGCCAGGCGAGCCCCTTGGGCGCGAGCGCCTTGAACAGGTGCGTGTAGGTGCCCTCCACATTGTCATCCTGGATATCGTTGAAGGTGCCGCCGGGGCTGATGCGGATGCCCACGCGCCCGGCACCGATCGCCGCCACCGCGGCATCGACCGCGGCGAGGGCGAAGCGCGCGCGCTTGTCGATCGAGCCACCCCAGGCATCGTCGCGGTGGTTGGCGTTGCTGGCGAGGAATTGGCTCGGCAGGTACCCGTTGGCGGCATGCACCTCGATGCCGTCGAGCCCCGCGGCCACGGCGTTCTGCGCGGCGCTGCCGTAGCTCGCGATGGCGCGGGCGATTTCGGCTTCGGTCATCTCGCGCGGTACTGGCAACGGCTTCATGCCGGCATGGGTGAACATTTCGCCTTTCGCGGCGATGGCCGAGGGCGCGATGGGCGTCTGGCCCTCCAGCAGATCGGGATGCGAGATGCGGCCGACATGCATGAGCTGCGCGGCGATCTTTCCGCCCTTGACGTGAACGGCTGCCGCTACGCCGCGCCAGCCTTCGACCTGCGCGTCGTTGTAGAGGCCGGGGATGTCGATGTAGCCACGCCCCATGACTTCCGGCGCGGTGCCTTCGGTGATGATCAGGCCGGCGCTGGCACGCTGCGCATAGTATTCGGCGTTCAGCGCATTCGGTACGTTGCCGGGCGAGCGGTTGCGCGTCATCGGTGCCATCACCACGCGATTGGCGAGGGAGATGGAGCCGAGCGTGGTTGGCCTGAACAGAAGGCTGTCTTGCGACATGGGCGGTATCCTTATGGGGCGCGGCGGAACGCCGTTGCCCGCAAGGTGGGGATGCGTCGGCCT
>JBBSCP010000200.1:0-8769 GCA_038250135.1 Acetobacterales bacterium | reverse complement strand
TTTCAGAGTTGTTCTTCGAGCGGGAGGTGCCGGACCAGCCAGGCCAGCGCCCGCCGCCACCATGCTGCCGCAGGTTCCCGCCGCAGCATGCGCGGCGCTTCCGCACCTCCGTCGCGCCAGCGCAGCTCTCCATCTTTCCAAACCACCTGCCAACTCAATGCGGGGTCAGCCAGCCGGGCGTGTTCCGCCGCCACCTCCTGCGCTACGGTCTCATGCTGCACGAAGGCGCCCATTTCCGTGTTGAGCGCGGCTGAACGTGGATCGATGTTGAAGGAACCAACGAAAGCGCGCATGCGGTCCACCGTGAAGGCCTTGATGTGCAGCGCCGCGCCGCGCGAGCCGAGCAGGCTCGCATGCTCGTCCGCAGAGCGCGGCTTCAGTTCGAACAGCTCCACGCCCGCTTCCAGCAGCGCGCGGCGGTACTTCGCGTAGCCGCCATGCACGGCCACCACATCCGTGGCCGCGAGGGAGTTCGTGACCACCGCGACCCGCACGCCGCGCGCTCTCAGGTCGAGCAGCAGTGCCAGGCCGGCGCGCCCGGGCACGAAATAGGGCGAGATCAGCAGGACCTCACGCCGTGACAGGCGCAGCGCATCGGCGATCTCGGCCGCGATGCCGCCTGCGGCCCTGGCCCGTTTCCTGGCGCCAAGGCCGCGCTTCGCCTTTTCCGGAGGGTCGGCCACGACCAGCACGGCGCCCGGCTGCACCAGCGTCAGGGCATGGCGGATGTGCTGCAGCGGCGGCTGGGAGAGCGGGGCGAGCAGCGCTTGCGCCTCCGGCAGGGTCTGGGCTCTGGCCAGCGCCTTTTGCAGCGCGGGCAGCCCACCCTGGGATTCTGCGGTCGCGGCGACCTCCGCCGCGGGCCGGGCCAGCGGGCTCGACCAATAGCGGTTGAACACCTGGAGCGCTTGCGCCGCGGCAGGGCCCGCGATGACGAGGTCAAGGTCGCGGAAGCTGACCGTGCCCGCCGGCCCGAGGCCGAAATACTCGTCGCCAAGGTTCCGCCCGCCCACCACGGCGAGGCAACCATCGGCGATCCAGGCCTTGTTGTGCATCCGCCGGTTCAGGTGCCAACCGCCGAAAGCCAGTTCCAGCGGAAACCCGAGCCGGCCGAACATCCGCCAGCGCGTCCCATTGAACAGCCGCACCTGGATGTGCGGATGCCCGTCAAGCGCTGCCAGCATGCGCTCCCGACCCGGGGCATAGACGTCGTCCAGAAGCAGCCTGACCGACACGCCGCGATCGGCGGCCCGCAGCGCTTCATGGGCGAGAAGCCGCCCGGTCACGTCCCCGCGCCAGATGTAGTACTGAATGTCGAGACTGCGTCCCGCACTGCGGGCGCTGTCGGCACGGATGGCAAATGCGGTGGCGGCGTCGGAGACCAGGGCCACGGCGTCGTGCTGTTCCTGGCCTGCGGACAGACGCGCAAGCTCCGCCCGGAGGCCCTGTTCGAGAGGCGTGCAAGTGTCGCGCATCACGTTTGCGGGTGGGGGCATCGAGCGGCTGCGCTACGCGTTCACGCCGCGCGCGGCAGGGCCTGCGCCGCCCGGTCCAGCCGTACCCACGCTGTAAGCGGAAGATGATCCGAGGCGATGCGCGCGCGCGGGCTGTCATGCGCCGTCACATCCGCCACCAACCCCTGCGGCAATCCGAGAATCCGGTCGAGCGCGAGCACTGGCAGAGCGGCTGGAAAGCTGGCCGGCGCTCGGCCCGGGAGGCCGAACAGCGGTTCCAGTGCGCGCAGCGAGGACCGCGCGCCGGGATGCCATTCATTGAGGTCGCCGAGCAGCAGGGTCGGCATCGGCTCGCCTGCGGTAATGGCTTCAAGGATAGCCCTCGCCTGGCGGGTTCGGCTGCGCCGCAGCAGACCCAGATGCGCGGCGACCACGCGCAGCGGGCCGGTGGGCAGGTCGAGTTCCGCCACCAGCGCACCGCGCGGCTCGACACCCGGCAGGCGGAGGCGACGAACCCGTGCTGCGGTGCCGGGACGGACCAGCAATGCATTCCCATGCCAGCCATGGCCGTCCGGCAGGTCCGAGACGCGCAACGGCGCCAGGCCACAGGCGCGCTCGAGCGCCGCCAGGTCCAGCAAGCCGGTGCGACGGCCGAACCGCTTGTCGGCCTCCTGCAGGGCAACGATGTCGGCGCCCAACTCCGCGATCACCGCGGCCGAGCGGTCAGGGTCGAAACGCCCATCCGAGCCCACGCATTTATGCAGGTTCCAGGACGCGACGCGAAGGTCACTCGGACCGGCAACATGACGTGCTCCGGTAAACGGAATGTCCAGCGGGGTGATCTCGTCCATCAGGTCACGAACGCGCCGGGCCATGCGCGCAATCCGTGGCGCGCGCAGCAACGGGGCGTGACGAAGGGGAAGGAGAGTCATCTGGGGTCTTGTCACTTTGAGGGGGAGTTGGAGCTGAGAAAACCTGGCGTTCACATTGGACGTGCATGAGAGCATTCCAATCTAAGTTAGCCTCGGCAGCCCTGCACGGATCGGCGGTCAGCCATGGGGAAGCCAGTGATCGCCCCCCCGGCTCCCGTTGCGGCATCCGGGCAACCCGGCTGGGCATCACGCTGGCGAACAGGGCGGCCTGCCGAGCGGGACCTGGATCCGCGCGTCAATCGCCACCCCTTCAACCGTAAGCGATGTTCAACGGCCCTTCCTGCGTCGGCGCCATGTGGCCTTGCGACTCCTCTCGAGACGCTACTGCGGGTTGAGAGCATCCACTGCTGGGCGGACGATGGGGATCAGGTTTGAAGATTGCTGCCACAAGGCACGTGCACGACGCCAATCCTACTTGCCTGCCTTCCTGGGCGCGAAGATTCTCGGGAGGTGCCGGCGCTGAAGGACGTTGGCGCGGCAGCTTGCCACGACAGTGTGCGAGTCCGACGGCCGGCCGTGATCGCGACCAACCCGTAGGCAGCCGAAATGACGACAGCGGTAAAGAAAGGCCCTTCAGACGCGCTGAATTACGTGTAGGCGGCAAACGTACCGAATCCCGGGCTCACAGCCGCGGCCAGCGTCCCAATTCGACGTCGACCAGGCGAATCGGGAAATCGCGCGGCTGCCAGTCCGCCGCGGCGACCAGAAGGCGCTGCAGCGCACGGAACATGGCGATCAGTGCCGCGACCGGCTCATCATGCCGAGCGCCATTCCGACACCGAACGAGATCAGCATGGCCGTCACCGGATTGCGTTCGATGCTGGTCTCGATCTCCCCGCCTGCTGCATCGATGCGCGACTTGACGTCGGCTGCCGTGCTGGCAAACTTGGCCTTTACATCGTCAACGGCATCTGAGACGTGGTGCGCGGCTCCCTGCGCCTGGCTCTGGAGCAGCGCGCTGATGGTTTCCGAAAGGCGTGCAACGTCCTCCCGGAGCGCGGCCATATCCGCCGTCATGTCCTCGCCGAAGCCCTGGGAACTCTTGGTCATGGACATCTCCGCTCATGAGGAATGGATGGCGGCCGTTACGCCGTGCCGGTTCGGCACGGCGTGGACGGTCAACCTGGATGTATGCGCGTGATCTTGGACCCGTTGATCGCGAGCGAAGCCATCAGCCCCTGCTGACCAAAGCTGATCGCGTAGACCGGCTCGGTCAATGTCGTTGAAGTGATGTTCGCTTGCAGACCTTGGTCGACCGCCACGACGGTCGGGCCGGTCCCGATTTCCCAGCCGTTTGCAGCATCGAGTGCGGCGCGCGCTGCATCCGTCATGAAGAACATCGCGAGCCCGGCAACCTGTGCGCCGATCGTGAAGCCGAAGGACGCGCCGGCGATGTTGTAGTAGGCGAGCGTGCGTTCGCCCGAGAGCAGCGCGCCCTGGCCATACTGGCCTCCGACAATGAAGCCGCCGCTGAGGATGCGCGGGAAGATGAGGACGGACTTGGCTCCAGCGAACAGCGGGCGGGTGTTCACCTGAGCACGAAGTGTGCGCAGTGCGCTCGCGACCTCGCCGTCGATCTCAGCGCGCGTGGCAGCTTCGGCCGGACGCGGCGCGACGGCCAGAACAGCGGGCGCCATGGCGATCGCAGCGCCCAGGGGAAGCAGGTTTCGGCGGGTGGTCTGAGACATGTCGTCCTCCTTGAAAATTGCGGGGTGGGCTATTCGATCGGCAGAGCCAAACCCTGCCATCCGGCTCGACAACGCCTAAAGGCTCTGGGGATCTCGTGTTCTCGCATCCCTGACAAGACGTTTCATAGGCTCCTACCATTTCGGCTGCCATGATCTACATCAACATTTGCGTCGGGCCTTGCCATCGTCGCCGGCCTGCTGTCCGAAGCCATGGGCAGGCATTCCAGCAGGTCACGGCGGCCCTGTCCTGGCCGGTCGACAATCTGGCCACGATGGCGAGTTGGCGCGCCTCGGTTGTCTTTTGCGCGAATCACCCTGCTGCGGCCGCACTGGATCGTCTTGGGCGATGCGACAGATGCGCTCGACCCGGGCTCGGCCGACGCCATGCTGCACCTGATCGTGGAAGTGCTGCCGGAGGCCAGCATCGTCCAGATAGGGCGGCACCCGGGATCGGCGGACATCCTCAATCGGCGGCTGACGCTGGAGCGTACGGTCGACGGCGAAGTCCTTTCCAATGAGGTCTACGCCCGGCGCCAGGCGGCGAAAGTGCCGCGCCCCAGGCCGCTCAGCATGATCGATCGGCTGCGAGAGGGATACGGACGCTGATCTTGCACGCGGCGGCACCGTTGCCGGCCGCTTCACCTGCTGCGCCTCCGGGTTTTCTGCTTCCTTCCGCCGACGGACTCAGGGTCGTCCGCCTTCCCGATTCCAGGTAGAGTGAGCATCCTTTGACGGCGGCGGCTTTTTCCAGCCTAACGCGAATCAGGCGATGTCGGGTCGCCGCCGTCAGTAGACACTGACGGATTTGGCGCGGGCTTGACTGGTCTCGTCGGCGCGGTTCATCGAGCTCGATAAAGCCGTGTGGTCGAACAACACGGTTCGGGTGTTGGCGCGAAGCATGTCCGCCGCGACGCTCGATCTGGCCGCGGCGACCATGTCGGTGTGGGTGACGAAGCGATGGGCGCTGTAACCCGGTCTGCCTTCCGGAACGAAAACCCACATATGCCGGGCTACATCGGATAGCTTCCGCAGATGACCGAAAACGCGCCACCCGCCGAACGGTTTTGGGCGGTCCCCCTGGAGGCCATGATCAAGCGCCTCGGCAGCAGCCCCGCGGGGCTACCGGGCGCGGAGGCGGGGCAGCGCCTCTCCGTGCACGGACCCAACACCGTGGCGGACCGGCCAAAGCTGGAGATCGCCGCGAAGGTTTCGCGGCGCCTGGTCGAGCCGCTGGTCGCCATCCTGTTGGTGGCAGCGCTGGTCTCTGGCCTGACCGGAGATTGGCCGGGCTTCGCCATCATCGTCTGCATCGTCATCGTGTCGGTCGGCCTCGACGTGGTGCAGGAGCACCGCGCCGAACTGGCGGCCGAGCGGCTGCGCGACAGCGTGGCGGTGAAGGCCGCGGTGCGGCGCGACGGTCAGGTCGTGACGTTGCCGGTGGAGCAGATCGTGCCCGGTGACGTCGTGGAACTCGCCGCGGGCGGGCTGGTGCCGGCGGATGGCATACTGCTCGACAGCCGCGGCGCGCAGGCCAATGAGGCGCTGCTGACCGGCGAGCCCTATCCGGTGGTCAAGCGGGCCGGCACCAACGAAGCGAGCGGGCCGGCCGAGGCCTTCAACGCCGTCTTCGCCGGTACCGCGATCGTGGCCGGCGCCGCCACCATGCTGGTCGTTGCCACCGGACGCGCGACGCGGTTGGGCGGCGTGGCGGCCTCGCTCGCGGCGCGGCGCGCGCCGACCGCCTTCGAGAAAGGCCTGCATGGGCTCGGCCTGCTCATCCTGCGGCTGACCGTGTTCCTGGTGCTTTTCGTGCTGCTCGCGCATCTAGGCTTCGCAAGGCCGCCGCTCGAGAGCTTCCTGTTCGCCGTGGCGCTGGCCGTCGGTCTGACGCCGGAACTGCTCCCCATGGTCACCACCGTGACCCTCTCGCGCGGGGCGATCCGCATGGCGCGCAAGCGCGTGGTCGTGAAGCGGCTGGCGGCCATCCATGATCTGGGCGCCATGGACGTGCTCTGCACCGACAAGACCGGCACGCTGACGGAAGCACGCATTACCCTGGCCGATGCCACAACGCCGGAGGGCGCGGCATCGTCGCGCGTCCTCGGCCTGGCCGCGCTCAATGCGGGGCTGGCCAGCGGCGTGCCGACGGCGCTGGATGCGGCCATTCTCCGAACATCACCGCCGGCGGCCGGCTGGCGCGCGCTGGGCGAGGCGCCCTTTGGCTTTGAGCGGAGGCGGTCCTCGGTGCTCTGCGCCGGCGAGGGCGAGCGGCTGCTGGTGGTAAAGGGTGCGCCGGAGGCGGTGCTGGCGGCCTGCGTCGCGGCGGAGGGACGGGACGGCGCACCGCTTCCTCTGACCATGGAGGCCCGCGCTGCGCTGCTGGCGCAGGCCCAGGCCCGTGGGGCGGCAGGGCTGCGGCTGCTCGGCATCGCCTCGCGCACAGTGCCGGAGAGCGAGGCCCTCGACCGGCCCGACGCCGAGCATGACCTGGTCTTCGCCGGTTTCTGCGCCTTCCTCGACCCGCCGAAGCAGTCGGCGGCGGCGGTGGCGCGCCTCGGGGCGCTGGGCGTGCGGGTGAAGATCATCTCTGGCGATGCCGCGCCGGTCATCCAGCACCTCGTCGAGACGCTCGGCCTGCCCTGCCGGGGCCTGCTGACCGGGGACGAGATCGAGGCACTCGACCATCCCGGGCTGGTCGCACGCGTGCGGGATGTGGACCTTTATGCCCGCGTCTCGCCCGACCAGAAGCGCCGCGTGATTCTCGCGCTGAAGGCGCTCTGGCACACGGTGGGCTTCATCGGCGACGGCATCAACGACGCGCCGGCGATCCATGCCGCCGATGCCGGACTGTCGGTGGAAGGGGCGACCGAAGTGGCGCGTGCGGCCGCCGACCTGATCCTGCTGGATGCCGATCTGGGCGTCGTGGCCGAGGGCGTGGAGGAAGGCCGGCGGACCTATACGAACATCATGAAATACGTCCGCATGGGGACCTCCTCGAATTTCGGCAACATGTTCTCGATGGCCGTGGCGTCGCTGCTGATCCCCTTCCTGCCGCTGCTGCCGGCGCAGATATTGCTGAACAACCTGCTCTACGACCTGTCGGAGATGGGCATCCCCTTCGATGCGGTGGATGACGAGGACGTGGCGAAGCCGCATGGGTGGGACATGCGGGAGGTGCTGCGCTTCACGCTGGTGATGGGGCCGCTCTCCTCCGTGTTCGACCTCGCGACCTTCGCGATCCTGCTCTGGGGTTTCGGCGCGACGCCGGAGGAATTCCGCACCGCCTGGTTCATCGAAAGCATGGCGACGCAGGTGCTGGTGATCTTCCTGATCCGCACGCACGGGCCCGCCTGGAAGGCGGCGCGGCCGCATCCGGCGCTGGTCGCCACCTCGCTCTCGGCGCTGGCAGTCGCCTTCGCGCTCGCACTCGGGCCGCTGGCACCGATGCTTGGCTTCGCCCCGCTGCCGGGCGCGCTGCTGGCGGTGATTGCGGCGCTCGTTGTAGGCTACCTCGCGGCGGCTGAACTGTTAAAGCGCCTCGCCGCCCGCCCAGGTCAGCCTTGACGCCGCCACCATCGAAGCCAACGGGGGTGTCTGGCTGGCGGCGCAGGCTGCAAAGCGCCCTTATGGGGCCGGTGGAGTTGTTGCCGATCGCGCTGCTCGGTGGCGCAGCAGCCTCAGTCTGGGCCTTCTTCGTCCTGGCCGATGAAGTCATCGAAGGCGACACGAGGGCACTGGACGAGCGCCTGCTATTGGCGCTTCGCACGCCGGGCACCCCCTCGGACCCGCTTGGTCCACCTTGGCTCGAGGAAGCTGGCCGCGACTTCACCGCCTTGGGCGGCACCGGCGTGATGGTGTTCCTGGTGGTCGCGGTGACGCTCTTTCTGGCACTGGCACGGCGGCGGGCCGAGGCAGTGATCCTGGTCGTCGCTTCGCTCGGTGCCTTGGGCCTCGAACTGTTGCTGAAGGGCTGGTACGGCCGTCCGCGACCGGACCTGGTGCCACATGCGGCCCGTGTCTTCAGCGCGAGCTTCCCCAGCGGCCACGCCACCATGTCGGCAGCGGTGTTCCTGACCATCGGCGCGCTGCTGGCGGCCACCCAGCCTGAACCACGCATCAAGATTTACATTGCATCGCTCGCCGTCCTGCTGACGGTGCTCGTCGGTGTGAGCCGCGTCTATCTAGGGGTACATTGGCCAACCGATGTCCTGGCGGGCTGGACGCTTGGCGCCGCTTGGGCCGCGATCTGCTGGGCAGCGGCTATCCGCTTGCGCCGGACCGGCACATGACCAGCCTTGCGAATGCGACGGCGGAAGTCGCCGCCTGGCTCGCGGCTAATCACGCCTTCACCTTGGCGATCGACCTCCAATCCCTTCGGCGCTACGGGCTGCCGGATGCCGCACCCGCGGTGCTGAACGTTACGCCGCTGCTGCCGCAATCGGGGCGGGGGATCTGGCGCAGGCGTCGCTGGTCCGCTCGACGCGATTCATCGAGCTCGATGCGGCGGTGCGGTCGAACAACACGGTGCGCGTGACGGCGCGGAACATCTCGGGGGCGACGTTTGACCTGGCAGCGCCGACGCTGTCGGTGCAGGTGGTGAAGCGGCGGGTCGCGTGAACCGGGCACTTCGCAGGAGCTTAAGCTGGCGGGTGTTAGGGCGGTCAACGACAGGGCCGTTGAGCCGGAGGCGGGGGC
>JBBSCP010000199.1:0-8790 GCA_038250135.1 Acetobacterales bacterium | reverse complement strand
GCGCCGCCTCCCGCCGCCCGAGCTCGGAAAGCCCGTCCGACAGATACTTCATCGCTCTGTCGAGGTTGGGAATGAAGGCGTCCGGGCGCGCTTCGGCCAGCCTGCGATCGATCGTCACTGACTGCTCACCCGCCGCCAGCGCCTCCTCCCGCCGCCCGAGATCGGATAGCCGGTTCGACAGATTGTTCAGCGACTGGGCGAGGTCGGGAAGGAAGGCGTCCGGGCGCGCTTCGGCCAGCCTGCGCCGGATCGCCACCGCCTCCTCGATCGCCGCCAGCGCCGCCTCCCGCCGCCCGAGAGCGGACAGCCGGACCGACAAATTGTTCAGCGCAATCGCCCGAAATGCTTCGCCCGGCGCTTCTCCGCCTTCGGTCCCGATGCGCGCCGCTTCGACTAGGGTTTCGCTGAGTTCCAGCGCCGCTTCCCGCAATTCGACGGTGTCCGCCGGCATCGCTTCGTAAAGCGCGGCCAGCGCCTCCAGATCCGTTGCCGCCGCCCGCACCGCTTTCAGCCAGGCCAGGGGCTGCCTTTGCCCCCGGATGAGGAAATCCTGGCAGGCCCGAATCACGCTACGCGTCACCGCCGCACCGTTCCGGGCATGGGCGCGCCGGATCGCCGGCAGGCCATCCTCGGGCAAGGTCGCAAGCGCGCGGATGGCGAGGGCTTCGCCCAGAAGGTCCGGCACCACGGCCGCGATGCCGCCGGCCTCGCCGGGCAGGGCGGCGTGAAGCGCCGCGCGCAGGGGTTCGGTGGCGATGGCACCGCCCAGATGCAGGGCGGCACATTCCTCGGCGATCGCGGCATGTGCCTCATCCGCCGTCCAACCCTCGGACAGCGTGGCCAGCGCCGCCAACACCGCATGCAGCGCCACATCGCCCCGTACGCCGCCGCCACGCGCCGTCCAGGCCCGGCGAATGCGTTCCAGCTCCTCATCGGCCAGGCGCAGCGCCACTTCATCGGTGCGCAGGCCGGTCGCGGCATCCAGGCCGATGCGGGCTGCGATCAGGCCGAACATGGCCAGGAACAGCGGCTCGCCCCCGGCCGAAACGCGCGCCAATTCGTGGTCCAGCACCAGGTCTTGCCCCGGCGCGCCGCCGCCGCTGGCGCTGGCATAGGCTTCGGCGAAAACCGCCCAGCGCTGCGCCGGCGTCTCGAGCAGCGCGATGGCATATGGTGCATCCGCCGCCAGCAGCCGCGTCACCTTCGGGCCGCCGAAAGCCTGCCGCCACCAGGCCGACTCTCGGCCGCCCTGGCGTTCCAGCAGCAGCAGACGCAGCGGCGGAAGGCCAGGATCGTCGAGCGCCGGATGGTGCATCAGGTCCGACAGCCACTTGCCGATCGGCTCTGCTTTCGCCGCCGCGTAATCCACCACCACCACCAAGGGCTTGGCCCAGCCCCACGCCGCCACCGCCTGCTGCGACCGGAAGCGCGCCATTTCGTCGCCCGCGGCAAAGCCGGCGAGCCAGCCTTTCTCACGCGCCCGGGCGCAGAGTTCCACCGCCAGCCGGGTCTTGCCGCGCCCGCCCGCCCCGGTCAGCACCTGCACGGCAATGCGGCGGTCGCCGCCGAGCCAGGCATCCAGCCCGGCCAGGACCGCCTCCCGCCCCTGCATCGCAAAACTGCGGGTGAAGGGGCTCAGCAGGTCGGTTTCCTGCTGGCCCAGCGCGGTATAGCCGGGGCTGCCGGGCTCGCCTTTGCCAGGCTCCGCCCAGGTCCGGCCGAGATGGGTGCGCAGCGAAAGGTGCGGCCGCGCCGCATCGATCACGGTGTTCCCGTCGCCGACGATCTGCACGATCAGGATGCCAGACCCCGAAGCATGCGCCTGCTGCTGCGGGGTCGGGGCGTCTTGCGTCATTCCCATGGTTGGAAACCCTATTCTACCTTAGTACGGTAGGGCAATTACATCCTTGTGCTGATGCCTGGCCCGGTTGCTTCCAGGGCGGCGCGGGCTTCGATACGGTCATCCCCCCGTGGTGGAGAATGACGTTGCCGAACATCGAGCAGGCGCAGGTCACGGCGGATGCAGCGCTGCACGCTGCGGCCGAGGCCGCGCGCGGCGCCGCCTATGCGCCCTATTCCCACTTCCAGGTCGGCGCCGCGCTGCTGTGCGAGGACGGCACCATCATCCCCGGCTGCAATGTCGAGAATGCCAGCTACGGCGCCACCATCTGCGCCGAGCGCAACGCGGTGGCGGCGGCGGTGGCGCGCGGCCATCGGCGCTTCACCGCCATCGCCATCGCCGGCCCGCCGGGCATCGCGCTCGGCCCCTGCGGCATGTGCCGGCAGGTATTGTCGGAATTCGCGCCCGGGGGCGCCTTGCGGGTCCTGACCCGCGCCGCCGATGGCTCGCCGCGCAGCACCACCATCGCCGCCCTGCTGCCCGACGCTTTCGGCCCGGCGGATCTGCGCTGAAGCCAGGCATGCCGGGCCCCGGGTTTGCGCCTGGGGCCGCATCCGCGTCACACTGACACTTCTCAATCACGGATGAGGACGCGGTGCGCGCCCAGAAACTGCTGCTCGACGGACGGGGCCGCGTGCTGTTGCCCCCCGCGCTGCGGGAGGCCGCGGGGCTTCGCGCGGGCGAGCCCCTGGTGATCGGGCTGGGCGAGGTCGAGTTGATCGTCGCACCCGCCAACACGCCGGTCGGGCCGCGCCCGCCGACGCTGGACCGCAAGGGCAGGCTGACCCTGCCGGCGTCGCTCCGCTCCGCGCTCGGTCTCGTGCCGGGTGCGGCGCTGCTGGCGCAGCCGGGGCTCGAAGGGCTGCGCCTTGCCACCCCCGCGCGGCTGCTTGGCCGCCTGCGCAGCGCGCGGATTGCCCTGCAACGGCGCCTGAACGAGGTAACGGGCGCGGCATGACGCTGTTCCGCGACCGCCGATTCCTGATCCTGCTGGCGCTTGGCTTTTCCGCCGGCATTCCGCTGCCCCTCACCGCCTTCACGCTGCGGCAGTGGTTCTCGGAATCGAACATCTCGCTCGCCGCCATCGGCCTGACCGCGCTGATCGGCCTGGCCTATGCGCTCAAATTCCTCTGGGCGCCGGTGCTGGACCACGCCGCGCCGCCGTTCTTCAAGGGGCTTGGGCGGCGGCGGGGCTGGCTGGCCTCGATCCAGATTCCGCTCGCCGGCGCGATCCTGGCGATGGGCTTCACCGATCCCGCCACCGCCGCGCACATCACGGTGGCCGTCGCCGTGCTGGTGGCGTTCCTCTCGGCCAGCCAGGACATCGTCGTCGATGCCTACCGCATCGAGGCGCTGGAAGAACACCAGCAGGGCTACGGACTGGCCTGCTACATCTGGGGCTATCGCGGCGCGCTGCTGGCGAGCAATGCGGGCGCGCTGGCGGTGGCGGAGTTCGCCGGCTGGAACGCCGCCTTCGCGATGTGCGCGGGGTTGGTGGGGGTGGGCTTTCTCGCCGTGCTGCTGGCGCCCGAGCCGGCGGCGGCGCCGGCCGAACAGCTGGGCTGGGGCGCGCGGCTGAAGCTTGCCGTGGTCGATCCCTTCGCGGATTTCATGCGCCGCCGCTACTGGGTGGCGATCCTCGCCTTCGTCGCACTGTTCAAGCTGGGCGAGGCGCTGGCCGGCATCATGACCGCGCCCTTCTATCGCTCGCTCGGCTTCACGCGGCTCGAAGTCGCGGCGGTGGGCAGCGTGTTCGGCCTGGTGGCGACGCTGGCGGGCGTTCTGGTCGGCGGCTTCGTCGTGGCGCGGCTCGGCACGGCCCGCGCGCTGATCGTGACCGGCATTTTGCAGATGCTGTCCAACCTGATGTACGTGGCGCTGGCGCAGGCAGGGCATTCCTTGCCGATGCTCTGGGCGCAGGTGGGGGTCGAGAACTTCACCGATGGGCTCGCCGACGCCGCCTTCGTCACCTATCTCAGCGCGCTGACCAGCCGCAGCTTCACCGCGACGCAATATGCGCTGCTGTCCTCGCTGGCCGCTGTGCCGCTCCGCACGCTGGGCGCGAGTTCGGGCTACTTCGCCGAGGCGCTGGGCTGGTCGTGGTTCTTCGCGATGACCACGGTGGCGGCGCTGCCGGCCATGGCGATCATGCTGTTTCTGCTGCGGCGCCTGCCGCCGGATCGATCGGCACCCGGCCACTGAGCAGGCGGCGCGAATCCGCGTCAAAGGTGAATCGGTTCCCGCCGCCTTCGCCTGGCTGGTCGGCGCCCGCCAGATGGCACCACAGCAGCGCGCCGGTGCCGCCATGCGCGACGATGGCGATGTCGGCCGTGCGTTCTCGCCAGGTGCGGCCTCGATCACCGGCACCAGGGCGAGATGCGCCCCGAGGATGGCGGCCATGTCGGTCGCCTTGCGCTCGGCGCTGGTGAAGACGGCGCCGAGCCCCGCCACCCAGGGCGCTGCGAGCATGGCCCTGGTCCGCGCCACAAATGCACGCGACGCATTCCTACAGCGGTGGTGTTCATTTTCCTGCGGGTCGATTAGCGTTTGCCCACGGGATCGTGACTGCTAGGTTCTGCGACACTCTCTCGTTTGCCTCACTCCCTCGCTTGGATGACAAAGATGGTTCGGCGCAATTGGATGCTGCTGCTGCTCGGCCTGACGGTGCTGGCGGGGGTGGTACTGTGGATCATGTCCTCGATGATGCCGCCCACGCCCGGCAGCCGTGCCTATTTCCACGCACTTTCCGCCGCCAATGCTCCGGCGCCCGCCTTCTCCGTCCCGATGGAGTTGCGCCGCGCCAATGCCGATAGCTGCACCGGCTTCAACCTGGAGCTCGAAGAAGGTGCCGGCATCCAGCGCCGCCTCGGCCACAACGCGGAAGCCGAGCGCCTGCTGTCGATGCGGCAGAATTGCACCAGTGCCTCGGCACCCGTGATGCGCTCGGCAAGGTAGAGGTTTAAGGCCAAGCGGTTGTGATCTTCCGGACTGATCCGACGGCATCGGCGTTGCGGGCGTCGGCGCAGACTGGGATGGACCGGCCGGCGCTTCGGGATTGGGTGCACCGCTACAACGAAGCCGGACAAGCCTCTCGTGCCGCCCCGACTTCGTTTCAAGCCGCGTCCCTCCCCATCTGGCAAATCGCCAGAAAAAGTAGGCGGCCAAGGGGCGTTCCGGTGAGGAGTTCTCTCCACCGCGGTGCTTTCTCGTGTTACCCCCCGCCGCATGATCGAATTCCCTGCTGGCTTCAAAGCCCCCTTCGTCCGCCCCTCCGGCCGCATCGCGGACCAGTTGCGAGAGGTCACGCTTACCCCCGGTGCGGCGCGGCATGCGGAGGGGTCGTGCCTCATTCGCTTCGGCGTCACGGAGGTGCTCTGCACCGCCAGCGTCGAGGGGCGCGTGCCGCCCTTCCTGCGCAATTCGGGGCAGGGCTGGGTCACGGCGGAATACGGCATGCTGCCGCGTGCCACGCACACCCGCGGGGACCGGGAGGCCGCGCGCGGCAAGCAATCCGGTCGCACGCAGGAAATCCAGCGCCTGATCGGCCGCTCGCTGCGTGCCGTCACCGACATGAAGGCAATGGGCGAGATGACCGTGACGCTGGATTGCGACGTGCTGACCGCCGATGGCGGTACGCGCTGCGCGGCCATCACCGGCGCCTGGGTGGCGCTCAGCCTCGCCTTCCAGCACTGCATGAAAAACAACATGCTCAAGGCGAACCCGCTGCGCGACCAGGTTGCCGCGATCTCCTGCGGCATCTGGAACGGCACGCCGGTGCTCGACCTCGACTATGCCGAGGACAGCAAGGCCGAGACGGACGGCAATTTCGTCATGACCGGCGCGGGCGGCGTGGTGGAGGTGCAGGCGACGGCCGAGGGCGCGCCCTTCTCCGAGCAGGAATTGCTGAGCCTGCTCGGCCTCGCGCGGGCCGGCACGGCGAAGCTGTTCGACCTGCAAAAGGCGGCAATCCGCGGATGACTCACCGCCGCCTCGACACGCAGCGCCTGGTGCTGGCGACGCATAATGCCGGCAAGCTGCGCGAAGTGGCGGCGCTGCTCGGCCCTTGGGGGCTGGAGGTGATCAGCGCGGGGTCTCTCGGCCTGTTGGAGCCGGCGGAGACCGAGGACAGCTTCCTCGGCAATGCGCGGATCAAGGCGCTGGCGGCCGCGCTGGCCTCGGGCCTGCCGGCGCTGGCCGATGATAGCGGATTCTCGGTGGCGGCCCTCGAGGGCGCGCCTGGCGTGCGCACCGCCGATTGGGCGGAGACCCCCACGGGCCGCGACTATGCGATGGCAATGGGCAAGGTCGAGAAGCTCGCGCGGCATGCACCGGACCGCCGCGCCTGGTTCTCCTGCGCGCTCGTCCTGGCTTGGCCAGATGGGCACACCGAGAGCTTCCTCGGCGAGGCGCATGGCGCCTGGGTCTGGCCACCGCGCGGCGATTGGGGCTTCGGCTTCGACCCGATGTTCGTGCCCGAAGGCGCGCGAGAGACCTTCGGTGAGATGGACCCGGACGCCAAACACGCCATCAGCCACCGCGCGCGAGCTTTCGCTTTGTTGCAGGCGGCTTGCCTGCCATGAACCTCCCATGATCCGCGCGCTGCTCCTGCTGATGCTGTTCTCGCTGCCGGCGCGTGGTGAGCAGGCGGGGGCGCTGACGCTCGACCCCGCCAGCATCGCGCGTGATTCGGCGGCACGCGGCGCGGTGGTCTGGGTGCATCCCTTCGCGCGAGAGTTGCCGGCGCCGGACGCGCCCGAACTCGCCGCGCGGCTGAGGGCGCAGGGCTATGACCTTTGGCGCTTCGACCGCGCCGGCGGGCCGGACCCGCTGGACGCTGGCGCCACGCGCCTCGCCGAGGGCACGCAGGCGTTGCGCGCCCGAGGTTATCGGCGGGTCGTGCTGCTCGGCGAAAGCCGCGGTGCCTTCGTCATGCTGGTGGCGCTGCGCCATCCGGGCCTGGCCGATGCCGTCCTTTTTGCCGCGCCGGCCGCGCATGGCCGCAGTGAGGCGCGCCGGGCGCAGGCCCTGGCCGATTTTGCCGCCGCACTGGAGCGTGCCGCGCCAGGCCCGCGCCTCGCGCTGTTCCTGTTCGCGGATGATGGCTGGGATCCAGACCCTGCCGCCCGCGCCGGCCTGTTCCGCGCCGCGACGCAGCGCCTGGGCGCGCCCGCACTGCTGGTCGATCGGCCGCCCGAGCCGACCGGCCATGGCGGGCTGTCCGACCCGGGCTTCGACGCGCGGTTCGGCGATTGCGTGGCGCGGTTCCTCGACCTGGACAGCGCCCCACCCGACGGCTGCTAGCGCACTATCGGTTCAATTGAACCGATTTCGTGCGCTATAAACACCTGAATCTAAAGCACGTTTGGTTCAAACGATTCCGTTTGAACCAAACGTGCTTTAGCGCGTGATGGCCGGAGGAGCGAATGCACCGGAGGACTGAATCACGCGATCAAATAAAAGGTTAGAGCGGGATGCGTGAACGGACCTGCACGCATCCCGCTCTAACCAAACATCCCCGCCGCCGCGAGGCCGATGCAGGCGGCCGCCCCCACCAGCAGCATCGTGAAGGTAAGGCTGGTGCCGAGTACCCGCCAGCGGAACACTTCCGGCTCCTGCGCGATACCGTAGGCGTGCACCACCCGCCCGGCGAGCAGCACCACGCCGAGCACATGCAGCGCCCAGGCGGGCAGGCCGTTGATCTCGCACAGTGCGATCAGCAGCAGGGCGAAGGGGACGTATTCGGCGAAATTGCCATGCGCGCGGATGGCGCGCTGCACGAGGCGGTGCTGGCCATCGCCGATCGCCACGCGATAGACCCGCCGCGCCTTGATGACGCGCGTGGCCAGCCAGACGAAGCCGAGGCCCAACAGCCCCGCATAAAGCGCTGTGACCGGCAGCATCAAACCCCCTCCTTCACATCGGCCCGGATGCCGCCCGAGACGCGTAGCACCTCGGCCGGCGTCGTGGCGAAGACATGCATCGGCGAGCCAGCCGCCGCCCAGATTTTCGCCAGCCGAAACAGATCCTCATCCACCAGCACCACCGGCGGCGTCAGGTGGCCGAGTGGGGCGACGCCGCCGATGGCGAAGCCCGTCACGTCCCGCACCCATCCTCCTTCGGCGCGCTTCACGGCAAGGCCCGTGGCGGCCGCGACCTTCGCCATATCCACGCGATTGGCGCCCGAAGCGATTACCAGCACCGGCCTCTCGCCAGACCGAAAAATGATGGATTTGGCGATTTGCGCCACCTCGCACCCCACCGCCGCCGCGGCCTCCGCCGCGCTGCGCGTGCCGTCGGGGAAGGCCTCGATGTTGTCGGCATGCCCAGCGGCCCGCAGTGCGGCCCGCACCCGTTCGACAGAACCGCCTGACATCGCCATATCCCTCGTCGATGGAACCGCTCGCCCTCTACATCCACTGGCCCTTCTGCGCCGCCAAGTGTCCGTATTGCGATTTCAACAGCCATGTGCGGGATCGTATCGACCAGGCCGCCTTTGCCGACGCCCTCTCCCGCGAATTGGCGCATGAGGCGTCGCGCGCCGGAAGGCGCCCCTTGGCCAGCATCTTCTTCGGCGGCGGCACGCCGAGCCTCATGGCGCCTGGGACCGCCGCCCGCCTGATCGCCGAGGCGCGCAGCCATTTCGACGCCGCGCCCGACATCGAGATCACGCTGGAAGCCAACCCGACCAGCGTCGAGATCGGCAGGTTGCTTGCGTTCCGCGCCGCCGGGGTCAACCGCGTCTCGCTCGGCGTGCAGGCGCTGGAGCCCGAGGCGCTGGCCTTCCTCGGCCGCAAGCATGATGCCGGCGAGGCGATCCGCGCCCTGGAATCCGCCCGTGAAATCTTCCCGCGCGTCTCCTTCGACCTGATCTACGCCCGCCCCGGCCAATC
>JBBSCP010000198.1:0-8809 GCA_038250135.1 Acetobacterales bacterium | reverse complement strand
GCGAGGTTCGCCACCACCGTGGCGCGGCCGCTTCTGGCGGTGATGCCGGCCTGTTCCAGCAGGCGTAGCGCCGCGCGCAAGGGCGTGCGGGAGACAGACAGCCGCGCCGCCAGCGCCGCCTCGGTCACCGGCGTGCCGGGCGGCGTGGCCTCGGCCAGCCAAAGCGCCCGCGCGGTGCGGGCGAGGTCATGGTGCAGGGGGGTGGGCGGCATCATCGCACTTGTGTTTAAGCCCTTCCTGGTATTTCCTGCAAACGAAGAACCAACCAGGCTTCATGAATGAGGTATAGGATCATGCGTCTGCGCGCATCACTCCTGGCGCTTGCCGCCAGCCTGGGCTTTTCGATGGCGACGCCCGTCGCGGCGCAGGACAGCCTGCGGATTCGCCTCAACGCCGACATCCGCTCGACCGACCCCGGCGTGAACCGCGACGCCAACACCGATGGCCTGATGTGGCATGTGCTGGAAGGGCTGGTGGCGTTGCGCGGCGACGCCACCATCGCGCCCATGCTGGCTGAGCGCGTCGATGTCTCGGCCGATGGCCTCACATACACGTTCCCGCTGCGCCGTGACGTCCGTTTCCACAACGGCCAGTCGCTGACCTCGGCCGATGTCGCCTTCGCCATGGAACGCTACCGCAAGCGCGAGACCAACTGGCGCTGCCGCGGCGATCTGGACGGCGCGGTGACTCGGTTGACCGCTGTCGAGACGCCCGACCCGCATACGGTGGTGATGCGCCTCGAACGGCCCTCGGCGCTGTTCCTCACCATTCTGGCCCGTACGGATTGCGGGCAGGCGGGCATCTTTCATCGTGACAGCCTGAACGCGGATGGAAGCTGGCGCGCCCCCGTGGGCACCGGCCCCTTCCGCCTGGGCGAATGGCGCCGTGGACAGTTCGTGGAGCTGGAGCGCTTCGCCGAATACGCCGCCCTGCCCGGCGCACCCGATGGCCTGGCCGGCAACAAGGCGCCGCTGGTGGACCGCGTGCGCTACACCATCATCCCCGACGACGCCGCTGCCCGCGCCGCGCTGCTTGCCGGCAACATCGACGTACTGCCCGATGCACGCACGCGGGATCTGCCGGATCTGCGGGCGCGGCCGGGAATGTCCGTGCATTCCTCGCCCTCCTTCGACCTGCAGATCATTTTGATGCAGACCACTGATCCGGTGCTGCGCGATGTGCGGATGCGCCGCGCCATCGCGCTGGCGCTTGACGTGCCGGAGCTGGTGCGCGCGGTCACCGAGGGCAGCTCCCGCCCCTCGCGCGCGCCGATCCCGGTGGGGTCTGCGTTCCACACACCCGCGATGTCCGAGGTGCCGGCGCGCGACCTTGCCGCAGCGCGGCGCCTGGCGCAGGAGGCGGGCTATCGTGGCCAGCCCATCCGCATCGTGACCACGCGCCGCTATGAGGCCTTCTTCGAGATTGCCGTGCTGGCCCAGGGTATGCTGCGCGAGGCCGGCATCAACCTCGAGCTGGAGGTGCTGGAATGGGCCACCCAGCTCCAGCGCTACACCCGTGGCGACTACCAGATGATGGCCTTCGGCTTCTCCGCGCGGCTCGACCCCTCGCTGTCCTTCGAGATGTTCACCGGCCCCAAGGCGACCGAGCCGCGCAAGGCCTGGGACAACCCCGAGATGCAGGCGCTGCTCGAAGCCTCGATGCGCGAGACCGACCCTGCACGCCGCCGCGCCACCTTCGAGGCGCTGTTCGGCCAGCTCATGCAGGATGTGCCGGTCATCGCGCTGTATTCCTCCGTCACGCATGCGGTGACACCGGCCCATGTGCAGGGCTACCGCACCTGGGCGGTGGACGCGCCGCGCGCCTGGGGCGTGCGGGTGCAACGCTGAGGTGCTCGGCTATGTGCTGAAGCGGCTGCTCGTCGCCCTGCCCACTTTGCTGCTGGTGGCGGCGAGCGTGTTCTTCCTGATGCGCCTCATTCCCGGCGACCCGGCGACCATCATCCTGGGCGATGCCGCCACGCCGGACTCCGTGGCCGATCTGCGCCTGGCCTATGGGCTGGACCGACCCGTGCTGGTGCAATTCGCGCTGTGGATCGAGCGCGCGGCGGGCGGCGATCTCGGCCGGTCCATCACCAGCGGGGAGGCGGTGGGGCCGCTGATCCTGCAGCGTTTCCAGGTAACGGCGGCCATCGTCTGCGCCTCGGTCACGCTGGCCGTGCTGATCGCGGTGCCGTTGGGGATGCTGGCGGCCTGGCGCCAGAATTCCTGGGGCGATGTGGCGATTGTGGCGGCGGCGACCTTCCTGCTCTCGATCCCCTCCTTCTGGCTGGGGCTGATCTTCCTGCTGGTGTTCGGGCTGTGGCTCGGCTGGGTGCCGGTGGTGGGCTACGTCACCTTCGCCGAGGATTTCCGGGGTGCACTGCACTACATCGCCCTGCCGGTTGCGACCTTGGCCCTGATCGAGACCGGCGTGCTGATCCGCATGGCCCGTGCCTCCACCGTCGAGGTGCTGCGGCTGGACTACATCGCCCATGCCCGCGCCAAGGGCGTGCCCGAATGGCGCGTGCTGGCGCGCCACGCCTTCCCCAACGCCTTCGCACCCACGCTGACGCTGATCGGGCTCATCATGGGCAGCCTGCTGGGCGGCATCGCCGTGATCGAGACGGTGTTCACCCTGCCCGGCCTCGGGCGCCTGTTGGTGGAGGCGATCTTCGCGCGCGACTACCCGGTGATCCAGGGCGTGATGCTGTTCATCGCGGTGATCTATGTGATGGTCAATCTGGTGGTGGATCTGCTGTATCCGGTCTTCGATCCGCGCGTCACGGCGGGCTGAGATGCGGCTGCGACCCAATCTGCTGATCGGCGGCACGCTGCTGGGCTTCGTCTTCGCCGTCGCCGCGACCGCGCTGGTCTGGACACCCTATGACCCGGTGAGGATCAACCTGCGCCGGCGGCTGGTACCGCCTTCCGCCGACTATTGGCTCGGCACCGATGAGTTCGGGCGCGACGTGGCCTCGCGGCTGATGGAGGGTGCGGTCACCAGCCTCACCGTCGCGGCTGCCACCGTGGTGATGGCGCTGGTGCTGGGCATGGCGATCGGGCTGGCCGGCGGCTTCCTCCGCGGCTGGACGGACCGCATCCTGGGCGCGGTGAACGACACGCTGCTGGCCTTTCCGGGCATATTGCTGGCGCTGGGGCTGCTGGCGGTGCTGGGGCCCTCGCGCTGGGGCATCGTGCTGGCGCTGGGCCTGGCCTATGCGCCGAGTGTGGCCCGCGTGGTGCGGGGCAGCGTGCTGTCCATCCGCGAGCGGGAATTTGTCGAGGCGTCCCGCGCGCTGGGCAATTCGGAAGGCTACACGCTGCTGCGGCATGTGCTGCCGCACACCGCTGCCCCCGTGACGGTGCTTGCCACTTCGCTGTTCGGCTGGGTGATCCTGGCGGAGAGCGCGCTGTCCTTCCTCGGCCTCGGGGTGCCGCCGCCGGCCGCGACCTGGGGCAACATGCTCGCCTCCGCCAGGCCCTTCATGGGGGATGCGCCGCTGCTGTCCATCGCGCCGGGAGTCATGATCGCGACCTGCCTGCTGGGCGTGAATCTGCTCGGCGACGCGCTGCGCGACCTGCTCGATCCACGAGACGGCGCATGACGCCCGTGCTGGAGGTGCACCGCCTTTCCATCGCCGCCGGCGCGCGCCACGTGGTGCAGGATCTGTCCTTCCGCATCGCGCCGGGCGAGGCGCTGGCGCTGGTCGGCGAAAGCGGTTCCGGCAAATCCGCCACCGCACGCGCCGTCATCGGCCTGCTGCCGCCGGGCCTCGCCCGCGATGGCGGCGCCATTCGCTTCGAGGGCGCCGCACTGGCACCGGGCTCCGCCGCGCTGCGCCGGCTGCGCGGCCCCGGCATCGGCATGGTGTTCCAGGAGCCGATGACCTCGCTGAACCCCGCGCATCGCATCGGCGCGCAGATGGAGGAAGGACTGGCGCTGCACACCAGCCTCTCCCGCAGTGGGCGGCGCGACGCCTGCATCGCGATGCTGGAGCGCGTGGGCATCGCCGATCCGGCATCGCGGCTGAACGCGTTCCCGCATGAATTCTCGGGCGGGATGCGACAGCGGATCATGCTGGCGTCGGTGATGCTGCTGCGGCCGCGCCTGCTGATCGCGGATGAACCGACCACCGCGCTCGACACGCTGACCCAGGCCGAGGTGATGGACCTCATCTCCGGCCTGGCGCGCGAGCATGGTACGGCGCTGCTGCTCATCACGCACGACCTTGGCCTGGTCGCGCGCTACGCCGACCAGGCACTGGTGATGCAGGCAGGCCGCGCGGTGGAGGCAGGACCGGCCGCGCCGCTGCTCGACACCCCGCGCGAGGCTTATACCCGAGCCCTGGTGGACGCCCTGCCACGGCGCGGCCCGGCGCGTCCCGCTGCCCCGGCAAGCGCGCCGCTGATCGAGGTGCGGAGCCTCAGTGTCACCTACCCGAAGCGCGGGGCCCTGTTTCGCCGCGCGGAGATATTCCGCGCGGTGGACGATGTTTCACTCGCCATCCATCCGGGCGAGGTGGTGGCGCTGGTGGGCGGCTCAGGCTCCGGCAAGACAACCCTGGGGCGTGCCATGCTGCGCCTGGTGCCGAGCAGCGCCGGACAGTTGCTGTTCCGCGGGCAGGAGGTGACGCATCGCAGCGGTCCCGCGCTGCTCGATTTCCGCCTGGCCTGCCAGATCATTTTCCAGGACCCCTATTCCTCGCTCGATCCGCGCATGCGCGTGCGCGACATCGTGGCCGAACCGCTGCGCCTGCCGGCCGGCCTGCCCATGGATGAACGCTACCGCCGCGCCGAGGCGATGCTGGAGGAAGTGGGCCTCGGCGGCCTGGGCGCACGCTTTCCGCACGCGCTCTCTGGCGGGCAACGGCAGCGCGTGGCCATCGCGCGCGCCTTGGTGCGCAACCCCGCCTTCGTCGTAGCCGATGAGGCGGTCAGCGCCCTGGATGCCACCGTGCGGAAGCAGGTGCTGGCACTGCTGCGCGAACAGCAAAGGCGGCGTGGCTTTGCCTGCCTGTTCGTGACGCATGACCTCGGCGTGGTCGAGGAGATTGCCGATCGCATCGTGGTGATGCAGCACGGGTGCATTGTGGAATCCGGCCCGCGCGATGCGGTTTTGGACGCACCGGCGCACGACTATACGCGCGCGCTGCTTGCGGCGGCGCTGCGGCGGCCCGGGGTTTGACGGGGGAAAGGGCGCGTGGATTTTTGCCCTGTCGTCGGCGTTGCGGCGGCAGCACAGTGCCGGGGCCGGGTCGCGTTGTGATACAAAGGCGGAATGGATAAGACGCTGCCACCGCCGTTTACCGACGGGCAGATGCTCACACGTTTGATTGGATGAGCGTGCGCGAGACGCAGATCGAAGTCAGCACGCGGGGCGAGCGGCGGCAGATGTGGACGCCCGCACAGAAGCGCTACATTTTCCGGAGCGCCTGGAGCCCAACGGCTCGCCAATCGTGGTGGCGCGGCGGAATGCATCGACAGTGGTCTGCTCGACACTTGGCGTCGCCAGATGGTGGATGGCCGCCTCAGTGGGCTGCTGCCCGCTTTGCCGAGCTTCGTGCCGGTCGCCGCGCATCCTGACGGTGATGGTGCGTGTTCGGCGCCACCGGTGCCGCATACTGCATCCTCTGCCACGTCGGCCGATAGGTCGCCTGCCTGCATCGAGATCGTGCTGCCGGACGGCGTGACGGTGCGGGTGTTCGTGCCAATGTTCGACGGGGCTGGGAATGTGCGGGCGGACATCGCGGGCGACGTGCTGGCCTCCATCACCACCATGCTGTGGAACGGGCCGGCGAAGGGGTGGAATGCCAGAGCGCCGACGAATGACGCCAAGTTCAATCGGCGGCAGTCCATCCGCGTCGGCGCGTCGGTGTCCTATGCGCAGGTGGGGATGATCGGGTTCGATGGGCCGATCGACCTGCAATCGCTGCGGCGCTACGGGCTGCCGGAGGTCTCGCCCGCGGTACCGAACGGCACGCCGTTGCTGACGCAATCGGGGCAGCGGGAGTTCGCGGCAGAGGTGTCCTGGGACTTGCCCAGCCTGGCGCCGGGCGCGACCTGGCTGATCGACGTCACTGTAAGCGGGGCACGGGCCGGCGACCTGGCGTCGGCGCCGCTGGTGTCGTCGACGCGGTTCATCGAGCTTGATGCGGCGGTGTGGTGCAACGACACCGTGCGCGTGATGGCGCGGAACATCCCGGGCGCGACGTTCGACTTGGCCGCGGCGACGCTGTCGGTGGGGGTGGTGAAGCGAAGGGTGGCGTGAGTACCACCCTGCCACCACTATCGATTCCGACGACGCAGCCTCAAGCGCTAGATGACAAAGTGAAAAGCAGTTGCAGGCGGCGCATCATAATGGAGCGGAGAGGTTGAGATCAGGTCTCCAGCCCCAGGGCTGTTCAACGCTCTGGTATGCGGAGGAGGTTGAGGAGGCTTGCGAGGCCGCCGATGGCGGCGCGGTAACGGTCTTAACTGAGAGAGGATCGTCGGTTTTCCGACGCCACGGCGAAGCTGAAGGAAGTCACCAACGCGCATTTCCGCCGCGGCGAATACGTAGCGTAGCCAGCGCCGCCTGGCACGCGCAGAACCTACGCACCTCGCCAGCGTCGCCACCCTGGCGGCCTGGCACCGCGTCGCCGCGCCGTGGTGGTGGATCGCGCGATGCCGGGAAGGGGGGGTGGGGGTTCGCGCCACTCCGGGTGGGGGGTGGGGCCGCCGACACCCCCCGCCCAACTCTCATACTACGCTCGCGCACAAGTTGCCCCGCGCGCAGCCTTGTTCCCTACGCCCAGTGGACAGCGCGCCAGATTGCACGCCCTGCCATCTCCCAAAAAATTTTAGCGGTGCATCGGGGTCCATTTCCTACCCCGCCTGGATATGGTGGCACATCGCCACGGCGCCGATCCAAGCGAAGCGGGCACGTCAATGACGAGGGCGGCCGTCTGCCCTAAATTTCGAGCGCGAGTTGACCGGGTGCGTCGTCCTGGACGCGCAGCACGCCAAGCAACAGCCATTGCCGCGGCCCCGCCTTCACCGTGCCCATGGCGAGGATGATCCGGCGGCCCAGGCGCGGTTCGGTGAAATCCGCGCGAAGGTGACGGATGATCGCTTCATCGCTTTCGCCGTGGCGTCGCAGATTGAAGAAGGTTCCAGTCGCCTCCCAATCCCCGTATTGCGGCGCATGCTGCACTCCGTCGTGATCCATGAAGGGGATCGCGATGGCGTAGGGACACGGCTCGAATGGCGGCATGCCCCCGCAATCGACCATCTTCGACGGCGGAACCGGCTCTGTCCCTGGTTTTGGCGCGCGACGGCGGGCCGGGCCGATGGTCAGCTACTTCATCATGTACCGCACCTAGGACGATCGGCAGCGCCGCTTCACCATCGGCACGCATGGCGCGCCCTGGACGCCAGAGACGGCGTGGACCAAGGCGCAGCAAGTATTGATGGCCGCCAAGATCGAGGGCGAGGACCCACAGGCAGAAAAGAAGGCCAAACGAGCCGCCGCGACGGTTGGCGAACTCTGCGACATCTATCTGGAGGACGCCGAGGCGGGCCGGCTGCTGACCCGGCGCGGCATCGCCAAGAAGACCTCGACGCTGGCGACCGACCGCAGCCGGGTCGAGACGCACATCCCGCGCGTCCGGCGCGACATGGCGGCCACCGCGCTTCCTGGTCGTTCGCCCCTTGCCCTGCCCAGTGACGCGACGCCGCTCGGCCGGCTCATGCTGGCGCGCCTTGCGCTCAAGGTGGAGGCGCAGCGCATCGCGCTGGATCGCACCAAGGGCCGGCTGATGGATGTCAGCGTGGCCGACCAGCACCTCGACGCCATTGCGGGCGCCATGCGCGATGCGGTGCTGAACTGGCCTGCCCGCGTCGCAGGTACCATCGCGGCAGAAATCCACGCCGACCCGCATCTCGTGCAGACGCTGCTGCAGGAGCAGATGCACGCGTTGCTCTCCGACGTTGCCGCGCGGCTGGACGGCCAGCCCGCGGCATAGGGACCATGGGGGTCGCAGCGCACGGCTGTCCCCTCAAATTCTCCGATCGTCGGCGCTCAATCCGCTTGGCTCTGCCGCGCCGCAGCGCGAATGGTCCGTCACGCGATGAGCAGGACGGAGACAGCATGACCAAGCACGAAGCCAACCAGCAGCGGAGCCTCGCAGCCTTCACGGCGAAGAAGGCCGAATTCGATGTGCTGCTCACCGACGAGGGGCTGCACGCCATCGGCATCGACCCGAACGGGGGCGACGTAGTGGCCGACACCACGGTGGCGCGCGACGACGCTGCCCAAGAACGCTTCGCAGCCACGGACGAGGCCGCCCAGGCCGCGCCACTGACGGAGGAGATCGCTTTGCTCGACCAGCTCCTCGCCGCACCCGCTGCCACGCCCCGCACCAGCCTGCGCGACGCCGCCACCGCGGTGCTCGAAGCCTGGGACGACCAGGCCAACCGCGAGGGCGACATCATCGCCGCCCTGGAAGCGTTAATGGAGGCCCTGCGCGACGCCCTGGCCCGCAAGCCCGGCCGCCCCATGCGCGAGCAAGGATCACCGCCCCGCCCCCGCGAGGGCACCAAGCTGCTGGCGGTGATGGCCATGCTGCGCCGACCGGAGGGCGTCACGGTCGCGCAGGTCGGCGAAGCCACCGGTTGGGGCAAGGACACGGTGCGCGGCTTCTTCGCCGGTCTGAAAAAGAAGGGGATCACGGTCGAGGTGGTGGAGCGAATTCGCCAAGTCGGCCCGAATCGCGCGGGAAGCCGAGGTTCCTACACGGTCTACCGTGTTGCGGGCGCTTAAGACCCAGCCG
>JBBSCP010000197.1:0-8842 GCA_038250135.1 Acetobacterales bacterium | reverse complement strand
GTCTCCATCCGGATTGAAATTCATGCCCGACCAGCACCTGATCCGCTACGCGGACCTCATCCCCTGCCGCAACGCCTTCGTCGACAGCCGCACCCCCGGCTCCGACGCCAAGGAGAATTTTTCGCTGATCGGGCCAGGAGTGTCGGAGAATCCGAGCCAGCATGTCCACATTCCGCTGGCACATGGCTTCAACATCGGCGGCGCGCGACAGCCGCCGCATTGCCTGAACAGCCAGCACAGTCACGAGACGGCGGAAGTCTTCATCGCGCATTCCGGGCGCTGGCGCATGATCTTCGGCGTCAATGCCGATGAGGGCGAGGCCCTGATGGGGCCGGGCGATGTCATCTCCATCCCGATCCACATGTTCCGCGGCTTCGAAAACATTGGCGACGATACCGGCTTTCTCTTCGCCGTGCTGGGCGGCGACAATCCCGGCAAGGTGACGTGGTCGCCGAAGGTGTTCGACCTCGCGGCGCAATACGGCCTGGTGCTGCTGGAGGGTGGCCGGCTCGTCGATACGACCGTGGGCGAAAGCGTGCCGGCGGGTGCCATCCTGCAACGTGCGCCGGACGCGGCGGAGATCGCACGGCTGGCCACGCCGCCCGCGCAGAATTTGGCGGCATGCGTTGTAACTCCGGCGCAGTTCGTGGTGAATGCGGCCTCGCCGCTCGCCGCACCGGGCGTCACGGAGAGCGCCATCATCACCCCGGGCGCGACCGCGGATGGCTTCGCGCCGGGCCCGATCAGCGGCTGGTGGCCGCATGGCTTCAATTTGCGCGCGCTATCCCTCGAATCTGGCGCGTCGATCGCGCCGCATCAGCGTGACGAGGCCGAGGTGATCTTCGTGCATGCCGGCGTGCTCGCCGTGACGTTGCCGGAGAGCGTGCTGGTGATGGGCCCCGGCGATACGCTCACCATCCCGAACGGCACGACGCGCGCCTTCCGCGCCACGTCTTCGGCCACGGCGATCGCCTATGTCGTACGCGGCGGCGATTCGCCGGCGCTGCCGCGCTTCGTCTGAGGGAAGTTCAGCATGGCGCAGATCCTCACCACCCATGTCGGTTCGCTGCCGCGCAACAAGATCGTCGCGGATTTCCTTTTTGCGCGGGAGCGTGAGGAGGCGACGGACCCGGCTGCCTATGACGCCGCAATGCTGCAAGCAACGCAGGAAGTGCTGCGCCGCCAGGCGGAGATCGGCATCGATATCCCTTCGGATGGCGAGACCTCCAAGATCTCCTACGCCACCTACATTAAGGACAGGCTCACGGGTTTTGCCGGCGACAGTCCGCGCCGCATGCCGGCCGATCTCGGCGACTTCCCGGCCTATGCGCAGAAGATCGCGAGTGCCGGCGGCACGCCGACCTATCGGCGGCCGCGCTGCACCGGGCCCATCACGGTGAAGAGCATGGAACCGCTGGCGCGTGATCTGCGTGTGATGCAGGGCGCGATGCAGGCGGCGGGCTATGCGCGCGGCTTCATGAACAGCGCCTCGCCCGGCGTCATCGCGCTGTTCCAGCCTTCCGACATCCATGCCGATATCGACGCCTACATGGAGGAAATCGCCGAAGGCATGCGTCATGAGTATGAAGGCATTGCCGCTTCGGGTCTGACGCTGCAGATCGACGCGCCCGATCTCGGCCTCGGCCGGCACATGCTCTACGCTGAGATGAGCGAAGCGGATTTCCTGCGTCGCGCCGCGCGGCATGTGGAGATTCTGAACCACGCACTGCGCAACATCGCGCCGAGGCAGGTGCGGCTGCACATCTGCTGGGGCAATTACGAGGGTCCGCACACGCGCGACATCCCGCTCGCACGCGTGCTGCCGGAATTGCTGAAGCTGCGTATCGGCGGGCTGTTGTTTGAGGCCTCGAACCCTCGCCACGCGCATGAATGGACAGTTTGGCAGGAGACCAAGCCGCCGGCCGATTGGGTCTTGATTCCGGGCTGCCTGGACAGCACGACCAACTTTGTCGAGCATCCCGAATTGGTTGCGCAGCGCATCGAGACCTTCGCGCGGATCGTCGGGCCGGAGAGGGTCATCGCCGGCACGGATTGCGGCTTCAGCACTTTCGCGGGCTATGGCGCGGTGCATGGCGACATCGCCTGGGCCAAGCTGCAATCGCTCGTGGAGGGCGCGCGCATCGCCTCCGCGCGGCTGTAGCCTTGCGCCGCGGCGCCATCACCCTCGGTTGCCGCGGCTGGGCGGGCTCGGCATGGCGGCTTAGGCCTGCCACGCTGACGTCATGCCAAGACCCCTGGCGCAACGCGCGGCGCACCGCCATCTCTGCGCACCGACTACGCCAGCAAGGAGCCCCTGCATGAGTGACTACACGCCGCCCCCGGTCTGGACCTGGGACAAGGCCAATGGCGGGCGCTTCGCCAACATCAATCGCCCGATAGGCGGTGCGACGCATGAGAAGGACCTTCCCATTGGCCGGCACCCTTTGCAGCTCTACTCGCAGGGAACGCCGAACGGCGTGAAGGTGACAGTGATGCTGGAGGAACTGCTGGCGTTGGGCCATGCCGGCGCGGAATACGATGCCTGGCTCATTCGTATCGGCGAGGGCGCGCAATTCGGCTCAGGCTTCGTCGCGGTCAATCCGAATTCGAAGATTCCCGCGCTGCTCGACCGCAGCGGGCCGACACCGATCCGGGTGTTTGAATCCGGTGCGATCCTGATGCACCTGGCGGAGAAGTTTGGCGCCCTGTTGCCGAGCGGCGGCGCGGCGCGGGCGGAATGCCTCTCCTGGCTGTTTTGGCAGATGGGCAGCGCGCCCTATCTCGGCGGCGGCTTCGGCCATTTCTACGCCTATGCGCCGTCGAAGATGGAGTATCCGATCGACCGCTTTGCGATGGAAGTGAAGCGCCAGCTCGATGTGCTCGACCAGCAGCTTGCAGCGCATGAGTTCGTGGCGGGCAGCGACTACTCCATCGCCGATATTGCGATCTGGCCCTGGTATGGCGGGGTGGTGAAGGGCTGGATGTATGGCGCGACGGAATTCCTCGACGTGCAATCCTACCAGCACGTGAATCGCTGGGCCGATGCCATCGGTGCGCGCCCCGCTGCGCAACGCGGCCGCATGGTGAACCGCACCCAGGGCGAGCTGTCGAGCCAACTCTGGGAACGCCACGAGGCGAGCGATTTCGAGACGCAGACGCAGGACAAGGTGCAGGCCGCCGACTGAGTGGCGTCAACAGCAGGTCATCTCGGCGAAATGCGCCTGCATATGCGCGGCGTCGGGTTCTTGGCCCGTGAACAGGCGGAAGGCACCGACCGCCTGGAACACGGCCATGAAGCTGCCATCGAGGGTGCGGCAGCCCAGCGCACGTGCGTCGCGTCGCAGCGCTGTCTGCAGCGGGAAGTAAATGATCTCGGCGACCCAGACACCGTGATGCAGCAGGGCGGGCGCGATGGGCGTGCCCGTCAGCTTCGCCATGCCGACCGGGGTGCAATTCACGAGCCCATCGGCCGCGGCCAGCACCGTCGCGGGATCGGCGCAGTAATGCACGCGGGCATCGCCGAATTGCTGACGCACATGGCGACAAGCGCCTCGGCGCACGCAGGATCGACATCGTGCACACGCAACTGCGCCACGCCTTCCGACAGCAGCGCCTTCGCCACCGCAGACCCGGCACCGTCCGCACCGAGTTGCAGGACACGGCCGCGCGCAACGCCGGCGAGCCTGCGCCGAAAACCTTCGGCGAAGCCGGAATCATCCGTGTTGTGGCCGACCCGTCGCCCGTCACGCAGCACCTGGAGGCGCGACTCCGCGCCGGCGAGGAAGCAGCGCTGGCACCCTGGCGGCGGCTCGATTCGCAATTCCATCGCACGCTCGTTCCGGCCTGCGACTGGCGAACCCTGATGGCGCCGCATGCGGCGATCTTCGACCGCTACCAGCGCCACCGGAATCTCACGCTCGGCTTCCGCGGCAACATCGCGTCGCATGGGCATGAGGCGCTGCGTGGCTGCGCCCTCAGCCGCGATGCGGCCACGGCGCGGGAGGCCTTGACTCGAAACATTCTTGGTGACGTCGATCACGATATTGCCGGCGCGCTTTGTGAGGTCGGCTGATTTCGGGAGAACAGGCGCATGACCGCCGTGCCGCTGCCATCGCTCACCGCATCCCGGCAGATCGAGATACGTCCTTCTTGGCTGGCGCAGCGCGACGAGGCGATTCTCACGCCTGGCCTGCCGATCATCGATCCACACCATCACCTCTGGGACCATCCGGGCGAGCGCTACCTGTTCGATGATCTGCGCGCCGATCTCGACACCGGGCACAACATCCGCGCCACGGTCTTCATCCAATGCGGTGCGATGTATCGCGCCGAGGGACCAGAGGATCTGCGGCCTCTGGGCGAGACCGAATTCGTCAACGGCGTGGCCGCGATGAGCGCGAGCGGCCGTTACGGTTCTGCGCGTGCCTGCGCCGGCATTGTCGGTTTCGTGGATCTGACACTGGGCGCCGCCTTGGCGCCGCTGTTGGAAGCGCATGCGGCCGCCGCGGGGCCGCGTTTCAAGGGCGTGCGCAACCGCACGGCTTGGTATGACTCGCCAGAGGTACGCTCGAACCTCGTCACGCCACCGCCGGGGCCGCTGGCGCATCCGGGCTTTGCGGTGGGGTTGCGCGTGCTGGCGCGGCACGGGCTCACGCTCGACATCTGGGCCTACCACCCGCAGCTGCCCGCGGTGATCGCGCTGGCGCAGGCGGTGCCGGAGGCCACTATCGTGCTCGACCATGTCGGCGGGCCGCTTGGCGTCGGGCCGTTCGCGGGCCGGCGCGCTGAGGTCTTCACCGATTGGGCACGCGACATCCGCGCGCTGGCGGCGGCACCGAATGTGGTGGTGAAGCTTGGCGGTCTGGCGATGGAAGTGGGCGGATTCAGCTTCCACGAGGCAGCTCTGCCGCCCGATTCCACGACTCTGGCGGCATCCTGGCGCCCCTATATCGAGACCTGCATCGAGGCCTTCGGCGTTGATCGCTGCATGTTCGAAAGTAATTTCCCAGTGGACAAGGGCATGTGCAGCTACGCGGTGCTGTGGAACGCCTTCAAGCGCCTGGCGCAGGGGGCGAGCGCGGCGGAGACGGCGGCGCTGTTCTCCGGCACGGCGGCGCGGGTCTATCGGATAGCGATGTAGACTGGACTGACAGCATTCGGCTTGTCAAAAACTCGCGCTGCCGCCCGGAGGACCGCATGTCCGACACTGCCGCAATGCTTCGCCGCAGGTCTGTTCGGCAAGGGCCCGATGGACGCCGTGATCGGGTCCCACTGGTCGCTGCAGTCGGGCCGGGCGAGTTGCTTGGCGGGCGTCGAGCTGCTGCGCAACGAAATCTTGGCGCTCGGCGACAGCCGCGACTGGGCCGGCGACCTAATGATCGGGCGGCGCCCAGCGCGGGGTGCCATTGTGGGGGTGCCAGCGTGGGGGTGCCTTCGTGATGGGGCTTGCATCGCGGTCGCAAATCACGCCCCCATATGCTCCCTAAAAGCAGGAGTCGCCATTGCTGCAAGATATTGTGCCCGAAGCACGAGGATCCTCTCGATGAGTGCGTCGGCGCCGCTGGTGCGCGGTGCGCATCCCCTGGCGATTTCGGCTGGCGTGGCACTGGCCGCGATCTGTTGCATCGCGCTGCTCGCCATGCTTCCGGGGGGCGCGACGCTGGCGCAGCAGATCGTCTCGGGCCTAATGCTGGGTGCTATTTATGTGACTGTCGCGGTGGCATTCACGCTGACTATCGGCGTGCTGAACTTCCTCAACTTCACCATCCCGACGATGTTCATGCTGACCGGCATGGTGGCCTGGGGACTGGCCCGCTGGGGCCTGCCCTTCGGCCTTTCGGGCGGCCTGCATTGGGCCCTGGCTCTACTGGGTGGTATCATTGTCTCGATCGCCGCCTCGCTGGTGGTAGAGCGCTTCACCTTCCGCTACCTCAAGACCCGCCATGGCGACGCGACTGAACACGCCATCCCGCTGGTTTCCTCGCTCGGCTTCCTGCTGATCTTCGAGCACCTGGTGCTGATCGTGCTGGGCTCCGAAGCGCAGAGCTTTCCGGTGCGTTTCCGGCTCGATTGGCATCTTGGCCCGCTGGTGTTGGGCCTGCCGCAACTGGCCTCACTGCTGCTGTCGCTCGGCATCGTGTTTTGGCTCTCATGGCTACTCACCTCAACGCGCACCGGCCGCGCGCTGCGCAGCATCGCGGAAAGCCCGGACACGGCGACGCTGCTCGGCGTGGAGGTGACGCGTATCGTGCCGATCGTCTTCCTGCTCTCCGGTCTGCTCTGCGGCGTCGCGGGGGCGTTGTTCGTCGTGAATTACAGCGATGTCTCGCCTTTCATGGGCGAACATGTCGGCACCAAGGCGATCGCGGCGATGGTTCTGGGTGGGCTCGGCTCGATCTGGGGCGCCATCGCGGGCGGCTTGCTGGTCGGGCTGATGGAGACGCTCGGCATTCACTTCTTTGGCGGCGATGCGGCACAGGTGGTGGTGTGGTCGGCGCTGCTGGCGGCGATCGTGCTGCGGCCACAGGGCCTGTTCGGCGGCACGCGCATCGGCAAGGGGAAGCTCTGACATGTCGGGCTATTGGGCCGGCATCCTGGCCATCCTCGCGATCAACATCATCTTCGCCTACGGTATCTTTGTCACCGCCGCGGCCGGGCAACTCAATCTCGGCGGCGCGGGCTTCATGGCGATCGGTGCCTATGCGGCTGCGGTGCTGGGCGAGCAACTCGGCTGGTCCCCCGCGTTGACGGTGCCGGCGGCCACGCTGGTGACTGCGCTGGTCGGCTTCGCCATCGCCTTCCCCGTGCTGCGCACGCGCGGCGTCTACATGGTGCTGGCGACGTTTGCCTTCGCGCATGTCGTCACCGGCGTGATCCTGACGCAGCCGGCGCTGGGCGGCGCGATGGGCCTGGTCGTGCCCGATTATGTCGATTTGCCGGTGCTGATCGGTGCCGCCATCGCCACGACGCTGCTGGTGTTCTGGCTGATGGCGACGCGCCTGGGCCTCGCGATGCGCGCGCTGCACGATGACGAGCTGGTCTCGACCCTGATGGGCGTGCCCGCGCGCGCCGTGCAGGTGGCGAGCTTCGCCATCGGCGCGGGCCTCGCGGGCCTCGCCGGCGGGCTGTACGCGCATCATTTCTCCTTCGTGGAAGCGCAGTATTTTTCGGCCCTGCTGTCGATCTATGTACTGCTTTTCGTGCTGATCGGCGGCACGCAGACTGCCTGGGGCCCGCTGGTCGGCGCCACCTTCTTCACCGTGGTGCCGGAGCTGCTGCGGATCGGCGGCTCCTGGCGCTATGTGGTCTTTGGCGCGATCATCGTCGCCATGATGATGTTCCGCCCCGAAGGTATCGTCACCCGCACACTGCTCGCGCGCATCGGCTTCCGCCGGAGGCGCGTGGCCGATGCCCGATGAGGTCCTGCTCCGCCTGGAGGGCCTCACCAAATCCTTCGGTGGGCTCAAGGTTGTCGATGATGTCAGCTTTGAGGTGCGACGTGGCGCACGGCTCGGCCTGATCGGGCCGAACGGCGCGGGCAAGACGACGGTGTTCAACCTGATCTCGGGCGTCTATCCGATCGATGCCGGCGCCATCACGCTCGATGGCAGGGCCATCGCCACGCTGCCGCCGCGCGATCGCGTGCTGGCGGGACTTGCGCGATCCTTCCAGAATATTCGGCTGATGCCGCATCTCTCCGCGGTTGAGAATGTGATGCTTGGCCAGCATGCGCGCGCCTCTGGTCTTGGCGCCTTGCTCACGCCGATCAGCTGGATGCCGCGCGGACGCTGGCGGCGGGAGGCGGAGGCACTGCTCGCTGAAGCGGGCCTCGACATCGATCCGGGCGAGGTCGTCTCGGCGCTGCCCTATGGCATCCGCAAGAAGATCGAGGTGGTGCGCGCACTCGCGAGCCGACCGAAGTTGCTGCTGCTGGACGAGCCGGCGGCCGGGCTCAACCCCGCCGAGACGGCGGAGCTTGCGCGCTTCCTGCGCGCCATCGCGACCACCGGCACGGCGCTGCTTGTCGTCGAGCACGACATGGGTTTCGTCAACGAGGTCTGCGAGAACGTCGTCGTGCTGAATTTCGGGCGCCGGATTTTTGCGGGCACCATGGCCGATGCGCGCCTCGATCCCACAGTGCGCGAGGCCTATCTAGGCGCCGAGGAGGACCCCGCGCATGCTGCTTGAGGTCGAGACACTGGACGTCCACTATGGCCGCACCCATGCCGTTCGCGGTCTGTCGCTCGATGTTAAGGCAGGGGAAGTTGTGACCGTGCTCGGCGCCAATGGCGCGGGCAAATCGACGCTGCTGAAATCCCTCGCCGGCGCCGTAAAGCCCGCCGCAGGGCGCGTGGTCTTCGATGGCGTTGAGATCACGGCGCAGAGCGCCCCCGAGCGCGTGCGGCGCGGCCTGGTGCTGGTGCCGGAGGGGCGGCAAATTCTCGTCAGCCTCACGGTGCACGAGAATCTGCTGATGGGTGCCTATGGACGGCGCGATGGTGATGTCGCGCGCGACATCGAGGGCGTCTATGCGCGCTTCTCGAACCTCGCCGCGCGCCGGCACATGCTGGCCTCGGTCCTCTCGGGCGGTGAGCAGCAGATGTTGGCGATTTCACGCGCGCTCCTGGCGCGGCCGCGGCTGATGATGCTGGATGAGCCATCGCTTGGTCTCTCGCCCTTGTTGGTGGGGCGGCTGTTCGATCTGATCCGGCAGTTGAACCAGGACGGCCTCGCGATTCTGCTGGTCGAGCAGAATACCCGCATGGCGCTGCGCACCGCGTCGCGTGGCTATGTAATGGAACTTGGCCGTATCGTGCTCGACGGTCCGGCCGACAGGCTTGCC
>JBBSCP010000196.1:0-8925 GCA_038250135.1 Acetobacterales bacterium | reverse complement strand
GAATTGGTCGGGCCGGAGGCGAAGGACAGCACGGGGAAGCGCGCGGCGAGCTCGGCACGAATCACCGTGCCGTCATTTTGCGTGACGAATAGCGGCGCCGCGATGCCGGCCTCGCGCAGCGCCGCCTCGAAAGCTGCAACGGTATGGCGCGCGAGCGGCGTGAGGCAGGCGTTCAGCAGCGCGACGTTCTCGCGCTCCAGCAGCCCGATGCGGCCGAGATCACGCGAGAGGGTGATGGCGACATCCGGCATCTCCTGCCGGAGGATCTCCGCCGCGCGTTCCTCCATGCTGGCATCGAGCGGTGAGAAAATGCCGCAGATGGCGACCGAGGCCAGGCCCTCGGCGCGCATCGCACGCGCCGCTACCGCCACACCGCGCTCATCGAGTGGCATGATCGGCCGGCCATCGTAGTCGTGCCCGCCTTCCACCAGATGCACCGCGCCGCGCACCATCGCTGCGAGGTCCGCGGGCCAATCGCAGAAGGGCGGCAGGCTGCGCGCGACGGGCAGGCCGAGGCGCAGCGCGCCGACCCGGGCCAGTTCGCGCCGCTGCACCACCGCGTTGACGAAATGCGTGGTGCCGATCATTACCGCCTGCACGCCCTCTGTCCCCACGGAGGGCGCGATGCCGGCGAGCGCGGCGAGAACGCCGGACATTACATCGGCGGTGGTCGGCGTCTTGATCGCGCGTAGCACGCGATCGCCCTCGATCAATACGGCATCGGTGTTGGTGCCGCCGACATCGATGCCGATGCGCCGCCTCATGCGAAGACACTCCGGAAGTCGAGATCGTCTTGCGAATGCAAGCCACTCATGCTGCGAAGACCGAGACGAAGTCGAGATCGTATCCGAAGGCGCGCGGTCCCACGAAATCGAGGCCGCGCGGCGTGAGGAAGACGGCCGGCGCCCGCAGCGCGATGACGGTCACGCGCTGACCATAGCGCAGCGTCTCGGTACCGATGGCCTCGCCGGTCACGCTGTCGAGCACGCAGATCAGGTCGGGCGTCATCACGCGCGCGACGCCATCGAGCCAGCCCACCGCCCATTCATTCTGGAAGGCGAGCGCGAAGCCATGCCCGCGCCATTCGTCGAGGCCTTCGAGCGTCGTCGTTCCGCGCAGAAAGCCTTCGGTCGTGCGGCGCGCGAGGTCCGTGACCTTGCCGCGGAACAGCATCCTTCCGTCCTCGGCATCGAGGATCGCCTGGATCGGGTCGCGATGTTCGCGCTGCGCCAGGCGGATCGCGCGGCCGAGTGCCATCGCCTGCGTTGTTGTGTTGGGAATGCCCCAGCGCTTCACCTCGGCGCCGGTGCGCGGCGCCTTGCAGGTAGCGGCGGTGGAGCCGGTCTCGACGCACATCTTGCGCGACAGCCGCTCCATCCATTTCCATGTCGGAACTTTCGCGACGATGCCTTCCACGCCACGCGGATCGACTAGCGTCAGCGGCCAGGGTTGCAGGTCGCCGACCGCGAAACTCGTCATCTGCGCCTCGGGGTAGGCGCGGCCCATCGCATCGGCATCGACCACGGGCTTGCCCAGATGCGCGGCGGCCATCAGCGGCTGGATGCCGTTGTTGCCGCCGATCTCGACGGACATCACCGCACGGAATTCGCGGCCAAGATATTCTTCCATCAGCGTCACGGCGCGGGCGATGTTGGCGCTGTCCGTCAGTCTTTCCTGTCCGACCAGCGGGGCGCCCATGTTGGAGACGACGGCGACGAGATCATCATCCGCCAGAGCTTCGGGCGGCATCAACTGCACGCGATGCCCCTGGGCGTAGAGCTGGCGCATGTTGAGCAGGCCGAGATAGGGCGAGCCGCCGCCCCCGGTGCCGAGCACCCAGGCACCGACAGCCAGGGCCTCGATGTCGTCGAGCGTGAATTCGTGGAAGCCGTGATCGGGCATGGTTACTCCGGCAACAGGCAGGCTGCGGTGCGTGCGGCTACGGCGATGGCCAGCAACACCGGGCAGGGCAGCGCCGCGACGAAGGCGGCCTTGTCGGCGCGCGTGTAGGAGATGCAGTCGAGCAGCACGAAATCGGGCTTGTGGGTCGCAAGCGCCCGCGCCGCTGCGTGCCGCGTGGTTGCATCGCCATACGGACGCAAGGCCACGGCTACGACATCAAGCCCTTCGCGCTGCCTTGCGGCGATAAGAGCGGGGATCTGCGCCGCCAGCGGCACGACGAGGCCGAGCCTGCCGCGCGGCAGCAGCACTTCAGCCAGCGCGTTCAGGACGATGGATGGCTGCACGAGGTCTGTGCGCTTGGGCAGGCCTGCGAAGCCGCCGGTGCAGGCCAGCAGGACAGCGCCCGACGTGGTGGCTAAAACCTCCCGTAGCCGCGCTGTGACCGCAGCCTTCGAGACCGTGATGCCTTCGCCGGAGGGCAAGGCCGTGAACAGCGTGTCTGCGCCATCGCGCGGAGAAAGCGCCGCGATCTCGGCACGAGACAGCCCATCCAGCGCGCCGCGGAGAATCAGCGGCAAACCCGGCACGGCTGCGTGGGCCTCGGCTTCCAAATCCGGCCGCGGCGATTGCCCGATGGTGAGGATGACGAGGCTCATGTGTCGAGCGGCACCGGATCATCCGCCGACCAGCTCACGCCGATCGCGGCCCCCGTCGCTAGCAGCGCGGCCGCAGCATCGCGCGGCGCGCGGCAGAGCAGCGGCTGGCCCTCGGGCAACACCAATTTCAACAACACGGAATCGCCGAGGAAATTCGCCACCTCGATCGTCGCGTCGACCAGTCCCGCGCCGGCCGCCACGGGGCGCACGCGTTCCGGCCGCAGCGCAATGGCGGCAGGACCGGCGGGCAGGGCGGCGCGCATCGGGCTTGTCCAGCCGCCAGGCAGGCGCAGCATCGCGCCTTCCGCCACACCTTCGAGAATGTTGGTGTCGCCGATGAAGTCGGCGACGAAGCGGCTGGTCGGGCGATCATAGATCTCGCGCGGCGCGCCAAGCTGCGCGATCCGGCCTCCGCGCATCACGGCGATCCGGTCCGACATCGTCAGCGCCTCCTCCTGGTCATGCGTGACGTAGATCAGCGTGAGGCCGAGCCGCGCATGCAGTGCCTTCAGCTCGAACTGCATCGCCTGGCGCAGCTTCTTGTCGAGTGCGCCGAGCGGCTCATCGCAGAGCAGCACGGTGGGATTGATGACGATGGCGCGGGCGAGCGCCACGCGCTGCTGCTGCCCCCCGGAGAGCTGGCCGGGGCGACGTTCCTCAAGCCCCGTCATGCGAACCAGCGCGAGTGCGTCCTGTACGCGCTTCGCCACATCCTCACGGGCCACGCCACGCATCTTGAGGCCGAAGCCGACATTCTCGACCACAGTGCGATGTGGGAACAGCGCGTAATTCTGGAATACCATGCCCATGTCACGCGCCTCCGGCGGCAGCGCGGTGACATCGCGCGCACCGACGCGGATCAGCCCCGCATCGGGCGTCTCGAACCCCGCCACCATGCGCAGCGTCGTCGTCTTGCCGCAACCCGACGGGCCAAGCAGGGAGAAGAACTCGCCCTCACCGATCTCGAGGCTGATCGCATCGACGGCGCGGGTGCCGCCCGCGAAGATCTTCGTGACACCTTCGAGCGAGACACCCGCCACCGCCTCAGCCCCGGAAGATGCGGTTCACGCGGTCGTCGATGCGTTCCTTCTGACCGTTGTACCACTGCCAGGGCATCTGGATAAGTCCGCTCACCTGCTCCGGCGTGGTCAACAGCTTGCCGCGGAAACGCTCCTCCAGAACCACGTCGCGCCGCACCGGGCTGAACCACAGATCCTCCGCCATGCGCTTCTGCACTTCGACCGAGAGCATGTGGTTGATCCAGGCGTGGGCGAGCTCGGTCATCTGCGTGCCGCGCGTGACGCTGAGCACCTGTTCCAGCGCGATCACGCCCTCACGCGGTGCGGTGAACTCGATCGGTATGCGATCCTGGTGGCGATAGGCGGCGGTGTCGTGCAGCACGCCGATGGAACGTTCGGCGGAGAGTAGGGCATTCTCCATGCCGCCGGTGAAGTCGAACAGGCGGATCGGGCGCAGGCGTTCCATCGCGCGGAAAGCGGCGTCGAGGTCGCGATAGCCGCTGCCGTAGACACGCCCCGACATCATGAACAGCGCCTGGCCGAGGCTGTTGGCGGGGATCAGATACGCGCCGCGCTGGCCGGCGAAGCGCGCATCCCAAAGATCGCCCCAGCCGGTCGGTCCCTGCTGAATCCTGTCGCGCCGCCAGGCCAGGCCGATGGCGGAGGTGAACATGCAGATGCCGACGATGTCTTCCGACACGGCATAGGGATAGATCGTCGCGGCATTGGGGATTTTCGACAGATCGGGCCGGCGCTCGACCAGACCCTGCTCGAAGACGCTCCATTGTTCGTTGCTATTGGTGTGCAGCACGTCATAGACCGGCCGGCCGCGCGGGCTGGCCATCAGCTTCGGCACGAAGGGAAAGGCGGTATCGACCTCGACGCGGCAATTGTGCTGGCGCTCGAAGGCCGGGATCAGCTCCTGGCGCGAGAGTTCGCCCCATCGCCCGCCCCAGCCGGATATGCGCAGCGTATTCGCCGCCTGCGCGCCGACGATGCCGGGCGCGGCTAGGGTGGCGGCCGAGGCGGCCAGAAGCGTGCGACGATTCAGCATGGGAGCTTTCCTTCTGCTCAGAGTTTCGCGTATTCCTGCAGGCCTATGGTGCGTTCGATGCCGAGCACAAGCGTGATGGCGAGCAGGATGGAGACGCAGCTCGCAGCCGCGATGGTGCCGTCGAAATCGAAGCGCAGATAGTTGAACATGGCGATCGGCAGCGTCTCCTGTCCTGGTGAAACCAGGAAGAGGCTGACCGGAAACTGGTCGAAGCTGACGATGAAGGCGAACAGCGCGCCGGCGATAACACCCGGGCGGATCAGCGGCAGTGTCACCTCACGGAAGGCCGCGGCGGGCGAGGCGCCGAGGCCGCGTGCGGCTTCCTCCAGGCTGCGATCGAAATTCGCCAGCACGGCAAGCACGGTGCGCAGCACATAGGGCGTGGCCACCACCAGATGCCCGGCGAGCAGGATCCAGGCGTTGCGCCCCGTGCCGGCCACCATGGCAAGTTGGAATAACGCGAAGCCCGTCAGGATCGTGGGCAACACGATGGGCGAGAGGAACAGTTGCACCAGCGCTGCCCGCCCGCGGAAACGGCCGCGCGCCAGCGCAAGTGCGGCCATCGTCCCGATCGTGCCGGCCACGAAGACGGTGGCGACACCAAGCCACAGCGACAGCCAGAAGGCCGCCATGAAATCGCGGCTCGAGAAGAATTTCGCAAACCAGCGCAGGGAAAAGCCGCTCGGCGGGAAGGCAAGGAAAGGCTCCGGGTTCACCGCGAAGCACAGCACGATCATCACCGGCAGTAGCAGGAAGGCCAGGACCAGGCCGCACAGCGTAAGGAAGGCCGTGCGCATCAGACAACCCCCCGAGTCACGCGCTGCATCGCGCGGCCATAGGACCAGACCAGCCCGAGTGCGACGATCAGCAGCACCACACCGAGTGCGGCCGCAAAACCGAGATTGAAGGTGGCCGACACCTGCTGGAAGATCAGCATCGGTAGCGTCAGTACCTCATACCCGCCGATGACGATGGGTGTGACGTAGGCGCTGATCGCCAGTGCAAAGACCAGCAGCGATCCCGCCAGGATGCCCGGCGCCGAGAGCGGCAGCGTGACTTCGATGAACGCCTTCACGCGCGTCGCACCCAGCCCGCGCGCTGCTTCCTCCAGCCGCGGATCGATGCGCGCGATAACGCCCGTCAGCGTCAGGATCATGAAGGGGACGTAGATGTGGCAGAGCGCGATCACAACGGCGCCTTCGCTGCCCAGGATCGGGATGGGCTCGGTGATGAGCCCCATCGACATCAGCGTACCATTGATCACGCCGCGGTTGGAGAACATGCCGAGCCAGGCATAGGTGCGCACCACGAGGCCCATCACCATCGGCGCGATCACCGCCATCAGCAGCAGGGTGCGCGCCGTCGGGCTGGTCGCGCGTGCGATGAGGAAGGCCAGCGGATAGCCCATCAGCAACGAGAGGATCGTCGTCAGCAGGCCGAGGCGCAGCGTCTGCCACAGCACCTCAAAGTAGAAGATGTCGCCGGCGATGCGTTCATAATGTCGCAGCGTGAAGGCGGCGTTGGGCGCTACCATCGGGTTCGCCGTCAGCACGCTCATCGCCGCCATGACGGCGAAGGGTACCGCGAAGAAGAACAGGAAGATGAATCCGGCAGGAGCCAGCATCAGCGCCGCAGTGCTGCCCTTCGTTGTGCCCGCCTCTCGCACCAAGATCGTGGTTCCCCTTTGATGACGAAGGCTAGCGCGCGCGATACGCTCGCGCCAAGTGGCCCATGCGCCGACAATTCACCCCGCTGACGCTTCGCCCCTGGGCATCATGCCCCGCGACGCAGCACTTGACCGCGCGGCGCGCCGAGCAAGGCTGCCTCGGTAGCGATCAGATGACCGCGCAACCACGTGCTCACCGGCCAGCCCGTCACCTCGCGCCCTGCGAAGGGCGGGCGGCCGGCGCGGCTCGATTGCTGGGCATCTGTGGTGCGTGCTCGGCGCGAAGGATCGGCCAGCACGAAATCTGCCTGCGATCCCTCGACAAGGCTGCCCTTGCCCCACAGGGAGAAACGCTGCGCCGGCGCGCCGCTGGTCAGGCGCACGAGATCGCCCCAGCCAATCCTACCCGGCGCCTCGGCGTCGAGCATCAGCGCGAGCACCGTCTGCACGCCGGGAAAACCGCCGGGCGCGGCCCAGATGTCGGCCATGCCTGCCGGCTTCTCGGCCTGGCTGTGCGGCGTGTGGTCGGTGGCGACGCAGCTGGTTCCGCCCCTTTCCCGCAGCGCAGGCCACAGCGCGGCGTGATCCGCGGCGCTGCGCGAGGTTGGCAGGATCTTCGCCCGGGGGCCCTGGCGGCGGATCTCGTCCGCCTCCAAAAGCAGATAATGCGGCGTCGTCTCGGCCGTGAGGTCGAGGCCCTGCGGCATCGCTTGCTGCACCAGCGCGAGCGATTCTACGCAACTGGTCTGGCGCAGATGCAGCGCGGCGCCCGTTGCGCCAGCAGCGGCATGGGCGCGCACAGTGCCCAGCGCCTCGCTCTGCGCCGGGCGCGAGGCGAGGAAATCGATTGGATCGCAGCCGGGCCGACGCGGCAGGGCCTCCGCTGCCGCGATCACCGTACCTGCGGCCGGCCTCACACCCCGCACGATGCCGGATGTGCGGCAGGCGCGCATGACGGCGATCTGCGTGGCCTCGTCACGCAGCAGCAGCGCGGGCGATATGTCGCCCAGGAGTACCTCGATCGCGACCGCACTGGCCGAAGCCAAAGCGGCGATATGGTCAGGCCGCGTGGCCGCTACCAGATGGCCGATATCGGTATGCACGTGCCCCTCGGCCAGTACCGCCTTGGTATGCCGTTCCGCTGCCGTAAATGTCGTCGGCACATCGGTGGTCATCACCAGCGCAGTCGTGACGTCGCCGAGTGCCGCGGCGGCGGTGCCGCTTGCGAAGTCTTCCCTGTGCGTCAGGCCGGGTTCGCCAAAAATGCACATGAGGATCGATCAGCCCCGGCTGCACGACAAGCCCCGTCGCGTCGATGGTCTCGGCCGCCGTCGCGGCCTTTCCAGACGCGAGCCAGGCAGCAACCCGTCCGTCACGCAGTCCGAGATCGGCCTGGCGCAGCCCGGCCACGGTGCCGAAGCGGCCGCCCCGGATCAGCCTATCGAACATGGCTCAGCCTTGGCGCACGACGGCGCGGCGACGGACGACCTCCGGCCGCAGGCCAAGCACGAAGGCGGCGTTCGCAATCACATGCGCGATCGCCATCTGCTCGGCCCGCACGGCATTACGATCGCGCAGCGCGTCCACGATCACTTCGTGCTCATGCCCCAGCGCATCCGGATCGCGGTTCTGGGCTGCGAAGACGGCCAGTGATGGACGCAGCAGCAGGCGCAGGCGCCGCGCTTCGCCGGCGATGCGCGGACGCGCCCCGAGCGTGCATAAGTGATCGTGGAAAGCCTCATGCCGCTCGACCCAGCGCGCAGGATCTGACAGGACGCGGCGCATCGTCTGCGTCTGCGCTTCAAGCTCCTCGATATCGGCGGGACTGGCCAGCGCCGCGGCGTGGCGCGCGCAAAGTCCTTCGAGCACGGCGCGCATCTCGAATATTTCGGCGAGGGAGTCGGAATCGAGCCGGGTCACGACCGCACCGCGATTAGGCCGCAGTGTGACGAGCCCTTCGGCATCGAGCTGCAGAAGCGCCTCACGCACCGGCATGCGGCTCAGGCCAAGATTCGCGCCGACCGCCTCGGGTCGGATGCGCTCACCTGGCGCGATGCGCCCGGCCATGATTTCGGCGCGCAGAAAAGAGATGCAAAGGTCCTGCGCAGACTGAGTCGGCATAGGGCGGAGCTCCCGTCGGCGAGGCCTCGACGGCCACGCAACCAGTGTTATTGTATTGGATTATTGGATCCAGAACAAGGTTGTCGGACTGACCGCAGGTCTCGCGTCAACGCAGTTCGGTCCGAATGGGCGCATCGGTCACGCTGCCATAGGCTGCAGATACACTGAACTGAACCGCCCCGGGTTTGGCGGATGCCTCAACTTTCGAGAGGCTCAATCCATGACAGACCCCAGACAGCGGCGATTTTCGCCGGAAGTTCGACAGCGAGCGGTTCGCCCTGTGCAGCAGCATCAGCTTGATCACGCATCGCAATGGGCCGCGATCAGCTCAGTCGCGGCCAAGATCGGCTGCACCGGCGAGACGCTGCGTGGTTGGCTACGGCAGTCGGAGCGCGACAGCGGCACCCTGAAGCTTTTTCGGCTCCTCGCTGATTCAAGTGGGTAGCGCATCCATAATGCCCCCCGCGACGAGGTAGATGATCGTCTTGAGGTTGCGTTTGGATCGAT
>JBBSCP010000195.1:0-8952 GCA_038250135.1 Acetobacterales bacterium | reverse complement strand
CAGCGTGAGCCTCGCACTGTCGAGCGCCATCGGCAGCGTAGCCCCCGCGACCAGACCAAGGCGCGCGCGCACGCTGCCCTCGATGCCCTGGAAATCGGCAGCGGTCAGCGCCTCGGGGTCGAGCGGCGCGGCCGCGCGTGGCAGTACCACCGGGTTGGGGGTGGATACGGGCCGCGCCAGCGCGATCCAGATGCCGCGTTTGCCATCGGCGCTGATCCAATCCTCCCACGCCTCGTTCGCGCCGGGCCGGAGCCGGCGCACCACCGCGCCACTGCCGAGCACGCGAGAGCGCGCGAGGCGCGGCCAGCCGGCGCGCTGGCAGGCGACGTCGAAGGCGACGAAGGTGAAGCGCTGATGCAGCGGCAGGTAGAGCTTGCGCAGCCAGGGCGGCGTGCCCGCCGGCACGCCATCACCGCCCGCCGGCAAGGCAGGATCGCGCTCGATCGCCACGGGCGCGCCGCGCGCGACCGCGAGCGTGTCGTAGCGCGCGGCGCCATTCGCATCGAGCATGCCCTGCGGCGGTTCCGCCCAGTCGCGCCACGGCAGCAGCTTCGGCCATTTCGCCGGATCCGCCACCGCCGCGGCGAGATCTTCCATGAAGGCATCGCCATCGAAGCTCAGCAGCGGCGGCGCGGCGGGTGCCGGGTCCGTGCCGGCACGCAGAAAAAACGGCGTGGCGATGGCCAGCGTCTCGCGCGCCTCGCTGCGATGCGCGGGGACGATCAGCCGGCGTCGGCGGGGTTTGGGCGCAGCGGGGGCGAGCGACACCGACATCACCAGACATTCCCTGCGCCGGGCGTGTAGCTGGAACTGATGACCGCGTTGGTGATCAGCGTGTCGCACTTCACCACGCCGGAGAACTTGCTCATCCCGGCATCCACAGTGACCATGCCGGCGGTAACCGAGAGCTGCGCCGCGGCGTTGATCACAACCTTGCTGTTCGCTGTTATCTCCACCTTGCCGCTGACATCGATGGTGATCTTGGCGCCGCTCGAATGTTCCAGAGTCACAGTGCCGCCGGACGCATCATCCAGCGTCAATTTATGGCCTCCCTGAGTCTCGATCAGCAGCTTTTCGGCGCCCGCGCTATCGTCGAAAAGCAGCCGGTGGCCCGAGCGCGAGGTGATCGAGCGCCTGTTGTTGTCGCTGTCCATGGTCTCGGGCGGAGCGTCGCTGCCATTCCAGAGCGCGCCGAGCACGATCGGGCGGCTCGGGTCACCGGCGGTGAACGCCACCAGCACCTCGTCCTCCACCTCGGGGATGAACCAGCTGCCGCGCTCCGCGCCCGCCATCATCGTGGCCAGCCGCGCCCAGGCCTGTGCCGGCGCGGCGTCGTCGGAGGCGACGAAGGGCAATTCCACCTTCACCCGGCCCTGGCTGTCGGGGTCCTGCACGTCGCGCACGATCGCGGGATAGACGCCGTAGAGCCGCGGGCGAGGGAAGGGCACGACCGTCGCCATGGGATCGAGGAGGCTCATGCGCCCTGCTCCAGAGCCGCGCGGCAGGCGGCGAATTCGGTACGGAAACCGCTGGTCTGGTCGAAGCTGTGGCGCACGCGCGTCACCTCGTAGATGCCGGAGAACCAGGGCCCGAGGTCGAGCAACTCGGCGCGCCCGCCGGCACGCAGCGCCGGCGTTCCACGCGTGGTGCCGGTGCCGCGGACGAAGGCGCGCGCGCGCTGCTTCATGCGTGCCTCCGCTAGGTTGCGCGCCTCCTCGGTCGTCGCCGGCATTTCCAGGTGCAGGTCCTCCGGCGCCTCGCCCAGCGCCTGCTGCAGCGCTTGCGGGCCGGTGCGGCCCTGCGCCTCGGCCACGGCGCGCGCGATGTCGGGCCCGGCTTCCTCGTGGATCGCCGCCTTGGCCGAGACATCCCAGCCATGCACGCGCACCTTGGTGCGCTGCTGCGCAAGGTCGGCCCGCACATCGAAGCGGATCAGCTCGTTCTGGTGGGTCAGTGGAATGGGTCGTGCGCCATCGGCCCGCGCCCGCGCCGTCACTGCGCCGTCCTTCAGCAGGATGCGCGCATCCAGCGCTTCCGCACGTTCGCGCAGCAGGTCGAGCTCGCTCTGCCCAACCTGCCAGCGCTGCACGTGGTTGGCCCCGGTGGCGTCCACATCGGCGCGCAGCCCGGCATCGTCGAGGATGCGGCGGAGGATGTCGGCGTCCGTCGCGTTTTCGAAGGTGCGTGACCGCCGCGCCAGGCGCAGCTTTGCCAGCGCATCCTCGGCCAGGATGGTGAGTTCCGGCGGTCGCGATTCCGGATACGACGCGCCGATCGCATTGATCGTGCCCTCGAAGACGGTCTGTGGCGTGCCAGACGTGCCAAAGGCCACGGTGATGCGCTTGCCGAGGTCGATCGCCGCGCGGTCGAAATGCACATAGCCAGGCGCGCTCGCGCGCTCGGTCTGGCCGAAGTTCAGGAACACGGCTTCGAGCGTCGCCACGCCCTGCGAATCCTCCATCGTCTCCAGCCGGATCAGGTCGCGGCCGAGCGCCGTGTTCTCCTGCCCGTCGATCGACAGGACGGGACGGGCCGAGACGAGAAGGGGCGGGCCGTCGTTCATCGCTGCGGCAAGGCCAGGCGGAGCGCGCGTTCCAGTTCCTCGCGCAGGATCTCGCGGATCACGGCGCGCAGGTCATCGGCCTGCGTCTCAGGTGCGGCATCGGCCTCACCGCCGCCGCCGCGCGCACCGCCCGCGGCGGGATCGACGATGACGTCGGTGGATACAGTGTCGATGATCACCGGCATGGTTCAGTGCCCTCCCCGGCAGCGCGCACAGCCGCAGCCACCGCCCATCGAATGCGCCCGCGGGGCGGTGGGGGTGCGCGGGGCCTGCATCGCCAGCGTCTCCCAGCGCGGCCGCCGCTCGCCATCCCACGCCGTTTCGCGCGGGGCACTGCGCAAGGCCGGCGGGACGGCGCCGGAAGGGGCGCGCGGCAGCACCGGGGGCGGGCTGCCACGCGGCGCCAAGGGCGTCGCCCCGGCGGGCGTGTTGGGGGCGGCGAGCGCCGTGCCCGCGGCGCGCTGTCCGGCGACGACGGCAGCAAGGCCGGCAGCACGGGTCCCCGGCGCGGGGCCGTCTGGCGCCCAGGGGCTGGCCGCCCCCGCGGCAGCGCTGCGAGTGCCCGAGGACAGGCCCGCGCGCCCGGCCGTGCCGGCGCTGGCGCCGCTACCGGCCCCGGCGCTGGCGCCGCTACCAGCCCCGGCGATGCCGCCGGCATTGCCACCCCCCGCGCTCAAGGCATCGGCGCCGAACACGTCCACCGCCGCATCCGCCGAGAGCGAGATTCCGGCAGCCGACGACAGCCCGATATCGGCCGACAGGCCGAGATTCGCCTGCAACGACACACCGGCAGAGAACGAGGCGTCGAATTCCGCCGAAAAGCCGGCGGAGATGCCGAGTGACAGATCGGCCGAGAAGCCGGCCGACAGCCCCAGCGAGAGCCCACCCGGACCCATGTCGAGCAGGCTGCCCGCGCCCGCCGCCGCCGCCGCATCGCGCAGCCCCGCGGGGCTGGGCGGCGTGGCCGCACGCGCCGCGGCGCGATCCACCGCATTCACCTCGTAGCGGAATTCCTGCTCGGTCAGCGTGATCAGCACCTTGGAGCGCAACGGCACGCCGCCGGGCGAGAAATAGTCGAACGTTTCCTGATACTGCGTGATCAGGCCGTTGAAGATGATGCTGCCCCAGCGGAACTGCACGCGCTTGGGCGCCGGCTGCTTGTTGGCGCTGCCGCCCTGCTGCGTCTCGGCCTGCTGGATCAGCGCGGCAAGGCCCATGGTCCGCAGCCGCACATCGAGCTTCTCCTCCTGCTCCACCGCGCGCCCATCGGCAGCGTCGCGCGGGCGCGTGCTGTCGAACACAGCCTCGAAGTTCAGCGTGGCCTCCGACGTGCCGACATGCTGGACCTGTTGGCGGCCCTTGCGTTGCCTGTCCCTCGCCCTGCTGGCGGTGACCTTCAGGGTCAGCGTTTCCGGGTTGAAGTCGAAGGGAATCGCCTCGGCCTCCGTCGGCTGTTTGCCGGCCTCGTCGAACGGCACGATGCTGGCGCGCTTGAAGGCGGCACTCATGCCGTGGCCCCCCGCAGCAGCCCTTCATGCGCGATGTGCAGTTCCTCGATCGCCATGGCGCGCGCCTCATGCGCGTTCAGGTCGGCGGACTTCACCTTGGTGACGATCCCATTGACGAAGTTCCAGCTCGCCTTCGGCTTGGCTGCCGCGCCCTCCGGCCCGAATACGGTGATGGCACCGGAGACGTAGGGTAGCGGGAAGGTGCCGTCGGTGCAGCGGCGGATCCACGCCCAGAAAGCGTCATCCAGGGTCACACCGCGCTTCAGGATCAGCACCGGCGAGGTCGCCTTGCCGGGCAGTTGCCGCACGCCGGCGTTGAAGCCGCCTTCGCGCAACGCCGTCATCTCGATGTTGAGTTCAAGCCCCGTCACCTCGCTGAAGGCGCCGCGCGCGGCATTCGGCCCGCCCTGCGCCAGCCCCTCGTCACCGCCATAGCCGGAGACGTCGATCGCCACGCTGAAGTTGAAGTGCGAGAGGAAGTTGTCGCTCATGGCCCGAGAGCCTCCAGCGCCGGCTCCTCGGCACCCGAGCGGACCAAGCGGAAGACGATGAACTCCGCCGGCACCGCAGGGGCCACACCGACCAGCAGGATGGCCTGGCCGGCATCCTGCGCGCTGCGCGGCGTCGTGCTTTCGTCGCAGCGCACGAAGAAGGACTCGGCCGCGCTCCGCCCGGCCAGCGCGCCGGCGTCGAACACTGCGCGCACGCGGCGCGTGGCGATGCGTGCCATCGCGTCCCACAAATCGGGCCCGTTCGGTTCGAACGGTGCGAAGGCGAGGTCATGCACCAGCTGCGCCTTCAGCCAATCCACCAGGCGGCGGACCGAGATATGCGTCCAGTCGAGGTCGAGCGACGTGGTGCGGCTGCCGAGCAACATCAGCCCACGCTCGGTCGGCCGGATCACATCCACGCGTTCCTCATGCAGAAAACCGGCATCGGGCAGGCCTGGGTCGTCGGCCAGCGCGAAGGCACCACGAATTTGCTGATTGGCGGGCGCAGCCCAAGGTCTTGCGGCCGCCTCGACCCGCGCCACGATGCCCGCGGCCGCAGCGGCGGGCGGCAACGTCACCGGCGCCGCGCGTGCATCGCGCGCATCGGCGGCGAGCAGCCAGGGCGCATAGAGCGCGGCACGGTCGGAGGCCAACGCGCGACGCCATGCGGTGATGTCGCCGGGTGTCAAAAGCGGTGGCAGGTCGAGAAGCGCGATGCGCGTGGCACCGGCCTCGCAATGCTGCACCACCGCCTGCTGCGCGGCGCGCAGATCGGTCATGTTGAGGCCGAGCCAGGGATAGGGCTGCGCGCGGCGTACGCTGGGCACGGGCGCTGGCAGGCAGGCGCCGAAGCAGGGTGCGCCGGGCTCGGGCGGTGGATCAGGTAGCAGGTCGCGCGGCGGCGCGGGATGCAGCAGATCCGGCAGCACCACCAGCGCCACCGGCGAGAAGGGTTGCTTCACATCCCATTCACCCAACGCATCCAGCGCCGCCGGGCGATCCCCGAACAACAGGAAGCGATGGTCGGCATCGCCGGCACGATGCGCGGGGTTGATCTCGGTGGACGTAAGGAACACGTCGCGCCGCGTGGTCGCCTCGGCATCCGCGCCACGGCGCACCGGCACGAGGTCCGCGCCCGCTACCAGCAGACCCTCCGGCGCTGCCAACAGGGCGTGGGATGGCAGCAGCCACGCATCGCGGAGCAACGCGCTCGGGCGCAGCAGGTCGGAGCCAGCGGGGTCATCCACATCGCCCCAGATGCGGTCGGGCGAGCCCGCTTCCGTCTCCGGATCACTGCCGTCGATGGGCGCCGGCAGCAGCGCTTCGGACGCCGCACGCCGCCCGAGCAGGCGCGGCAGGAAGCGCGGGTGGCGCCAATCCAGCCCAGCCTCATCCCAGCGTTCGAGCACCGCGCCGTCGAGCGCGATGTCGAGGCGCAGCAGGATTTCCTCCGCGGCCTGCGCCGAGACGTTCCGCCGGAAGCCGAGCGGTAGCGCGGGCTCGAGCGTCAGGCGCACCGTGCCGCGACCGGCCTGTTCCACCTCCGTCACGCGCGCGATATGCCAGGCGGCCTCGCCAAGTACCTTTCCCGGGAGCCGCACGGTGGTGCCGGGCACGCCGCGCTGCGCCGGCACCAGGTAGCGGCGCCGCAGCATGGTGCCGCCACCCGGCTTCGGCACACGCACCAGTTCCGGCACCATCGGGAAGGCGCGGCGCGGCGCGCTCAGCCGCAGCAGCAGGCCATTGCCCCAAGCCCCTGGATTGCGCGCGGCGATGCGCATGGCGCGGCGCGACGGCGCTGCGTGCGCCACGGTGACGCCCGGCAGCACAAGGCGCGCGGTGCGCGCGTTGCGATGGTCCATGCAGCGGATGACGACGGCGCGGCGGCCGCCCTCATTGAAGAAGGCGGCGATGGCCTGCGGCATCAGCAGGCCCGGGATGGCGGCGCCGAAGGTGCGCGTGAAGGCCGCGGCACTGTCCACCGGCACCGGCGTGTTCAGCGGGCCCCGCTGCGCGAGCCCAATGAACGCCGCGGTGTCCAGCCGCACGAGTCGCGGCGTGGGCGGCGTGGCGCGCGCCTCGTACACGCCCGGCGGCAGGCCGGAGCGCCATGCGGCGCCGGTCGCGAATTCGGCGCCACGCAAGGAAGCGCTCATGATGCGCACATCTCGACTGGGCTCGTCATGCCCGTCACTCCATGCCGATATCCTCGCAGACCAGGGCGAGTTCCTCCATGGCCACGTCGGTGCCGCCCTTCGCGGCGAGAGTCGGGCCGGTGTATTTCGACGGGCGCGCATTGGTGAGCTTCCACGTCATCACCACCGCGGCGCGATCCTCGCTCATCAGCTCGATCACCACGGTTGCCTTGGCGTCCTGCTTGCCCTGGCGGACCTGGTCGATCCACTGGAAGAAATCCAGGCCGCCGGCGAGGCCGCGCTTCAGCGTCACGTCATTCGCCTTGTACATCAGCGGCACCTTGCGCGGCCGGTTCGCCGGATCGGTGCCGACGCGGTAATCGGCGTAGGTGACCTCCGTGCCGAGGCCCGAGACGTCCGAGAAGCCGGCCTTGATCTCGGTGCCGGAGCCCGGGGTGATGGTGACCTTGAAGTTGAAGGCGCCATATGGATCGTCGCGTTGAACAGCCATGGCCGTTGTCTCCTCTCAGACTGTTCAGACGATGGAAGCGTCGGCCGTCCATTGGCCGATGCGGAAGATGACGTATTCGGCGGGCTTGGTCGGCGCCACGCCGATCAGGCAGACCAGCCGGCCGTTGTCGAGGTCGCCCTGCGACATCGTCGTGCGGTCGCAGCGCACGAAATAAGCCTCGGACGGCTTGGTCCCCATCAGCGCGCCGGTGCGCCAGACATCGTAGAGAAAACTCTCGATGGTCAGACGGATGCGCAGCCATAGCGCCTCGTTGTTCGGCTCGAACACCGCCCATTGCGTGCCGCGGTCGATCGAATGCTCCATGTAGATGAACAGCCGACGTACGTTCACATAGGTCCATTCCGGGTCGCTGCTGATGGTACGCGCGCCCCAGATGCGATTGCCGCGGCCCTCGAAGAAGCGAAGGCAGTTCACGCCTTCCGGGTTCAGCACATCCTGCTCGCCTTTGTTGACCGGGCGGGAGAAGCGAAGGATGCCGCGCACCACCTCGTTCGCCGGCGCCTTGTGCACGCCGCGTTCGATATCGGACCGCGCATAAACGCCCGCTACCGCGCCTTCGGGGCTCAGCAGCATGGTTTCGCCGCCGGCACCGCCGGGGGCGGGCGTGACCAGCCACGGATAATACATCGCGGCGTAGGTGCTGTCGTACTGGCCGCGCACCTCTCGGATCGCCGCCTGGTCCGCATCCGGCGGTCCGGCGGTGATGGCGAAGCGGTAGCGCATGCGCTCGGCATGGCCGATCAGATAGCTGCGCGCCACCATCGCCTGATCGGTGGCCAGCGTCGACGAACCTGGCGCCGCGACGATGGCGATATCCTCGATCGCCTCCAGCGCGACGAGGGCGGTGGCGTCGTGCCCGGCACCCGCGCCGGCCAAGTCATCGGCCGTCATCGTCGTGCCATCGAGCCCGCCGGTGAGTTGGTGCGGCGTGCCCGCGACCAGCGCGCCGAGCAGCGCGGCGGCGAAGCCCGCGCGTGGTTGCGCCGCCGCTGGGATGGTGGCCGGGTCGCCAAGGTCGAGGAAGATGCGGTTGGAACGGTCGGAGGGCGGCTCGATGCCCGCGACGGGGTCCTCATGCCGCAACACCCGTCCGATGAACATGTCCGAATCCGGGTGCGGCGAAAGACCGCCGACGCTGTCGCTGCGGCTGCCGGTGGAGCCATCGCCGTTCGGCTGCACCAGCAGGCTGAGCGTCACCTTCTGTACGCTGCGCAGCGCCGCGCTGGTGAGGTCGAGCGTCCCGCCCGCGCCGGTCAGCAACGGCCGACCGGTGGGATCCATCGACACCGCCCATAGCGCCGCGTTGTCGAGCGGTGAGGCCGTGCTCACCAGCCGGTCCTTCGCCGCGACGTTCGAGCTCTCGACCATGTCGCCCGGCCGCACCCCGGCGAGGCTGCGCGTTGCGCCGGTGCCGGTCAGCAGGTTGCCGCTGCGCAGCGCCTGCGCGCCAACGACAAGGTTGCCGCTGATGCCGGGGAAGCGCGCGCTCAACTGCCGGTCAGCGCCGGAGATCGACATCACGGCGCCGCGCGCGCGCGATTCCGGGCCGGTGGCGCGAAACACGCGTGCGACATAGAGGCGCCGACCGCCATTCTCGAAGAACAGTCGCGCGGCATGGGCCAACTGGTTGCTGCGCAGACCATCCGCCAGCACGAGGTCGGCGGCGTCGCCAAAGAAGCGCTGGAACTCCTCGAAGGAGGTCACCAGAAGCGGTGCGCCGGTG
>JBBSCP010000194.1:0-9010 GCA_038250135.1 Acetobacterales bacterium | reverse complement strand
CGCCTGAAGGTCCGCCGGCAGGCTGGTCGAGATGCCGTTGGGGTAGACCGTATGGTCTTCCAACCCCTCCGGCTCGAGGAAGATCTGGTGCCGCTCGCGGTCGGCGAAGCGTACCACCTTGTCCTCGATCGAGGGGCAGTAGCGCGGCCCGACGCCCTGAATATGCCCGCCATAGACCGCGGTGCGGTGCAGATTGGCGCGGATCAGCGCGTGGGTCTTGGGCGTCGTCCAGGTGATTCCACAATGGATTTGGCGGTTGGTGATAGCCTCCGTCATCCAGGACATCGGCTCGGCAGGGTCATCCCCGGGCTGGCTTTCGAGCGCGGCCCAATCGATCGTTCTTCCATCGAGGCGCGGCGGCGTGCCGGTCTTGAGGCGCGCCAGCGGCAGGCCGAAGCGCTCCAGCGCCAGCGCAAGGCCGATGGACGGCGCATCGCCGATCCGCCCGGCGGGGGTGCGCTGGTCGCCCAGATGGATCTCGCCGCGCAGGAAGGTGCCGGCGGTGATGATTACCGCACCGGCTAGGATCGCCCGACCCGTGGCCGTCACCACACCGGTCACCGCGCCTTGGACATCGACCAGCAAATCTTCCACCGCCTCGGCCATTAAGGTCAGGTTGGCGGTCTCGGCGAGCAGGCGTTGCATGGCGGCGCGGTAAAGCGCGCGGTCGGCCTGGATGCGTGGGCCGCGCACCGCCGGCCCCTTGCTGCGGTTGAGCAGCTTGGCGTGGATCGCGGCGGCATCCGCGGCGCGCGCCATCACGCCGTCCAGCGCATCGATCTCCCGCACCAGATGGCCCTTGCCGATGCCGCCGATGGCCGGGTTGCAGGACATCTCGCCGATGGTGTCGAGCTTGTGGGTCACTAGTGCCGTGCGCGCGCCGCATCGCGCTGCGGCCGCCGCAGCCTCGCAGCCGGCATGTCCGCCGCCCACCACCACCACATCGAAGCGCATCTGGTTCATCGCGGCAGACCTATACGCTGGCTACTTGCCGATGCAGAAGTCTCGGAAGACGGAATCAAGGATTTCCTCCACGCCGACCCGCCCCGTCAGGCGCCCGAGAGCCAGCAGCGCGCCGCGATAGCCTTCCGCAGCGAGTTCCGGCAGCGGTGCCGACTCCGCCAGTTCGAGTTGCGCGACAGCCTCCTCCAGCGCGGCGCGGTGCCGTGCTCGGGTCAGGCTCGGCGTTTCCGAGGGTCCGGCCAGAGCGGCGGCCTCGCGGACCAGGGCGGCGCGCAACGCCACAAGTCCTGCGCCGGTCAGTATGCTGGTCGGCAGCGCAGCATGGCCAGCGATGGTCGCCGGCGGCGGCGCGAGATCCGCTTTCGAGGCGACAACCAGCGCGCACGGCGCCCGTGCGAGTTCGGCTAGCGCTGCCTCATCGGGGGGCGCGTCGGCAGCGAAGACCGCGATGACGAGGTCGGCCTCCCGCGCGCGCCCTTCGGCCCGGCGCACACCCTCCTGCTCGATCGCGTCGCCGCTTCGCCGCAGCCCGGCCGTATCGGCGATCTGGACGGGAATGCCATCGAGGTTGAGCCGCCCCTCCACCACATCGCGGGTGGTGCCCGGAATGGGCGAGACGATGGCAGCCTCCCGCCCCAGCAGTGCGTTGAGGAGCGAGGATTTCCCGGCATTGGGCGCGCCCACGATCACGAGCGACAGCCCCTCGCGCAGCCGCTCACCACGCCCGCCATCGGCCAGATGCGCGGCGATCTCGCCCCGCAGCGCCGCCGCCGCGGTGCGCGCCTGGTCGCCAAGATCGCTGGGCAGGTCATCCATCTCGAATTCGATGGCAGCTTCCTGGTGCGCGAGAAGGCGCGTGGCGCGGCCGGTCCAGCCGGCATAAAGCACACCAAGCGCTCCCTCCGCCTGACGGAGCGCCTGGCGCCGCTGCGCCTGGGTCTCGGCGGCAATGAGGTCGGCGATGGCCTCGGCCTGGGTAAGGTCGAGCTTGCCGTGAAGGAAGGCGCGGCGGGTAAACTCGCCGGGCTCGGCCGGGCGGCAGCCCAGCGCCACCAAAGCGGCCGCCACGCCTGCCAGCACCGCCGGCCCGCCATGCAGATGCAGTTCCGCCGCATCCTCCCCCGTGTAGCTGCGGGGCCCCGGGAACCAGAGCACCAGCGCCTGGTCGAGCACCTCCCCATTACCCGGCGCATGCAGCCGGCGCAGACTGGCGAGGCGCGGCTTCGGCAAGTCCCCCGCCAGCGCATCGACCACGCGCCCGGTTCCCGGCCCAGACAGTCGCAGCAGCGCCACGGCACTCGCCCCGGCGCCGGAAGCACGCGCGAAAATCGTATCGAAGCTGCCGCTCATGCCGGGCGGATCAGTGCTCGAAGGTGTTTCACGTGAAACAGGGGGGGACCTCATCCCTTCGCCGGCGGGGTGTCCTGCTCGGTCAGCATCAGCCGCGTGGCCCGCCCGCCCGCCACCAGATGCGCGGCCAGGATCTCATCCACATCGGCACGGCTTTGCGGGCTGTACCAGACGCCCTCGGGGTATATCACCATCGTCGGGCCGAATTCGCAGCGGTCGAGGCAGCCCGCCGAATTGACGCGAATGCCTTTGAGTCCAAGCTCCTTGGCGCGTGCCTTCATGTAGTCCCGCAGCTCCTCGCTACCTCGCGCAGCGCAGGAACCGCGCTTGTGCCCCTCCGGGCGGCGGTTGCAGCAGACGAAGACGTGGGCGCTGAACCAGGGCGGTGGGTCGCTGGCGAGCGCCCGCGTCACGGGCAAGGGGGCGTCGTTCACAGGGATCTCCAATTGGCGCGAGTTGGGCCATGTAGCGATCCCGCCCGCCCACTGCCAGGGCCGCCGCCATGCCACGCCGGTATCTGGACCGGCACCTTGGGACCAGCGCGGTGCCGACCCCCAGGCTTGACGGCAGCCCCGGGGTTGTGGCGCATGGCGCGCCTTGGACCCCGAAAACATGCCACAACTCACTTGCCTCACCCCGCTCGGCGAGGTGACCCTGACGGAGGAGGACGGAGCCATCGTTGCCCTCGATTGGGGCCGCGGCCGCGACCAGACGCCCACACCTTTGCTGCGGGAGGCCATCGCCCAATTGCAGGATTTTTTCGACGGCCGCCGCCAAAGCTTCGACTTGCCCCTCGCCCCCCAGGGCTCGGCCTTCCAGCGTCGGGTGTGGGCGGCACTCACCCGCATTCCCCCGGGCGAGACCCGCAGCTATGGCAACGTCGCAGCCGAGCTCGGCACCGCCGCGCGGGCCATTGGTCAGGCCAACGGCGCGAACCCCATCCCCATCCTGATCCCCTGCCATCGCGTGGTGGCCGCCGGCGGTGCGCTCGGCGGCTATTCCGGCGGCGAGGGACCGCAGACCAAGCGCCTGCTCCTCGATCTGGAGGCCCGCGCCGCCGTCGTGCCGCGCGGCGCCCTGCTTTCCGTCCTTCCCCCCCACCAAGGGTCCTGACCGCCATGAACCATGCCATCCGAATCCATGAATATGGCGGCCCCGAAAAGATGGTCTGGGAGGATGTGCCCGTCCCGGCGCCGAAACCCGGCGAGGCCCTGGTTCGTCACAAGGCGGTCGGCCTCAACTACATCGACGTGTATTTCCGCACCGGCCTGTACAAGGCGCCCTCCCTGCCGGCCACCATCGGCATGGAAGCCTCGGGCATCGTCGAGGCGGTGGGCGAGGGCGTGACGGATTTCGCCCCAGGCGATCGTGTGGCCTACGCCACTGGCCCGATCGGCGCCTATGCCGAAGCCCGCGCCATCAAGGCCGACCGCCTGGTCCGCGTGCCGGACGCGGTTGGCTTCGACCAGGCTGCGGCAATGATGCTCCAGGGCATGACCGCCTGCTTCCTGCTGACCCGTACCTACAAGGTGAGCCGCGGCCAAACCATCCTCATCCATGCGGCGGCCGGCGGCGTCGGGCTGATCCTGACGCAGTGGGCAAAGCATCTCGGCTGCACCGTCATCGGCTGCGTCAGCACCGAGGAGAAGGCCGCCCTGGTTCGCGCCCATGGCGCCGACCACACCGTGGTCGGGCTTGCCGACCTGCCCGCACGGGTGAAGGAGATCACCGGCGGCGCCATGCTGCCCGCGGTCTTCGACAGCGTCGGGCGCGACAGCTTTCTCCTTTCGCTCGACTGCCTCGCGCCCTACGGCATGATGGTCTCCTACGGCAACGCCTCCGGCCCAGTCAGCATCCCCGACATCGGCATCCTCGCCGCCAAGGGCTCGCTGTTCCTCACCCGCCCGACGCTCGCCACCTATACGGCCAAGCGCGAGGACCTCGAATTCTGCGCCAAGGGGCTGTTCGGCGTCGTGGCCAGCGGTGCAGTGGCCATCCGGGTCAACCAGACCTTCGCGCTGAAGGATGCCGCCGAGGCGCATCGCGCGCTCGAGGCACGCCGCACCACCGGCAGCACAGTGCTTCTGCCGTGAGCGAAGCGCATCGCCGGCGGGGTCGTCGTGCCCCCGGGCCGCGCGGCAGGGTGCTACAGATCAACGCAAGGGAACAAAACGCGTGGCGCGACTGACTGTACTTGAACCGGAAGGCATGTATCCGGACACGCTGCTCGAACAGCGTATCCTTGGCCCGGATGTCGAGGTGCTGCACGGCGGCGCGCCCCACACCGGCTCGCTCGATGAACTCTCGGACGAGGTCTGTGCCCGCATCGATGGGCTTCTGATCTTTCGCCACTGGCTCAAGCCGCACCACATCGCCCGCTTCACGAAGCTCAAGGTCGTGGTCCGCATGGGCGTGGGCTATGACAGGCTCGACCGTGCGACCTGTGCGGCGCGCGGCATCACCGTCTGCAACGTGCCCGATTACGGCACGCAGGAAGTCGCCGATCACGCCATGTCGCTGGTGCTGGCGCTGCGCCGCGGCCTGATCCTGCATCATGACCTGCAACGCGAGACCCCGCCCGCCCCCTGGCGCTACGCCGAAAGCCCCCTGATCCAACGTGCCGAGGTGCAGGGCTTGGGCATCGTGGGCCTGGGGCGCATCGGCACCGCCGTTGCGCTCCGCGCCAGAGCCTTTGGCTTCAAGGTCCGCTTCTTCGACCCCTTCCTGCCCAACGGCGTCGATCGCGCGCTCGGCATTGCCCGCTGCAAGACACTGGACGAATTGCTGAGCGGGGCCGATGTGCTGACCATCCACGCGCCCGATACCAAGGGCACTCGCGGCATGATCGGCGCGGCGCAACTAGCGCTTCTCCCGAAGAACGCCATCGTGGTGAACACCGCGCGCGGCACCAGCATCGACATCGACGCCCTCGAAGCCGCGTTGCGCTCCGGCCATCTGGCCGGCGCTGGGCTCGACGTCATCCCGGTGGAACCGCCGGTTGATCCCCTCCCCGGCCTGCTCGCCGCCTACCGCGCGCGGGAGGACTGGCTGAAGGGCCGCGTCATCATTACCCCGCACAGCGCTTTCCACACGCCGGATGCCTGGCTCGACATCCGCACCAAAAGCGCGGAGACCATGCGCGACGTATTGGTCGATGGCGGACACAGCAATGTGATCCATCCAGATCACGACTGATAAAGCAAACGCCGGGCATCAGAAACGACCTGGCTCAAAGCCGGTCCAATCTCAGTAAGATCAGAATTGCTCGATCTGATCACTATCGCAGTTTTTCCTTAATCTTTTCGCATCATGATCGAGCAGAAGAAGATTTTTCACATCCAGCAAGCCATCTCAAAACCCCAGTGATACAGCATTTTATCGTTTAGATTGAGATACTTGCGTGGATATCAGCTCGTCAAGCTGGCCCGTTGGCGGACCAGCATGTCCGGAACGTCAAAAAAAATGGATTGACGCTTCAGCTTCCAGGACACCATCATGTGACAGGTGAAGTTGAATTCCGCGTTCATTTTTTTCAATCTGCGCGCGGATTTGTGTGATTGTGCAGCGCAGCGGGTTGCGGGAAAATCCCCTTCCGTGAGGGCGATCACATCTACGGGGATTGATAGTGCACGTATTCCTCGACATCTCCAGGTTGTTGAGCGCTGCAAAGCGCAGCGCACCCTCGGGGATTGATAGGGTGGAGTTGGCCTATGCGCGGCGGTGGGCTGCCATGCCTGATGGCAGCGCCACCTTTGTCGCCGAGATCCCTTTGATCGGCTTCTCCGCCCTGCCAGCCCCCCTCGTCCGCGAATTGATCGCGGGCATAGCCCATGCCTGGGACCATGGCGGCCGTCCGCCCAACGCCACCATCCGTCGCGCCCGCATGGCCCAGCCCTTTGGCCGCGGCGCACTGACCGAGGCACTCAAGCGCCCAGGCCCGAAGGTCTTCCTCCTGGTTTCCCACCGTGCGCTCGAACGCCCCGCGCAAATCGCCGCCATGCGCCGCCAGGGCTGCCATTTCGTGCCACTGATCCATGATCTGATCCCGCTGCACCACCCTGAATTTGCCCGCGACGGCCAAGCCGAGACGCATCGCCGCCGCATCGTCACCACCGCCGCGCTGGCCGACGCCATCGTTGTGAATTCGGCCGCCACTGCCGCCGAGCTCGCACCCTGGCTGGCCAATCGGGTGGCTGCCCCGCCCATCGCCATCGCCGCGCTTGGCGTCTCCCCACCCCAGGTCGAGGCACCGCCGGTAGCGCTGCGCCCCTATTTCGTCGTGCTCGGCACCATCGAGCCGCGCAAAAACCACATGCTGCTGCTGAACATGTGGCGCACCTTTGCCAACACCCTCGGCCCGGCCGCGCCGCGCCTCGTCGTCGTCGGCCGCCGCGGCTGGGAGAACGAAAACGTCCTCGACATGCTCGAGCGCTGCACCGCCCTCGACGGCCTGGTGCGAGAGGCCGGCACGCTGCCGGACCGCGAGGTCGCCTCCCTGCTCCGCGGTGCCCGCGCCCTGCTGTTCCCAAGCTTCGCCGAGGGCTTCGGCCTGCCCCTCGCCGAGGCGTTGGCGCTCGGCGTGCCTGCCATCACCTCCGACCTCGCGGCGCTCCGCGAAGTCGGCCAGCAGACGCCCGACTACATCGACCCACTGGACGGCGCCGGCTGGCGCAACGCCGTGCTCGACTACGCAAGGCCCGACAGCCCCGCCCGCCGCGCCCAGATGACGCGACTCGCCGCCTGGGCTCCGCCGACCTGGGACCGCCATTTCGCCGCGGTCGATCGCCTGCTCGACCGGCTCTCGGGCACGCCCACCTTGCTGCCCTCGACCCGCGCGGCGTCCCCACGCGCGCTCCGCGCACAGCCCGCCATCAGAGCCCATTCGCGCGACGAGATGCAGCCATGAGCCCGGCCGGCGCTGCCCTAGCAAAATCCCGCCCTCACCTCTGCGGCCGGCATTGCGCCAGGCTCGGCCCCCCGCGACCGGCCGAGCCGGGCTGCTGAGGCGAACGACTCTGCATCCGACCCAACGCCGCGCCAGGGCGCGGCCAGGCCTGAGCGGCGGCGTGCCCGCGCCGCTGGACGCCCAGGCCTGTCCCATCGCCATTCTCGGCGCCGCCTGCCGCCTGCCCGGCGCGCCGGATATCGACGGGCTGTGGCGATTGCTGGCCAGCGGGACCGACGCCGTCTCAACCCTGCCGGCGGATCGCTTCACCCAGGCCGCCTTCCTGCACCCGCGCCGGGGCGAGCCCGGCCGCAGCTACACCTTCGCCGCCGGCACGCTTGGCGACATCACCGGCTTCGATGCCGGCGCCTTCGGCATTTCGCCCCGGGAGGCGGCGGAGATGGACCCGCAGCAGCGCGTGCTGCTGGAAGTGGCGCATGGCGCGATCGAGGATTCGGGCCAGCGCCTCTCAGCCCTCGCCGGCACCGAGACCGGCGTCTACATCGGCAGCTCGGCCACCGACTACGCCGATATCCGCCTGCAGGACGCCTCGGGCGGCGACCGCTACTTCATGACCGGCAACGCGCTGTCGATCCTGGCGAACCGCCTGACCAACGTCTTCGACCTGCGCGGCCCGGGCCAGACCATCGACACCGCCTGCTCCTCCTCGCTCGTGGCGCTGCATGCCGCCTGTGCCGCCCTGGCAAGGGGCGAAGTGACGATGGCGCTGGCCGGCGGCGTCCACATCCTGCTCTCGCCCTACGCCTTCGTCGGCTTCTCCCGCGCCGGCATGCTATCCCCCAGCGGCCGGTGCAGCGCCTTCGACGCCGCAGCGGATGGCTATGTTCGCGCCGAGGGCGCGGGCGTCGTGCTGCTCAAGCGCCTCGATGACGCGCTGGCGGCCGGCGACGCGATCCGCGGGGTCATTCTCGGCAGCGGCGTGAACGCTGCGGGGCGCACGGTCGGCCTTTCCCTGCCGAACCGCGACGCGCAGGCTCGGCTGATCCGCCGCGTCATGGCGCGCGCCAGCGTGACGCCCGATCGCTTCGCCTATTTCGAGGCGCATGGCACCGGCACCCAGGCCGGCGACCCGGTCGAGGCCTGGGCCATCGGCCAGGCCGCCGCAGCCGGACGCGCCTCGGCGCTGCCGGTCGGCTCGCTCAAGACCAATATCGGCCATGCCGAGCCCGCCTCCGGCATGGCCGGGCTGCTCAAGGCGTTGCTGGTGCTGGAGAAGGGCACCATCCCGCCGACGCTGCACCAGGCGTCACCGAACCCGAACATCGATTTCGCGGGCCTGAACATCCGCATCCCGGCCGCGCTGGAGCCCATCGCGGCGCTCGGCCAGCAGGCAGTGGTCGGCGTCAATTCCTTCGGCTTCGGCGGCACCAACGCCACCGTGCTGATCGGCCCGCCTCCCGCAGCCCGCGCCCCGGCGCCCAACGCCGCCGCCGCGATGCCGCCGCTGCTGCTCTCGGCCCGCAGCGCCGCCGGGCTGGCCACGCTCGCCGCCACCTGGGCCGAACGTCTTGCCGGCACCTCTGCCCCCGAAGCCGCCACCCTGGCGCGCGGCGCGGCGCGGCATCGCGACCTGCTGGGACAGCGCCTGGCCTTGCGCGGCGCCGATGGCGATGCGCTGGCGGCTTCGCTCACCGCCTGGCGCGCCGGCGCCAAGCCCGCCGCCTTGCATCTCGGCGAGGCCCTGGCCCCCGCGGAAACCGGCGGCCTCTGCTTCGTCTTCAGCGGCAATGG
>JBBSCP010000193.1:0-9014 GCA_038250135.1 Acetobacterales bacterium | reverse complement strand
CCGGGAAATCCTCGGGCGTGAAGGGCGCGTTGCGGCTGAAATCGTAATAGAAGCCATTCTCGATCGAGGGCCCGATCGTCACCTGCGTGCCGGGGAACAGCACCTGCACCGCCTCGGCCAGTACATGCGCGCAGTCGTGGCGGATCATCTCCAGCGCCTCCGCGTCGCGGCGCGTGATGAAGCGCAGCGCAGCGTCCTCGCCGATTTCGTCGGACAGGTCGCGCAGCTTGCCATCCACCTGCATGGCGAGTGCGGCCTTGGCGAGGCCCGGGCCGATGCTGGCCGCGACGGTCGTGCCCGTCACGGGCCCGTCGAAGACGCGGACGGTTCCGTCGGGCAAGGTGATCGCGGGCATGGGGTGGCTGGCCTCCGGGCCAAGGTAAAAGGCAGGGTGGAATCGGGCGCGGACCTTGGCCAGCACCACGTCTCGTCGTCAAGGCGGGCAACGGTGCATACTATAAGGCTAAGCCGAGTCGGAACACCGCATGCCTGAACCCGCCTCCCCGCCCCGCGCGGCGCTCTACGTCGATTTCGACAACGTCTTCATGGCGCTGCTGCGCTGGGATGAGCGCGCCGCCTACGCCTTCGGCGAGCGCCCGGATGCCTGGCTCGCCTGGCTCGAAGGCCGGGCCGAGGGCGGCGCGCCCGTCACGCGGCGCACGCTGATCCGGCGTTGCTACCTCAATCCGGGCGGCTTCTTCGACTTCCAGATGGGCCGGCCGGTGGCGCGCTACCGCGCCGCGCGGGACCTCAGGAACCGTGCCTGGTTCGGCGAATTCCGCGGCGCCTTCGTGCAGGCCGGCTTCGACGTGGTTGATTGCCCGCCAGTGGCACACCTCAAGAACGCCGCCGACATGAAGATGGCGCTCGACATCCGCGAGGCGCTGGACCACCCGACTCGCTTCGACGAATTCGTGCTTCTCTCCGGCGACAGCGACTTCCTCCCCGCCCTGGCCCGGCTGCGCGCGCATGACCGGCGAATCACAATCCTGGCGCAGAACACCGCGAAGCCCGCCTATCTGGCCGCCGCCGATTTGGTGGTCGGCCTCGATGATTTTGCGCATGAGGGCATGGGCAATTTACCCATCGCGCAATTCGGCAATCCTGGCCCAGTCGCCTCTGGCCCAGTCGCCTCGGGCCCAGTCGTCTCGGGCCCAGTCTCCTCGGGCCCATTCGCTGCGGGCCCATTCGCTTCGAGCCCATTCGCTTCGAGCCCCTTCGCTTCGAGCCCGATCATCGCCCATCAGGCCCCGCCCCGCGCCGAGCCTGCCCGCGGCCAGGACCTCAACGGCCTGCGCGAGGCAGCGCTGGCCTGGCTGCGCGAGGCGGTGAGCCGAAGCCCGGCCGGTGCGCTGCGTCTCACCGAGGTCGGCGCCGCCATCGGCCGCGCCCTGCCGGCGCTGCGCAACACCGCCTACGCCGGTGCGGGCTCGCTGGGGTCGCTGATCGAGGAGGCGCGGGACCCCAAGCTCTCGCTCTCTGGCCCGCCCGATCGCCGCTGGGTCTATGATGCCGACCGCGGCGTGCCGCCCGGCGATCTGCCGCCCGGCATCGAGGACGTGCCCGGCACCGGCGAGCCGGAGGAGGAGCCGCCGTTCGTCGAAGCGGAGTCCGCCGGCCCCGTGGAGCCTGATGCCGAAGCGGCGCCCGAATCCGCGCGCCCTGAACCCGAAGCCGAACCGGAACCCAAGCCCGAACCCGAGCCAGCCCCCGAACCCGGCCCGACCCGCGAAGCGCTGATGGCCGAGGCGGCGCAGCTGGTGCGCGACCTGCTTTGGGGCTCTCGCGACGGGCGCAATCTGGCGCAGGATTTGCCGGCCTTCAGCCCAGCGGAGATCGGCTTCGTCCTCGGCGCCATCGCTGTCCGCCAGCCGATCGAGAATGGCGACCACGCATCTCTCGCCCTCACCATCGCGGCGGAGGCCGCCGCCCAGGGCCACCACCTCTCGGCGCGGGAGGTCACCGCCGTACTGCGCTGGCTCGGCCGCGGCTACGCCAAGCTCACCGAACCGGGCACGCCGGATGGCGCGGCGCGGCTGACCCGCGTGCTCTTCGCCACCCTCGTCAACGCCCTGCGCGCAGTGGATGAGCAGCTCAGCGAGGCCGAGAAGGACGCCTTGCGGGCCTGGACCCAGGGCGGCGTTACCGAGGGCGGCGTTACCGAAGGCTGATTGCCGCCAGCACCTCGGCCACCGTGATCGCGCCGATGGGCTGGCGCCGCAGCACGGCAACGGCCGGCCCACGTGGGGCGCACAGTGCGGGGTCGCTGTCCTCGCCGAACAGCGCCAGCGTCGGGCAGCCGGTGGCGGCGATCAGATGGGTCGGGCCGGTGTCGTTGCCGATGGCGCAGCTCGCGCGCTGCGCGAGGGCAGCAATGGCCGGCAGGCTCGTGGCGCCCGTCAGGTTTCGCGTGCCTGGCGCGAGGGCGAGGATTTCGGCGGCGAGCGGCGCCTCGGCCGCGCTGCCGATCACCAAGCAGGGCAGGTCGAGCGTAGCCGCCAGCGCGCCGAAATTCCGGGCTGGCCAGCGCTTGCCGGGACGCAAGGGCGAGGCGCCGGGCACCAACAGCGCGAAGCGGTCGGGCAGGGCGAAGGGCGTGAGGTCGGCTGTGAGCCAAGCCAGGCCCGGCGGCGGAAACTGCGTGAGGCCCGCGATCTCCAACTGTTCGCGCTGGCGCTCGATGGTGTGCACCAGGTCGCGATCCGGGTTCGCGTGAAGATGGGACGCGCCGCGCGCGATGCCCGACCATTCGGCGCCGCGCAGCAGCCAGCGGTAACGCGAGGAGCGTGACGAGGTCTGCAGATCATAGACCCGCTCGAAGCTCCCGCCCCGCAGCCGCTGCGCCAGCGCCGGCAGCCCCCGCCAGCCTGGCCGCCCATCGGCCCAGATCGTATCGAACCAGGGGCTCGCCGCCAGCAACTTTGCGAAGGGCGGCGTCGTCAGCAGCGTGATGCGCGCCCCGGGATGATGCTCGCGGATCGCCGCAAAGGGCCCGAAGGACTGGATGACATCGCCAAGCGCGCCGAGCCGGATGACGAGGATGTTCAAGCGAGAAGTTCGCGATAGACGTCAAGGGTTTGCGCCTGCATCGCCGCGGTGGTGTTGTCGCGCAGCACGGCCTCCCGCGCCGCCTGGCCCACGGCGTGGCGCGCGGCCTCCGGCATCGCCAGCACGCGGGCGAGAAGTGCGGCAAGCGCCGCTGGATCGCCGGGCGCGACACGCCAGCCGGTGACGCCCTCCGCCACCGTCTCGCGCGGCCCGCCGAGATCGGCGGCGATGACGGGGCGCGCCATGGCCTGGGCCTCGATCACCGTGCGGCCGAAGGCCTCGGGCTCGGTGCTGGCGTGCAGCACGACGTCGGCGGCCATCATGACAGCCGCCATGTCCTCCACCTGGCCGAGCAGGCGCAGGCGTTCCGCCACGCCGAGACGTTCGGAAAGGGCGAGCAACTCTGCGCCGAACGCCGCGTTGCCGCCGCCGGCGAGCACGCCGATCACCCCGGGCAGTGCGGCCAGCGCCTCCACCAGCACCGCGCCACCTTTCCAGCGCGTGAGGCGCCCGGGCAATACTACCACCGGCGTCTTCGGACCCGCCCCCCAGGCCTCACGCAGCGCCACGATACGGGCCGGCGCGATCGACGAGGGCTCGAAGCGGCGGGGATCGACGCCGCGCGGGATCAGGCGGATGCGCCCGGCCGGTGTGCCGTGCGTGGCCTGCACGTGATCGGCGATGAAGCGGCTGATGACGATCACGCGCGCGCCGCGCGCCATGACCGAATTGTACAGGCGCTTGCCGGGGAAACCTTCATTGTAGGTGCCGTGATAGGTGGTCATGAAGGCCGCGCCGGTGCGCCGGGCGGCCAGCAGCGCCGACCAGGCGGGGGCACGCGAACGGGCATGGAGAATTGCCACCTGCTCCTCCCGCACCAGCGCGGCGAGCCGCCCGGCATTGCGCAAGATTTCGATCGGATTTTTGGTGGCCAGCGGCAGCTCCACATGCACCGCACCGAGTTTGCCTAGCTCGGCCACCATCTTCCCGCCGGCGGAGGCCACCAGCGCGCGGTAGCCAGCGCCGACCAGCGCCTCGGCGATCTCGATCGTGCCGCGTTCCACGCCGCCGGAGACGAGCGCGGGCAGTACCTGGAGGATGGCGGGGGAGCGTGACATGCGCGCCTTACTGACGGTGCGCATGGCTCTCGTCCAGCTTCTCCCTGTCAGCCCCCCTTCACGCCGCCCTGGGTGAGGCCTGCCACGATCTGTTTCTGCGCCACCAGCGTCAGCACCACCACAGGCAGGGTCACCAGCAGCGCCGCGGCCGAAAGCGGGCCCCAGGAGATCTGTTCGAAGGTCAGCATGTTGTTGACCGCGACGGGCAGCGTCCGCGTCTCCCGTCCCGCCAGCACCATGGCGAAGATGAAGTTGTTCCAGGAGAAGATGAAGGCGAGAATCGTCGCCACCGTGATGCCGGGTCGCGCCAGCGGCAGCGCCACATGGCGGAACGCCTGCCAGATGGTGGCGCCATCGACCAGCGCTGCCTCCTCGAGCTCCGCCGGCAGGCCTTCGAAGAAGCCGATCATCACCCACACGGCGATCGGCACGGTCAGCACCAGATGCGTGATCACGATGGGCCAGATCGTGCCGGTCAGCCCGATCCATTGGAACAGCAGGAACAACGGGATCAGGTAGGACAGCCCGGGCGTGATGCGCGCGATCAGGATCAGCACCGCGGCCTTGTGCGCGCGCATCTTCGCGATGCCATAGCCGGCGGGGACGCCGACCAGCAGCGCGATGCCTGTGGCACTGAAGCTGACGATCACGCTGTTTAGCGTCTGGTTCAGGAAGTCGTTCCGCTCGAATACCGCGCGAAAGTTGTCGAGTGTCGGCGGGTTGGGGATGAACACCGGCGGGAAGGCCACGTTGTCGATCTCGGTCTTGAGCGCGAGCGAGAGCATCCACAGGAATACCAACGCGGCGGGCGAAACCAGCGCGATGACGGACAGCCCGAAGGCGAGATCGTGCAACCAGCGGCGAATCGGCCTGGCCTTCATCGCACATTGTCCTTGAAGCGCTCGCGCGACCACAGAAGCAACAACGCGAGGCCGATGATCAGCGTGAAGAACACCACCACCACCGCACTCGCATACCCCATGTTGTAATAGGCAAAGGCGTTCAGATAGAGAAAGATGTTGATGGTTTCGCTGGCCGTCCCCGGCCCGCCCTGGGTGATGACGTAGATGGTGTCGAAGGCCTTCAGCGCATCGATGGTGCGGATGATGACCGCAACCATGATGAAGGGTGCGAGCAGCGGCAGGGTGATGTAGCGGAAGGCCTGCCAGGACGTCGCGCCATCGATCTTCGCGGCCTCATAGGGATCGACGGGCAGCGAGGCGAGGCCGCCCAGCACCAGCAGCATCACCAGCGGCGTCCAGTGCCAGACCTCGACCAGCACCAGGGTCGGGATCACCGTGGATTGGTCGTACACCCACATGCTGGGCGGGATGCCGAACTGGCTGAGAATCCAGTTCAGCACGCCAAGCTGCGGATGGAACATCATGGTCCAGACCAGCGCGACGGCCACGGGTGTGGCCATCATCGGCAGGATGAAGATGGTGCGCGCCAGACCCCGCAGCGGGAATTTGCGGTTGAAGGCCATCGCCGCGGCGATGCCGAGCACCACCGGGATAATCACGGCGAGTGCGGTGAAATACAGCGTGCGCCAGATCGAATCATGGAAGCGCGCATCGGTCAGCAGGCGCTCGTAATTCGCCAACCCCACGAAGCTGCGGCCAGAGCCGAGCTGCCATTCCTGCAGGCTCATCCAAAGGGTGAAGGCCCAGGGAAAGACGATGACGGCCACCACCACCACGGCAGCGGGCACCACGAAGGGCCAATAGTGCCGCGCATAGGCGCGCTTGCGCCGCGCTTTGTCGGCGGCGGCGCCGGACAGCGCCGCCGCCTGAGCGGAAGTGACACCTTCAGGCATCAAGAAGTCTCCGCCTTGGGCATCAGGTCGCGCGCTCGGACTGCTCCAGGATCGGCCGGAAGGCCTCCGTTGCGCGACGAAGCTCGGTGGCGACATCCGCGCCGCCGATGGTGTTGGTGAGGGCTGCGCCAAGCGTATCACGGAACTCCGTCACCGGCACGATCTCCGGCAGGCCGGGGCGGGCGATGCGGGCACTTTCGATCAGTGTCGTGAAGAAATCCTGCCCGAAGCGACTGGTGCGGATCGCCTCCTCATTGCGGAAGGGACTTTGCCGCGCTGGGGAGCCGGCACCGGAGGTGAGGAAGCGCAGCTGGTTGGTCTTGTTGATCGCCCATTGATTGTAGAACCAGGCGGCACCGCGCTTACGCTCGCTGGAGGCGGCGGAGATGCCAAATCCTGTGCCGAACAGGGCGCAGTGGTGGTTCGCCGGCCCGCGCGGCACCACGGCGTAGCCCACCTTCCCCGCCACGCGCGAGCGGGTCCCATCTTCGAGCGGCGCGGCGAAGCCCACGCCATCGAGCCACATGGCCGCGCGCCCTTGCGCGAAGGTGGTTTGGCTTTCATTCCAGTTGAAGCCGGCCACACCCGGCGGCGCGGCATCGCGCATCAGCTTCTTGTACATCTCGCCGGCCCAGACCGCGTCCGGCGTATCGGTAATGAGGCGCATATTGGCATCGACGCAATCGCGCTGCGCGGTGCCAAGCAGGAAGCTGGTGTAGAGCACCACATTGGCGTTGCGCACCCCGCGGCCGACGAAGCCGAACTGCCCGGCCCGCGCATCGGTCAGGCGCTTCGCCGTCTCGTACATCTCATCATAGGTTTCGGGGATCCGCGCATTGGCCCGGGCAAAGATTTCCTTGTTGTAGTAAAGGATAAAGTAGTCGGTGAATTCAGGCAGCGTGTCCATGCGGCCATCGGCCTGGGTCGAAAAGGCCACCGCGCCGGCGCCGAAATCCGCGAAATCGAAATCCGGTGCCGTGAGCGAGGCGTCGGCGATCATCGGCTTGAGGTCAACCGTCCAGCGTGCACGCCCGACCTGACGCTTGTTCACATGCAGGCTGATGCCGATGACGTCGAAGGAAGGTCGGCCGGAGGCGAATTCGATGACAAATTTCTGCCGATGCTGCTGCTCCGGAATTGCTTCGGAGCCGACGCGGATGCCGGTCAGTTCCTCGAATTCGCGCTGATTCTGGATCAGGATCTGGCTGCGCGGGTTGGCCGTAAGGCTCACCTCGATCCGCTCGCCCGCGAAACGGCGCCAGTTGAAAGCGCCCTGCGCATCAACCTGCTGCACCAGTGCGGGTGCAGCCAGCAGGCCTGCTCCTGCCGTCAACGCCTGCCGGCGCGTGATCTGTGACATGTGATCGGTCCTTCCCTTGTGCCGGCCCTTCGATGGAGCCTCGTGGAGCGATGCTCGGCCCAAACGCCGCCCCAGGGCAAGGGTCTGTGGCGGCGGAGCATTTTAAGGCCTTGCAGCTTCGCAAGGCGATTAGAAAAATACGTGAGAACAGATATCTCGGGCCGTCCCCGGGTAATCGGGGCGCAACTCCGGGCGGCCCGCGTTTGGGGTTTCTCTTGGCTGCCCGATACGCGATTCGCTGTAGCCGTACCGGTGAACCGCCCCGGGTTTGCCGGAGGCCTCGGCGGCGTTTGGATCGGTCGCTGGAGGCGGGGCAGCAGATCACCGCCCATGGCTATGATTTGCTGTCGCGGCGGACCTCGCTGCTCTACGCTAACCTCATCACGATGAATTGGGCGTGGCGGCTGAACGATACGGTAGAGGGTGTGATACACAGCTTTGCGGCAGGCGCTGGCGTGACCTTCGGCTACGCCTACAACCGGGAAAACGCGGTCGCGGCACGCGCCCTCAGCGATCCGGCCTACCTGCCCGGCGCTGGCGCTCGGCACGCGGGTCTAAGCGGCGAACGCGATGTACCAGTACACGAGCGTCGTGGGCACGACCTACAGCTACGCCGCTTGCTGAGAGCCTCGACGCCGCCGCTGACGCAAGGGCCAGAATCTGCGCCGCCAGCTTTTGATCCTTCGCCTACTGGCGCTTGATCCCCGCGGCCTCCACCACGCGCTGCCATTGCGTCACTTGGCCTGCGACCATCGCGCGCATCTCGGCGCCGCTGCTGCTGCGCGCCACGGTGCCGAGGCGTGTGAGGCGTTCCTGCATCTCGGGTGTCGCGAGGATGCGGCGCAGCTCCGCGTTCAAGCGCTCGATGATCGCGGGTGGCGTGCGCGCGGGCGCGGCGAGGCCGACCCAGGACAACACCTCAAAGCCCGGCAGCGTGGCGGCCACTGTCGGCGCACTGTCGAGCAGCGGCCAGGCCTCGCGGCTTGTGTTGCCGAGTGCACGCACTGTGCCCCCAAGATTCTAACACTGGCCGAGGCGGCGCGTTAAGTCCGACAGGCTGCTAGGCGTTCAGATCGGCGGCCAGGCGGCGGTAACGCTCGCGCGCCGCTTCAAGATGCGCACGCATTGCTGCCCGCGCAGTCGGGGCATCGCCGGCGCGGATCGCCTCCACCACCCGTGCATGCTCGGCGCGCACCTGCGCGAGGTAGGCCAGGCGTTCCTGCGCGCCGCGCTCCTTCAGCCCAAGCGCACGGCGGGGAATCGCGTGCCGGCCGATGCCTTCCAGGAAGCGCAGGAAATGCGGGTTGTCGGTGGCGGCGAAGATCGCGCGGTGCAGGGCGAAATCGGCTTCCGCCGCATCGCCGCCCTCGGCGATCGCGGCCGCAAAAGCCAATTCGGCCTCGGCGAGCGCTGCCAACGCCACTGCATCCCGGCGTTCGGCGGCGAGACCCGCCGCCTCCACCTCCAGCGCCAGGCGGAGCTCCAGGATATGGATGACCTGCTGAAGTCCGGCGGCCTCGGTCGACGCCAAGCGAAAGATACCCTCGCCCGGGTGCTCGGTGACGAAGGCGCCGACGCCCTGCCGCGTCACCACCAGCCCCTCGGCGCGCAGCGCTGCCACAGCCTCCCGCACCACGGTGCGGCTGACGCCGGCCTCGCGCATCAGTTCCTG
>JBBSCP010000192.1:0-9024 GCA_038250135.1 Acetobacterales bacterium | reverse complement strand
CGTTCGGCAGCACCTGCGCCACCGTTCCCGCAACGCGCAGCGTGATGGTTTCGTTGCGCCGCGTTGTGCCGCTGCCGCTGCTGACCTGCGACCCGGAGGTCTCCACCATCCGGGAGGGATCGATCGAGTTGGGCAAGAGTCGCAGCAAGGAGGAGTCGAGCCCCAGCAGCCGCGGTATGCCGAGCGCATCCCTGCCCGTGCGCTCGCGCTCCGTCGTGTTTTGCAACTGCGCCGTGTCCTGGATGCTGACCAGCACGGTGACGAGATCGCCCACCGCCGCCGCGCGCTGGTCGCGCAGGAAGGTGCGGCTGCCGCTGCGCCACAGGCTGTTGGCATTCGTCGTAGGCTCCTGCGGTGCGGGCATCGGCATGGAAATCGGGCGCCAGCGCGGATCGGCCGTCGGGTTTTCGATCGCCGCCATCTGCGGCGGGCGGCCGATCTCGGACAGGCGCTCGCAGGCGCCGAGCAGGGCCGGCAGCAGTAGAATGGAAACAAGACGCATCCGCGGCCTCCTCATCGCGGCGCACTGGTGATGCGCACCCGGCCCGGGCCGATCACCTGCGCTTCCACCACCACGCGGCTCGTCGTGTTCATCACCGGCACAACGGCCCCGCGCGCGCCGGATTCCATCGCGCGCCCCTGCGCCGTCAGCGTCAGGCCCGGCACGTCGTAGAGCATCGTCACCGTGCTGCCACGATCCACCACGAGCGGCTGCTGGATGTCGGCGATCAGCAACGGCTGCTCGGCCGCGGCGGGGCGGCGCAGCGCCTGGCCCACCACCTGCTCGGCCCGCTCGGCCGTGCCGGGGCGAAGGCGCGAGGCCGGCACCCGAATCACCCGCACATCGGCTGCCCCTACCACGTCGCCCGCCTGCATCCGGCGCGCCGCGACCAGCATCGGCGCCGTCGCCACGACCCGGCCGGAGATACGCAGCCGCGCCGTCGGCATGCCCTCGGCCGCGACGGCCACGGTGGCAGCAAAGCGCCCCGCCTGCGGATCAAGGCTCGCCTGCTCGATTGCGATCTGCACGAGTGCGGCCAACGGCACGAGCGGCGGCGCGAAGGCGGTGAGCTCGACCTCGGCGTCCTCGTCGAGGCCCTGGTGGCGCAGCGCGGCGCGCAGCAGCGCCATCACCTCCTCGCGCGCCACGGGGCGGCCAGGGCGTTCCAGCACCACGCGCTCCACCCCTGCCACGGGGCGCCAGGCGATGCCCTGCTGGCGCGCGATGGCGGCGAGCTGCGCGGCCTCGATCACCATGCGCGTCCCCGGCGCGGGTGCCGGGCCGAGCACGGTCGAAGCGCGCGGCCCCGCGCCCTCGAACAGGTCGGACAGCCGCACCATCGGCTCCTCGACCTGCACGAAGGGACGGATCGTAGCGAGGTCCTGCGCCTGGGCGGGTGCCGCGAGCAGCAGCAGAAGCAGCATGAGCCGCATGGCGCTCACCGCAACCGCGACAGGGTGGAGAGCATTTCGTCGCTGGCCGAGATCACGCGGCTGTTCATCTCATAGGCGCGCTGCGCCGTGATGAGGTTGGTGATCTCGGTCACGACATTGACGTTGGAGGTCTCGACGAAGCCTTGCAGCACCTGGCCATAGCCGGGCGAGCCAGGTGCCGCCTGCTGCGCGGCGCCGGAGCCGGGCGAGGCGAGCAGCAAGTTGTCGCCGATCGCCTCGAGGCCCGTCTCATTGGCGAAGATCGCAAGCTGGAGCTGCCCGACATTTTGCGGCTCCACCTGCCCGTCGAGCTTGGCCAGCACCTCGCCGGTCGCGTTGATCGTCACGTCGCGTGCGGCCGCGGGGATGGTGATGCCGGGCTGCACGACGTAGCCATCGGCCGTCACCATCTGGCCTTCGGGGCTGAGCGCGAAGGTGCCGTCGCGCGTATAGGCGGTTTCGCCCGAGGGCAGGGTGATCTGGAAATAGCCGTTGCCGCGGATCGCGATGTCGAAACGGTTTTCCGTCTGCGACAGGCTGCCCTGTTCCGAGATGCGATAGACCGCGCCGGTCTTCACGCCGAGACCGACCTGCGCGCCCGACGGCAGCACAGAGCCGGTGTCCGCGCTCTGGGAGCCGACGCGGCGGAGGTTCTGGTAGATCAGATCCTGGAACTCGGCGCGGCGGCGCTTGTAGCCCGTCGTGCTCATATTCGCGATATTGTTGGAGATGACCTCGACGTTGGTCTGCTGGGCCATCATCCCCGTGCCGGCGATGTGCAAGCTACGCATGGTTGGAGCCTCCTTTCGCCGTCGCCGGCACAGGCTTCAAGATATCTCCGGCAATATGCAGGCTAGGCATTGGCTATCTCCCCCTCAGCGGCGCTTCAGAATGCGTTCTACGGCGGTGCCCAGGCGTTCGCCCTCACGCTCCGCCATCTGCGCCACGAACTGGAACTGCCGCATGTCCTCGGTCAGGCGCGTCAACTCGATGACGGGGCGCACATTGCTGCCCTCGACCGCGCCCTGCACCACGCCGGGCGAGGCCACGGGCTCGGGCCGCAAGTCGGGTGGCGCGGCGAACAGCCGGTCGCCCTCGGCCTGCAAGGACTGGATGTCGGCAAAGCGCACCACGCGCACCTTGCCGGCCGGTCCGCTCTCGGTGCGCAGCGTGCCATCGCCCTGCACCTCGATGCGGCTCTCGCCGGGCGCGATGCGCAGCGGCCTGCCATCGGTACCGAGCAGCGCATTCCCCTCCGGGTCCACCACCTTGCCCTCGGCATCGAGCGAGAAGCGGCCAGCGCGGGTGAAGCGTTCGCCGCGTGGCGTCTCGACGGCGAAGTAACCCTCCGGCGTCGGCAGAGCCAGGTCGAGCGGATTGCCCGTGACGGCGAGGGAGCCTGGTGCGGCGTCACGGAAGGTCGCGCGGTCCTGGCTGAAGGCAAGGTCGCGGCCACCCTGCGGCGCCTCCACCCCCATCTGGCGTTCCAGCACGGCGCCGAAGACCGGCCGCGCGGCGCGGAAGCCGGGCGTGTCGGCATTTGCGACGTTGTTCGCGGTGACAGCCGTGGCGCGGGTCTGCGCGATCAGCCGTGACAGGACGATGTAGCCAGGACTGTCCATGGCGGGGGGCTCCAACTCGCCGAATGCGGCGCAAATGACGTGGCTCAAGGACTTGGCAAGGCGCGTGCCAGCCTCCCAGGGGCGCTCCGAGGGCATTTCCCGGCGCGGCTTGCCGGGTTGCTCGGCAAGCCCTGCCGGCTGCCGGCAGGCCTGACCGGTCGCGCGCCCGAGCAATCATTCCTTAAGTCTCTCCGGCGCATTCTCCGGCGGTGGCGCCCACTCCGGGTGCCGGCGGCAGAAGGACGCGGGCAAGGTCATGGCGGCGGCAGCCAAGGCGGAAGCGGCAGCGGAAGCGCAGGATGGCGTACCGAAGAAGGGCGGCGGCAAGAAGAAGCTGCTGCTCATTCTTCTGCCTGTGCTCCTGCTTGGCGGCGGCGGGGCCGGCGCCTGGTTCAGCGGCATCCTGCCCGGTCTGCTTGGCATGAACCCGCCCCCGGCAGAGCAAAGCGCCGCGGCGGCCGAACCCGTGCCACCGCCGCGCAGTCCTCCTGCTTTCGTCGAATTGCCGGAGATCGTCTCCAACCTCAACGCGCCCGGCCGGCGCGCCAGCTTCGTGCGGCTGCGCGCCAAGCTTGAGATCAGCCGTGCGGCAGACGAGGCCTTGGTGCAGGCGGCGATGCCGCGGTTGCTCGACCTGTTCCAGACCTATCTGCGCGAAGTGCGGCCCGAGGAGTTGCGCGGCAGCGCCGGCACGCACCGGCTGCGCGAGGAACTGATCGCGCGGGCTTCCGTCGCCGTCGCACCGGCGCGCGTCACCGACGTGCTGTTCCTCGAAATTCTCGTACAATGAGCGGCACGGAGGACGACGACCTCGCCGCCGCCTGGGGCGCCTCGCTGGAGGAAGACCCCGCGGCGCCCGCCGCCGCGGCGGCGGGCGCGGATGCGGAGCGGGTGCTCAACCAGGCCGAGATCGACAGCCTTCTGGGCTTCGAGAGCGGCCCCTCCCGCGACCGGGCGGAGAGCGGGATCGAGCGCATCATCTCGGCCGGCCTCGTGCAGTATGAACGCCTGCCGATGCTGGAGATCGTCTTCGATCGGCTGGTGCGGCTGATGTCCACCACGCTGCGCAACTTCACCTCCGACAATGTCGAGGTCTCGATCGATGCGATGACCTCGCTGCGCTTCGGGGATTACCTGAACTCCATCCCGCTGCCCGCCATGCTCGCCGTCTTCAAGGCCGAGCAATGGGACAATTACGGCCTGATCGTGGTCGACAGCAGCCTGATTTACTCCATCGTCGATGTGTTGCTCGGTGGTCGTCGCGGCACGGCTGCGATGCGCATCGAGGGCCGGCCCTACACGACCATTGAGCGCACGCTGGTCGAACGCCTGATCGCCGTGGTGCTCAGTGATCTGCGTGCGGCCTTCGAGCCGCTTTGCCCGGTGGATTTTCGCTTCGACCGGCTGGAGGTGAACCCACGCTTCGCCGCCGTCTCCCGCCTGTCGAACGCCGCCGTGCTGGCGCGCATGCGCATCGACATGGAGGATCGCGGCGGCAAGATCGAGGTGCTGCTGCCCTACGCGACGCTGGAGCCCGTGCGCGAATTGCTGTTGCAGCAATTCATGGGCGAGCGCTTCGGCCGCGACAGCATCTGGGAAACCCACCTCGCCGAGGAATTGCGCATGACCGATGTGTCGCTCGACGTGGTGCTGGATGAGCAGGTGATGTCGCTCTCGCAGGTGCTGCGGCTGAATGTCGGCGACCGCATCATGCTGTCCTCACCGGCCGGCGCGCCGGTGCAGCTGCGCTGTGGCGACGTGAAGCTGTTCGAGGCGCAACTCGGCCGGCGCGAAAACCGTCTCGCGGTGCGGATCGAGCAGGACATGCTGCGCAACCGCGCGTCGTCGGAGGCTTCGGCATGAGTATCCTGGAATGGACCGCGCAGGGCGCGCTGCTGGTGCTCTTGGCGTTGGCGATCCCGTTCGTCTGGCGCCTCGAACGCCAGATCGCCGCGCTGCGCGGCGAAGGTGCTGCGCTGGAACGCGGCGCGCAACAGGTGGCGAAGGCGAGCGAGGCGGCGGAGGCTGCGCTTGCGCGGCTGCGCGCCACCGCCGAACAGGCCGGCCGCTCGGTGGCCGAGCGTGTGGCGGTGGCCGAGCCGCTGCGCGAGGATCTGCGCTTCCTCACCGAGCGCGCCGAGACGCTGGCCGACCGGCTCGACGCGCTGGTGCGTGCCAGCCGTCCGCTGGCGGCCGAGGCGTCGCCGGTCGCGGCGCGCCCGGTGGCGGTGCTGCGCAGCGAGGCCGAGCGTGAATTGCTGCGCGCGCTGCGGGGGGAACGCTGAGCATGGCGCGGGTAAAGCCCTGGCTCGCCTGGCCGCGCCGCCTGCGCCTGCTGCCCGTTCTGATGATGCTGGCGGGCATGCTGGCGGCCACGAAGCTCGAACGACTGATGCGGGGCGGGGAGGGCGAGGTGCGGGGCGTGATGGTGCAGGCCGCCCAAGCCCAGAGCGCGCCTGCCCCTGGCACGCCCCCTCCCGCTACACCCCCTGCCACGTCAACCGCCCCACCTGTGACTCAGGCGCCTGCGCCGCCGGCCGCGCCGCCACCACCCAGCGCCGAGGCGATGGCCGAGCGCGCGGTGCTGGAAGCGCTGCGCGCCCGGCGCGCTGAGATCGAGGCCCGCGAACAGGCGGCCGCGGCCCGCGAGCAGGTTGTGAATGCCGCGGAACGGCGCCTCGGCCAGCGCATCGAGGAACTCACCGCGCTGCAACAGCGGCTCGAAGCGCTGGAGCGCGACCGCACGGCGCGCGAGGAAGCCGGCATGCGCGGCCTCGTGCGGCTCTACGAAGGCATGCGTCCGCGCGATGCGGCGACGATCTTCGACGAGTTGGAGATGCCCGTGCTGGTGCGCATCGTCGATCGGATGCGTGAGGCCAAGGCCGCGCCGGTGCTGGGCGCGATGAAGCCCGACCGGGCACGACAATTGACCACCGAACTCGCGCGGCTGCGCGCGGAGCGGGTGGCAAGCCGCTGAGGCGGCGACAGGAATACGGCACGGCCAGAAGGGCCGAGGCCGGGGTGATGCAGGCCAAGATGGCGGGCGCAATGAGGACAGGGGCTGAAGGCCGATGGACAAGAGCACAAACGTTCTGATCGTCGACGACTACAAGACGATGCTGCGGATCATCCGCAACCTGCTGAAGCAGCTCGACATCGAGAATGTCGAGGAAGCAACGGACGGGCAGGAGGCGCTGGCCAAGCTGCGCGCAGGCAATTTCGGCCTCGTGATCAGCGACTGGAACATGGCGCCGATGACCGGCCTCGACCTGCTGAAGGAGGTGCGGGCCGATGCACGGCTGAAATCCACGCCCTTCATCATGATCACGGCCGAGAGCAAGACCGAGAACGTGGTGGCGGCGAAGCAGGCCGGCGTCTCGAACTACATCGTCAAGCCCTTCAACGCCGAGACGCTGCGCGAGAAGATCGAGAAGGTGATGGTGCATGCCTGACGGGATCGCGGGTCCGCCCGCCACGGCCGAGGATGCCCGGATCGAGGCGGCGGTGCGCGCCGTGCTCGACAGCATGGCGGGCGATCTGAGCGCCACCGAGGCCGCCCTGCTGGCCGAGCTCGAAGGGCTCGGCCGCACGGTGGCGCGGGCAAAGCAGGAAATCGCTTCGCTCCGCGTTGACGACATCACCAAGAGCCACATCCCGAGTGCGACGGATGAGCTCGACGCGATCGTCGGCCACACCGCCCAGGCCACCAACGAGATCCTCGATTGCTGCGAGGTGCTCGAAGCGGTTGCCGCCAAGGTGGGCGGCGAGGAGGCGACGAAGCTCGGCGATGCGGTGACGCGCATCTACGAAGCGTGCAGCTTCCAGGACATCACCGGCCAGCGCATCGGCAAGGTGGTGCAGGCGCTCAAGGCGATCGAGGAGCGCGTCGCCGCGGTGACGTCGCGCTTTGCCGGTGAGGCACCGCCTCCGCCCTTTGCCAAGGCCGCGCCGGTGACGCCGCAGACCGAAGGCCGCCGGTTGGCCGGGGGCCCGCAATTGCCGGGTGCCGGCGTCAGCCAGGCGGATATCGACCGTCTGTTGGCGGATTTCGACTAATGCGTCCTGCCGCCGCGTTCCTGGCCCTGCTGCTGGCCCTGCTGTCTTTACCGGCGATGGCGCAGGAACGCGTAGGCGTGCGCGTGGGCGACCATCCGAGCCACGGCCGGGTGGTGTTCGATTGGCCACGCGAGGTTGGCTTTCGCATGGAACAGGCGCCAGGGCGCGTGACGCTGCGCTTCGACGCCCCCGGCGCCTTCGATGCCCCGCCCAGCCGGCTGCCGCGCAACGTCACCACGCTGCGCGCCGCAGGTGAGAGTGTCGAGATCACCATTGCGCCCGAGGCCCGCCCGCGCGTGTATCGCCTGGGCAACCGCATCGTGCTGGATGTCGCTGATGCGCCACCCGGGGCCACGCCCCCAGCCGCCGCCGTGCCTTTGGCCGCGCCACCTGCTGCTGCGCCGGCACGCCCAGAATCGGCACGCCCAGAATCGGCACGCCCCGAATCGGCACGCCCCGAATCGGCACGCCCCGAATTGGCTCGCCCCGGCCTGACCGAGCCCACCCGTCGCGCCGACCCGAGGCCCCAGCCCCAATCCCGGCCCCAATCCCAGCCGCAACGAAATGCCACCGCGCCCCGTCCGGCGCCACCGCCGGCACTCCCTCTACCCATCGATTCTGCGTCGCTGGTGCCTGTTGTCGTCTCGCCCCTTGCGCCGGCTGCCGCACCGGCATCCGCCGCCGCACCGCGACCGCTGGCAAGCCTCGCGCCGGCAAGCCTCGCGCCGGGTAACCTCGCGCAGGTGCGCCCGGCGCCGGTACGCCTCGCGCAGGTGCGCTCACTGCCCGGCGGCGGCCTCGCCGTGCCGGCGGGCGCCGATGTCGGCGCTGCCCTGTTCCGCCGGGGCGAATTCTGGCTGCTGGTGCTGGATGCGCCGCTACCGCTCGACCTCTCAGGCCTCGCGCAGCATCCCGTGCTGGCGCAGGTCGAGGTTTCGCGGGGCGCGCAGGCCACCACGCTGCGCCTGCCGGCCGCCGCCTTCGCCGCCCCCACCTTGCGCCGTGACGCGCAGGCCTGGCTGCTGGAAGCGCCGAACCCGCCGGCCGCGCTGCGCTCCATTCTGCCCGAGGTCGAGCCCGGCCCGCCGATCCGCCTGCTGCTGCGCAGCGCCAACCCCGCCAGCACACTCGCGGTGCTCGACCCCGAGACGGGCGGCGTGTTGCTTGTCGGCACGCAGCGCGAGGGCGGCGCGGCGACGCCGACGGGTCGGCGCAGCGCGACGCTCGACATCCTGCCGACGCGCCTCGGCGTCGCCATCCTGCCGCGCGCCGACACCCTAAGTCTGCGCCTGCTGGAGGACCGTTTCGTCCTGGATGCGGCCCCCGGCACGGCGCTGGCGCTCGGCGACGCGGCGGGGCCTATCGCGGTGGATGCGGCGGCGATGTCGCGCCATTTTGACCTACCGACCGAGAGTGTCCCGGCCTTGTCCGAACGGTTGCGCAACGCGACGTTGGCGGTGGTCTCCGCGCCACCGCTCGGCCGCGGCCAACCCAGGCTGCGTGCGGCGGAAGCGCTGCTGGCGCTTGGCCTGCCACAGGAATCGCAATCCATGTCGGCTCTGGCGATGCGCGAGGATCCGCGCCTCGCGGAATCGCCACGCGCGCTGGCCCTGCAGGGCGCAGCTGCCCTGGTCGCCGGCCGGGTGGCGGAGGCGCAAGGCGTCGCCGCGCCGGGCGTGCCCAATTCGGACGAGGCGCAGCTCTGGCGCGGCCTGTATGACGCTGCACGGCCGGGGGGCGATCGCGCCGCCGCGGCAGCCGCCATCGCAGCGGGCCTGCCGCTGCTGCTCGGCTACCCGGAACCGCTGCGCGACCGCCTGATCGCCCCCGCCGCCGAGGCGCTGCTCGCGGGCGGGGAGGTCGCCGCCGCGCGCCGCATGCTGGCGGCGCGGCCCGAGGGCGACCCGGCCCT
>JBBSCP010000191.1:0-9065 GCA_038250135.1 Acetobacterales bacterium | reverse complement strand
GCCGCACGGCGTGGCTTACCATCTCGTTTAGCCAGTCGGCGTGGCGAACTTCCGTGTCGTTGTTGAGGAAGACAAGGATCTCGCCACGGGCTTCCTGCGCGGCGCGGTTGTTGATGGCGGCGAAGGTGAAGGGGCCGGGGCAGGGCAGGATGCGAATCCGCGGATCGCGCGCCCAATCGGCGAAGCGGCGCAGCAGCGCGGGATCAGTGCTGTCATTGTCGCAGATCAGCACTTCCAGCGGTGCGTAGTCGGTGCGGTTCAGCAGGCCTTCGATGCACGCCGCCATCAGCGCGGTTGCGTCGCGTGTCGGCACGATGACGGTGACCAACGGGAGAAGGTTCGGCATCGGCACACGCAGGCGGGCAGGGGGCGCACCGCCGGCAGCGCGCCAGGGCGGGTGCGGCGCGGCGGCGCGGTGCAGCAGGATCGCGGGGATGTGATGGATGGCGGCAGCGCCAGCTTCGGCCAGCGCCGCCGCGACGGCCGCGCGCATCAGCGCGTGGCCCTCCAGCGTGGTGAGTCCATGCCGCGCGAGAAGCCCCGCATCATACGCCACGGCATGGCCGAAGGCCGGTTGTTGGCGCAGCAGGTCCGGGTCGAATGCCGGCTTGATCCAGGGGCCGTGATCGGGCGAATCCTCGTCCGCATAGATCACCAGCGGGCGAAGGGAGGCGCGCGCTGCGAGCGCCAATTCCGCCAGCGCATGCCGCACCAGCCGATCGCCCGGCGCAAGGCGCAGTACCAGCCCCTGAGCCAGCGGCGCCTCGGTCCAGGGCACGGCGATCTGCGCCGCCAGGCTCGCGCGCGCGGCACTCGCGCCCGGCGGCAGGATCACGCGGATCGGTGCCGCAGCGCCCACCAGCGCCGCGATGGCCGCATCATCGCCCGGCCCGCTCGCCTGCCAGCGCGCGAACCAGCGATCGTAGCGCGGCGACTCGATCCACCGCAGCAAAGGTTGCAGATATGGCAAGGCCGCTGCCAAGGCCCGGCGCAGCATCGGGAGGCGACGCATCAGGCGGCGCAACGGGTGCGCCGGCGCAGTCGGGATCGGCGGAGCCTTGGCCATCGCCATCCCGTATCGCCCGACCGCCTCGACCGCAATGGTCGCGCCTGCTATCGCGCAACAATGCGTTATGCGTTGACCGAGATCGATCCGGCGGGCTCCGGGCTTGGGCGCGTGGCGCACGGCCTTGTGGCGAAGTCACCGCTGCGCTTCGCCCGGCGCCTGGTGGAAGTGGGCGCGGAGATCCTCGGCGCCGAGATCCTGGACCGGCTGAACCCGCTGCGCGGCGGCATCCTCGCCACCGAAGCGGGTGATGCGCCACGCCAGGGCAACGCGCTTGGCCTGTATCTGCATTGGTCGGGCACGGGGCGCGTCTCGGCGATGGTGTTGCGGCAATTGGCGCTGTGGCGGCGGGCCGGCTTCGACATGGTCTTCGTCACCAACGCCTCGCCACCCGAGGCCGATTGGCAGGCGGTCGCCGCCGAGACCGTGCTGCGGCTACGACGGCGCAATGTCGGGCGCGATTTCGGCGCCTGGCGCGACGCCGCCGCCATCGCGCTGCGCGACCGGCCCGCGCCCGCGGAATTGCTGTTGGTGAACGACAGCGTGCTCGGCCCCTTCCTGCCGCTCGATCCGCTGGTCGAGGCCTGGCGCGCGGGGGGGGAAGGGTTGTTTGGCCTGACCGAAAGCTGGGGCGGTGGTCCGCACCTGCAATCCTATGCGCTGCTCGCGCGTGGCGCAGGCGCGGTGGCCGGCCTGATGACGCATCTCGCGCAGCAGCGCGACAGCCGCAGCAAGTGGCGCACGGTGCAGGCGGGCGAGATCGGCCTGACGCGCCGGATGCGCCAGGCCGGCCATCATTGCGCCGCGCTGTTCGGATATGCTCGACTGTGCGAGGGGTTGAGCGCGGCGGATCACGTGGCACTCGGCCCCCGCCATGCATCGCTGGAGGCCGTGCTGCGCTACCCGCTGAACCCGACGCACCATCTGTGGCGTCTGCTGGTCGAGCAGCACGGCTTCCCCTACCTCAAGACGGAGCTGATCCGCCGCAACCCTGGCCACCTGCCCGGCGTCCAAGCCTGGCGCGAAGTGGTGCCGCCTGACCTGCGCAGCCTGATCGAGGATCATCTGGCGACCCTATGAGGAAACCTCCCCATGCCTTCTGACACGCCGTACCGCCGCAGCCCGCTCGTGCGCGCCCGCGCGCCGCTGCGGCTCGGCCTCGCGGGCGGCGGCACGGATGTCTCGCCCTATGCCGATCTGCATGGCGGGGCGGTGATGAACGCGACCATCGACCGCTACATCTACGCCACCGTCGCCCTCACCGATGACGAGATGGTGGAGGTGGAAAGCCACGACCTCGGCCTGATCGCCAAGCTGCCCGCCATGCTGCCGCTGCCGCTGGAGGGCACGCTCGACCTGCACCGGGCGATCTACAACCGCGTGATGCGCGATTTCTGCGGTGGCCGCGCCATGGGCATGCGAATCGCGACCTTTTCCGAAGCGCCGGCGGGTTCCGGGCTCGGCTCCTCCTCCACCCTCGTCGTCGCCGTATTGCAGGCGATGACGGAGCTGCTCGGCCTGCCGCTCGGCGAATACGACGTCGCGCATCTGGCCTATGTCATCGAGCGCGAGGATCTCGGCCTCGCCGGCGGGCGCCAGGACCAATATGCGGCAACCTTCGGCGGCTTCAACTTCATGGAGTTCCGTGACAGGGACACGGTGATCGTCAACCCGCTGCGCATCCGCCGCGACGTCATCACCGAACTCGAATCGCAAACCATCCTGTGTTTCACCGGTGTCAGCCGGCAGAGTGCGACCATCATCGCCGAGCAATCGCGCAACGTGCAGCAGGGCTCGGTGAAGTCGATCGAGGCGATGCACCGCCTCAAGGTCTCCGCGGCCGAGATGAAGGAGGCTCTGCTGAAGGGCGACCTCGCCGGTGTGGCGCGCACGCTGCATGCCGGCTGGACAAGCAAACGCGACATGGCCGCCGGCATCAGCAATTCCTTGATCGAGGAAGCGCTGGAGGCTGCGATCGCGGCCGGCGCCACTGCAGGCAAGGTCTCCGGCGCGGGCGGCGGCGGCTTCATCATGTTCCTCGCCCCGATCGAAAAGCGCCGCGCGGTGATAGCAGCACTTGGCGCGCGCAGCTTCAGGGCGGAAACGGTGCGCTACACTTCGGAAGGAGCCACGGCATGGCGGACTTGAAGACGGTCCAGGCGGCAATCAACGTCACGGCGCGACTGCTCGACGCGATGGCCGCCGACGCAGCGCTCTGCGAGGCGACCTCGCGCGTGGCGGAGCTAAGCGTGGCGTCGCTGCGCGCGGGGGGCAAGATCCTGCTCTGCGGCAATGGCGGCAGTGCGGCGGATGCGCAGCATTGGGCAGGCGAGCTTGTCTCGCGCTTCTACTACGACCGGCCCGGATTGCCGGCCATCGCGCTGACCACCGACAGCTCGATCCTCACCGCAATCGGCAACGACTACGGCTATGAGCGCGTCTTCGCCCGGCAGGTCGAAGCGCTCGGGCGCAAGGGTGATGTGCTTTACGGCATCTCGACCTCCGGCAATTCGCCCAACGTCGTCGCGGCGCTGGAGGCGGCGCGCGCGCAGGGCCTCGCCACCATCGGCTTCACCGGCCAGGGCGGCGGCAAGATGCTCGCCCTTTGCGACATCTGCATCCGTATCCCGAGCGATAGCACGCCCCGCATCCAGGAGGGGCATGAGGTGCTCGGCCACGCCATCTGCGGCATGATCGAGGCCGCGATGTTCCCCCGCCAGGCGTGACGATGCCCCGCGAAGCCATCGTGCTGGCCGGCGGCTTCGGCACGCGGCTGCGCGCCGTGGTGAGCGACGTGCCCAAGCCCCTCGCACCCGTCGCGGGAAGGCCGTTCCTGCATTGGCTGCTCGACGGACTCGCTCAGCAGGGCATTTCCCGAGTCATCCTCGCCACCGGTTACATGGGTGAGGTCGTGCAGGACTCGCTCGGTGAGCAATTTGCCGGCATGGCGCTGACCTATGCACGAGAGAAAGCCCCGCTCGGCACTGGCGGCGCGCTCTATGCGGCGCTGGAGCACGCCACGGGCGAGCGCGTCTTCGTGCTCAATGGCGATACCTGGCTCGGCGCGCCGCTCGCGCCCCTGGCCGCGGAGGCGCCGCGCGCCGATCTCGTGCTCGCCGTGCGCCCGGTGCCGGATCGTGCGCGCTATGGCAGCGTGAGTGTTGAGGGCACTCGCGTGCTGGGCCTGGAGGAGAAGGGGTCATCTGGTCCCGGACTCGTGAACGCTGGCGTCTATATCGTGCGCGCCGATCTGCCGCAGCGCCGACCCATCACTGGTGCCTTCAGCCTGGAGGAGCAGGTGCTGGCGAACCCCGGCACGCTCGATCTGCGCGCGCACGCCACCGACGCCCCCTTCCTCGACATCGGCACGCCCGAGGATTTCGCCCGCGCTCAAGCGCTCATTCCGGCCTGGGCCGCGGCCTGATGCTGCGCCCGGCGCTGTTCCTCGACCGTGACGGCGTGATCAACCACGACACCGGCTACACCCATCGCATCGAGGATTTCCGTTTCCGCGATGGCATTTTTGATCTTTGCCGCACGGCGCAGGCGCGCGGCTTCGCATTGGTGGTGGTGACGAACCAGGCCGGCATCGGGCGCGGCTATTACACGCCAGCACAGTTCGAGACCCTCACGGCCTGGATGCTGGCGCGCTTCGCCGAACAGGGCATCCGCTTCACCGCGGTCGAGCATTGCCCTGACCACCCGACCGCCGGCATCGGCCCCTACCGCCGCGAGTCACCGCGCCGCAAACCGGGCCCCGGGATGATCCTCGACGCCGCGGCCGCGCATGGGCTCGACCTGCCGCGCTCCGTCATGATCGGCGACCGCGCCAGCGACATGCAGGCGGCTGCGGCGGCTGGGGTCGGCACGCGGATATTGCTGACCTCCACGCCCGAGGAAGCAACCGCAACGCCGCCCGGCACGGCGGTGCTTCCGGATGGCGCGCTGGAGGCGGCGCTACAGGTCCTATTTCCAGAAAGTGAATGACGAGGAAGGGCAGTTGGGATGCATGATCCATCGGGAAGGTGCTCCGCAGCCAGTTCGGGGAACGTTCACAGCCGCCTTGCCCAGGCAGAGGCCCAGCTGCCGGCGGTCAAGAGCAGCTCTTCCTGGCGGATGACGGCACCACTGCGGGCATTGATCCGGCTACTGCGCGGGCAGGTGGCGGCGCCCGCTCTTCCGGCCATGCCCATGACCGTGCCGATATTGCCGCCTTCAAATGCCGAATTGGCGCTGCCCGAAGTCTGTGAAGGCTTCGGCAGCCTTGGCGAGTGGCGAGTTTGGGCGGAGCGCCATGGCGCGCTCCTTGCGCCGGCCATGCCGCAGGCGATCGTGCATGAGGCCTGCCGCGTCGGGCTCGAGACACCGCTGTTTGGCTTGTCGCCGCGGGAGGAGGTCCGGCTTGAAGGTGGCGAGCCGCGGGAGAGCCTGATCGCCGATGGGCTGAATGCGCGACTGCGCGCGGTTCTTCATGTCCTGTCGATGGAGCCGAAGGCGCAGGACAAGTGGCAAACACGACTTTATCTGCACGAGGCCCTGACGTCCTTTGCGTTGCGGTTGCGTGGCATTTATGCGCGTTGCCTCTGCTCCGAATATGCGCCGGATGCGGCGGCCGAGGCAGCACTCTGGCCGGTGCCGGCGGTGGACATCCTGCGCAGCCCCTTCCCCGATGCAGCATTCGACTTCGTGGTGAGCAACGAGGTCCTGGAGCATGTGCCTGACCTTCCGGCGGCGCTGCGCGACACCGCGCGCATTCTCAAGCCAGGTGGCTGTTTGATCGGGACCTTCCCGTTCTACTGGATACGGCACGAGATCGAGATCCGCGCCCGCCTGACGCCGAATGGGGTAGAGCACCTCCAGCCTCCCGAGTACCACGGCAATCCGGTGGATCCCGAGGGCGGATCGCTGGTCTTCCAGATCATGGGCTGGGATGTTCTGGACGCATGTCGCGCGGCCGGATTTGCCGAGGCCCAGATGCTGTATCTTTCCTCGGCCCGCTTCGGCATCACCTCGCGGGACATACCCGGTGTGTTTGTGCTCTCGGCTCGGCGCTGAAAGGGCAGGCCGAAGGCGCTGCTTGGCCGCTGCGGCACGATATCGATCCGAGAGGAATAGTCGTGCGTCAGCCCCTGAGCGCCAGGTAGGTCAGGCGCATCATCTCGCGCCGCGTATGGGTGATCGCGCTGAGGATCAGCCCCACGGCCACCGACAGGAAGGCCGCCAGCATCAGGCTCGCCGCCAGGACCGCCGTGGGCAGCTTCGGCACCAGCCCAATCTCGAGGAAGGTCCACACCACCGGCACGCCCAGGCCAAGCGAGGCCAGCATCAGCACCGCCGCCACGCCCGAGAAGAATTCCAAGGGCCGCTCACGCTGCACCAGGATGCCGATCAGCCGCAGGATGATGAAGCCGTCGCGATAGGTGGCGAGCTTGCTGGTCGAACCCTCCGGCCGCTCGCCATAGGGCGCCGAGATCTCGGCCACCGGCAGGCGCAACTCCAGCACATGGACCATCAGCTCGGTCTCGATCTCGAAGCCCGTGCTCATGGCCGGGAAGCTTTTGACGAAGCGGCGCGAGAACACTTTGTAGCCCGAGAGCATGTCGCGCGTGCGGCTGCCGAAAATCGCGCCCACAAGGCCCGTCAGCAGCCGGTTGCCGAAGCGATGGCCGCGACGGTAGGCCTTCTCACCCGTCTCCTCGCGCGCGACGTTGACCATGTCGTAGCCGCCGGCGATTGCGGTCTCGATCAGGCCCGGCGCGGCGGCGGCGTCATAGGTCGCGTCGCCATCGACCATGATGTACCAATCGGCCTCGATGTCGGCGAACATGCGACGCACGACGTTGCCCTTGCCTGGCGTCTTCTCGAACCGCACCTCGGCGCCGGCGGCGCGCGCCACATCGGCGGTGCCGTCGGTGGAGTTGTTGTCGTACACGTAGATCGTGGCGTCCGGCAGCGCGGCCCGAAATCCCTTTGCCACGGCGGCGACCGTCAGTGCCTCATTGTAGCAGGGCACGAGGACCGCGATGCGGGGCTGGGTTGCGGGCATGGAGTACTCCTTCCGGGGCCGGAGCGGCCGTGGTAACGCGCCGTAGTCGAGCGTCGGACGCGCCGCAAGCCCTGCCACGGGCGCGCGGCCCGCACGCCTGTCATGCGCAACAAAAAGGGCGCCGCCTTGGCTGTCTTGCGTGCCGGCGCATCGAGCGCTTTCTTCCCCTGGTTTCTGGCAGCCATCTGCGTCGCGGCAGCCGGCACGATCTCGGTCGTGACCGGCACGGACCGCAACTGGGACCTCGCCAACTACCACATCTACGCGCCTTATGCGTGGCTGAACGGGCGGCTGTTCTTCGACATCCTGCCGGCGCAGTTCCAGACTTTTTTTAACCCGCTGCTGAGCCTGTTTCCCCTCAGCGTCTATTGGCTGTTCCAGGATTTCCCCCGCGTCGGCGCTTTCGTACTCGGCGCACCGGCGGGGATCTACGCCTTCATCTTCCTGCGCATCGCCTGGGATCATGCGCGGCAGTTGTTCGAAAGTCGGCTGCAGGCGATCGTGGCCACGGCGATGGCCGGCGCCATCGGCCTGACCGGCGTGGCCTTCGCGGCCGGCATCGGGCTGACGTCGGGGGATGTTCTGGCAGCAGCCCCGATCGCGCTCGCCTATTGGTTCGTGCAGCGAGAGGTGAGCGCCACCGGCGCCGGCTTGCCAGCACGTCTGGCGCCGCTGGCCGTGGCGGGCGCGGTGGCGGGCATGGCGGTCGGCCTGAAGCTCACCCTGGTGCCCTTCGCGGCGGCGCTTGGCGTGATGATCCTGCTGCTGCTCGGCCTGCGCGCCGCGGTGGTGGCGGGTGCCGCCATGGGCGCGGGCTTCCTGCTGTTCTGGGCACCGCATGCGCTGGCATTGTGGCGCGAGACCGGAAACCCGATGTTCCCGATGTACAACGCCATCTTCCGATCACCTGATTTCTTCCCCGTCTCGCCGGCGGATGAGCGCTTCCTGCCGCGCTCGGCGTTGCAGGCGGTGTTCTACCCCTTCTGGTGGCTGGTGCCGAACCAGGGCCTGGTGAGCGAGCTGCGGATGCGCGATTGGCGCGTGCCGATTGGCTACCTGTCGCTGCTGGCACTTGTACCGCTGCTGGTCTGGCGTGGGGCGGGGCTCAACCGGCGGCCGTTTTGGCTGCTGATCGGCGTCGCCGTGCTGGCCTACGCGATCTGGGCGAAGATCTCTGGCATCTACCGCTACCTGGTGCTGCTCGAGGCGCTGGCGGTGCTGCTGCTGATGGCGGCGCTGGCGCTGGCGTTCCGCGGGCGTGCCGTATTGGCGCTGCTGGCGATGGGCGTCATCGGCGCGGCCACCATCGCCACGACGATCCTGCCGAATTGGGGCAAGGGCCCGCATGGCGCGCAGATGTTGAGCGTGCCCCCCTTGCCTGTGCCGGTCGGCGCCCTGGTCGTGACGCTGGATGACGATCCGCACAGTTACCTCGTCCCCTTCATGCCCCCGAGCGTGCGGGTGCTCGGCCTCAACACCAATATCCTTCGCCCTGGCACCGAGACCGGCCTGACACGTCGGCTGCGCGAGGCCATCGCGGCACATGAGGGGGCGGGCTGGTCCATCGCGGCGCCCCGCACGACGGACGGGCAGCGCGATGCGGTGCTGGCGGCCTACGGGCTGGTCGTGGCGGGCGCGTGCGTGCTGGTTCGAACGAGTCTTGAATCGGGCGGCCACGTGTTCTGCCCGATCGCGAAGCGGGGATAGGGGGCCAAGTTCGGCTGTGTTCTGACGGAGGTGGGACACCCTGCCCAGCCTTGGCGCTTCCGGCGGCCAGATCGCCCGTTCGGTTTCGGCCTACATCGATGCCGCCGTCCCGGTCGCCGGGCCCGCCGAGACCGCCGGCGCCGTACGCGCACGGATATCCAGCCCGGGGTTTGCCGCCGTGGACCTGATCTTCGTGCCGGGGCCGGGCCGCGCCCTGCTCGGTGCGGTGCGTTTGAACACCTTGCT
>JBBSCP010000190.1:0-9087 GCA_038250135.1 Acetobacterales bacterium | reverse complement strand
TGAAGAATCAGGCAGCCCTGCGCGCTCCAGAATTTGTGGAGGCGCAGGATGATCTCCTGGAAGCTCGGCGGCGTATCGGTCATGCTCGGGTGCGGTCTTGTCGTGTGGGGGTGCGCGCCTTCAATACCGCCCGGCCGGGGCAGCCGGCAAGCAACCCGCACGACTGGGGTATAGCCGATGACCGAACGCCTGATCCGCGCCTACTACGCCGCCTTCGTGGCAGGCGATCGCAACGCCATGTGCGCGCTCGTCACCGAGGATGTGGCGCATGACGTGAACCAGGGCGGCCGACGCCGGGGCAAGCCTGCCTTCCGCGCCTTCCTCGCGCAGATGGACGCCGCCTACGCCGAGCAGATCGAGGACCTCGTGGTGATGGTGGACAGCGCCGGCACGCGCGCGGCGGCCGAATTCACGGTGATCGGCCAGTATCTGCGCACCGATCCGGGCCTGCCAGAGGCGCGAGGCCAAGCCTACCGCCTCCCGGCCGGCGCCTTCTTCGACATTCGCGATGGCCTCATCGCGCGCGTCAGCACGCATTACAACCTCAACGACTGGATCGCGCAGGTCAGCGCCTGATTCGAGCCTACCCGGCGGCGCGCTCGATCTCCGCGCGCGTCATCAAATCCGCGTATTTCTGGCCCATGTCGAACAGGTTCGCTTCATGCGGGCCGAGCGCGCGGTCGCCGACGCAATCGGTGGCGACGACGGTGCGGAAATTATGTTGCATGGCGTCCAGCACGGTCGCGCGCACGCAGCCCGACGTCGTGCAGCCTGCCACCACCACGGTGTCCGCGCGGCGTTGTTGCAACCACATCGCCAGGTTGGTCGCGAAGAAGCCTGAAGCACCCTGCTTGCGCACGATGTGCTCGCCCGCGACGGGCGTGAGCGGGGGCACGATCTGCGACAAAGGGCTCGTTTCCGTCAGCTTCAGCAGCGAGGGCGCCTTCAGCGTGAAAACACCGGCATCGGCGCCGTCATCGGCATAGACCACGCGGGTATGCGCGACGGGCCAGTGATGCCGGCGTGCGAAGGCCAGCAGATGCACCGTCTGGGCGATCGCCGGGCCGATATTGCCGCCGCCGAAATGCGCGGGATCGGCGAAACCCTCGACGAAATCGACGATGACCAGCGCCGGGCGCGTGCCCATGCCGGCGCGGTTTCCCATGCCCTGGCGATGATAGATGTCCGCTTCGGGATGCCCGCTCACGCCACCGCCTCCAGGTCCCGCAGCGATTGGATCATGGCACTACGCAGCAGGTAGGCGCGGTGCATCGCGGGGTCCGCGACGGTGCCGCGCAGTTCGTCGTGATAGGCGGCCCGCGCCACCGGGTCGCGCTGGTTCAGCATCTGCCGGTTGCGCAGCGCCTGCGCCTGCACGACATCGAGCGCCACCTTGCGGCGCTGCCGGCCGTAGCGGCCCAGCAGGGCGATATCCTCGCCCTTCCAGACGCGCGTCAGCTTCTCGGCCAGGTTGAAGGCGTCATGGATGCCGCCATTCATGCCCATGCCGCCGAGCGGGTTGTTGATGTGCGCCGCATCGCCCGCCAGAAAAACGCGGCCATGCACATACTCATCCACCACGCGCTCATGCACGCGATAGGCGGTGCGATGCACCACCGTATAGCCGCCCGGATTCGGCACCACCGCCTGCAGGCGCGACTCCAGCCGGGCCGGGTCCATCATCTGCGCCTCCGGCTCCTCCGCATCGGTCGGGAACAGCACGCGCCAGAGCGAGGCCGTGCGCAGCAGCACGAACCATTCCTCCGGGTCGGAGATATAGGCGATGTTCGCCAGATCCTCGATGTGCTCGTGGAACGCGAAGGTAGTCGAGAGGGAAAGGAAGATCTCCGGAATCGTCTGGCCGCGGAACTCGACGCCGACGGAACGGCGCACGGCGCTGCGCGCGCCATCCGCGCCGATCAGGTAGCGGCCCTGAAGCGATTCCTTCGTGCCGTCCGGGCGTTCGATGGTCAGCGTCACGCCATCGGCGTCCTGCGCCACTGAGTCGGCCTTAGCGTCGTAGATGAAGGCGACATCGGGGTTCGACGCCAGCCGCTCGCGCAGCATGCGCGTCAGGCGCCATTGCTCGCATTGCAGCCGGAAGGGGTACGCCGTGTCATCCTTCAACCGCTCCATCTCGAAGGTGGCGACCACGCCCTTGTTGCGGTCACGGAACTGCCAGGACGGGCAAACCAGCCCCTGCTCGATCAGCGCCTCCACCACGCCGAAGCGGCCGAGCATGTCGAGCGTGGGCGGATGGAAGGTGGAAGCACGCAGATCATCGGGCAGATCCTGTGCCTGCTCGATGATCGTCACCGGGATGCCCTCCCCCGCCAGATAGGCGGCGGCCACCATGCCGACCGGCCCGGCGCCGGCGATCAGGACCCGGTTCGCGTTGCCCATGCTGTTCCCCAAGAAATGCCCAAGCCCCTACATGACTCCGCCCGTGCCGCGGGGGAAGCCCGCCCGGCGGGCGCTTGTGCGGGCCGATCGCGGACGCATCTATCGAACATGACCTTCTCGATCTTCTCCCGTCCGCCCCGCGTGGCGCTGCTCCGCCTCAGCGGCCTCATCGCCGCCCGCACCTCCGGCTTCGGCGCAGCAGGCATCAGCGCCGCCACCACCGGGCCGTTGCTGGCACGCGCCTTCGGCCTCAAGCGCCTCGCCGGCGTGGTGCTGGTGATCAACTCGCCCGGCGGCTCACCCGTGCAATCCAGCCTGGTCGGCGCGCAAATCCGCCGGCTGGCGGAGGAGAAAAAGGTGCCGGTGATCGCCTGCGTCGAGGATGCCGCGGCCTCGGGCGGCTATTGGATCGCCTGCGCAGCGGATGAGATCGTCGCCGATGCCAGCTCGATCCTCGGCTCCATCGGGGTCATCAGCGCGGGCTTCGGGCTTGAAGGCGCGATCGGCAAGCTCGGCCTGGAACGGCGCCTGTATACGGCCGGTGAGCAGAAAAGCTTTCTCGACCCCTTCGCCCCCGAAAGGGTCGAGGATGTGGAACGCCTCCGCGGCCTGCTCGGCCAGTTGCACGGCACCTTCCAGGATTGGGTGCGCACCCGCCGCGGGGCGAAGCTGCGCGCGCCAGAGGCCGAATTGTTCACCGGCCGCTTCTGGGCCGGCGCGAAGGCCGTGGAACTCGGCCTGGCCGACAAGCTCGGCGACGCGCCCTCCGAGATCAAGGCGCGCTGGGGTGAGAAGGCGCGGGTGGTGACGATCGGCGAGCGCCGGCCGCCCTGGCCGCTGCGCCTGCTCTCAGGCGCCGCCATCACACAAGGGGCGATGGCGGCGGTCGAGGAGCGCGCGGCCTGGGCCAGGCTCGGGCTATAGGCCCGTCAGGCGGCGATCCGGGGCAGGATGCGCCAGGTCGCCTCAGCCCAGTCGAAGTAAAGGGTGCGCGCCTTGGTCGCCAGCGGGCCGGTCTGCATCGCGCGGCCTTCGTAGTTGGTACAGGGCAGCAGCTTGCCGTAGTTGCCGGTCGAGAAAATCTCGTCTGCCGTGGCGAGTTCTTCGGGCCGTACGGTGCGTTCCTCCACCGGCACGCCGGCCTCGCGCAGCAGGCCGAGAATGCGCTGGCGCGTGATGCCGTTGAGGAAGGTGTGGTTCACGGCCGGCGTCACCACCACGCCATCCTTGGCGAACATCAGGTTCGCGCTGGCGAATTCCGCCACCATGCCAATCGAGTCGCACATCACCGCCTGGTCGAAGCCCTTATCGGCCGCATAGGCGTTGGCGCGGGCGCCGTTGGGGTACAGGCAGGCCGCCTTCGCATCGGTCGGCGCCTGGTCGGGCGCAGGCTTGCGGAAGGGCGTCATGCAGGCCGAGAAGCCGGTGAAGGCCGGCAGCGGGCTGTCATAGATCGACAGGATGAAATCCGTGCTGTCCGGGTCTGGTCGGGCGCTGCCGATACCCCTGCGGACGAAGAACATGGGGCGGATGTAGGTGACAGCCTCCGGCCCCATCCGGGCCAGGCCCTCGCGGCACAGATCCTCGATCTGCTGGGCGCTCAGCTTGGGCTTCATCAGCATCTTCACCGCGCTGTCGATGCAGCGCGCGCAATGCCGGTCGAGATCAGGGGCGACGCCACCGAACGATCTTCCGCCGTCGAAGATCACGCTGCCGAGCCAGAAGGCGTGGTCCATGGGGCCGAGAATCTTCGGCTCCTCGGTCATCCATTTGCCATCATACCAGAACACCCCGGCCATGCGTCTTCTCCTCCGTTCCGCGAGCTCACCATGCCACTTTCCGGGGGGTGGTTGAAGGGGGCAGCGCGGGGGCTTAGGGTCAACGCCGTCCAATAACTTGCGGGGGAAAAAGATGACGATCGATTTCGTCGTCCATGATGAAGGCGACAGTGTCGGCGTTGTGGTGGTGGAGGGCCTCAAGGCCGGCGCCACGCTCAATGGCTGGATCATGGACCAGGACAGGATGATGAAGTTCGACGCCAGGTCGGACATTCCCATCGGCCACAAGCTCGCGATTCGCGCCATCGCCAAGGGCGACTCGATCATCAAATACGGGGTCGATATCGGCCGCGCCGTGGCGGATATCGAGCCCGGCGCGCATCTGCACGTGCACAACGTCAAGACCAAGCGCTGGTAGAGGGAACGCCAACATGGGCATTGATCTGAAAAGCGCCTCCTTCGAGGGCTGGCGTCGCGAGAACGGCCGGATGGGCGTGCGCAACCACGTCATCATCCTGCCGGTGGACGACCTCTCGAACGCCGCGGCGCAGGCCGTGGCGAACAACATCCAGGGCGCGATGGCGATCCCGCACGCCTATGGCCGCCTGCAATTCGGCGCCGACCTCGACCTGCACTTCCTCACCCTCATCGGCACGGGCTGCAACCCGAACGTCGCGGGCGTGGTGGTGATCGGCATCGAGCCGCAATGGACGGGCAAGATCGTCGAGGGCGTCGCCAAATCCGGCAAGCCGGTCGAGGGTTTCGCGATCGAGCAGAATGGCGACATCAACACCATCGCCGCCGCCTCGCGCGCCGCCTATCGCATGGTCAAGCATGCCTCGCGCCTGAAGAAGACCAAGGCCTCGATGGTCGAGCTCTGGGTCAGCACGAAGTGCGGTGAGAGCGACACCACCTCGGGCCTCGCCTCCTGCCCCACCGTTGGAAATTCCTTCGACAAGCTTTGGGAGAACGGCAATACGCTAGTGTTCGGCGAGACGTCCGAGATCACCGGCGGCGAGCATCTGGTGGCGGCACGCTGCAAGACGCCCGAGATCCGCTCGCAGTTCATGGCGATGTTCGATCGCTACCAGGCGATGATCGAACGCCACAAGACCTCGGACCTCTCCGACAGCCAGCCGACCAAGGGCAACATCGAAGGTGGCCTGACCACCATCGAGGAAAAGGCGCTCGGCAACATCACCAAGATCGGCAAGAAGTGCACGGTCGATGGTGTGCTCGACAAGGCCGAGGCACCGACCCATGCCGGGCTGTGGTTCATGGATTCGTCGAGTGCGGCGGCCGAGATGGTGACACTCTGCGCGGCGTCCGGCTTCGCCGTGCACACCTTCCCCACCGGCCAGGGCAACGTCATCGGCAACCCGATCCTGCCGGTGATCAAGCTGACCGCCAATCCGCGCACCCAGCGCACGATGAGCGAACACATCGATGTGGACGTCACCGGGCTGTTGCAGAAGCAGATCAACATGGATGAGGCCGGCGAGGCGCTGCTCGACTGCATCATCCGCACCGCGGAGGGCGAGCAGACGGCGGCCGAACTGCTCGGCCACCGCGAATTCAGCCTGACGCGGCTCTACGAAAGTGCCTGAGGTCGCCATGCCGCGCGCGCCGCTGCTGCTGGCCTTTGCCACGCCGGCGGCAGCACAGCCGCGGCTGCTTGGCCTGACTGCCGAGGGGGGCGATTTCCGCGCTGACCTCTCGGACGGCACACATCTGCGAGGCGCCGGATGGGCGTTCGCTGGTGCCCTTCCAGGCCGCCTGCACCAACATGCTGCGCGCCGCCTATGGCGGGGCGGAACGCGCCTGGACGCGGGATGGCATGTCGATCGACATCGATGACCGCGTTGGCTTCCAGGACCCGGCGAATGATCCCGGGCAGCGTTTCGAGGCCGGCTGGATGCCCGAGGGCGCCGTCTGCGTCGCGCATGTCCGCGTGCCGGAGAATGGCGCGCTGGCCGATGTCCTGGCGGCGCATCCGCGCCTCGCCGGCCTGACCGGCCCGGAGCTTTGCACCGAGGATCGCGCGACGGCGTTGGGGTCGTTGGTGGTGAACCGTTCGCGCGCACCGTAGCGAAACACACGCAACACGAGGCAGCACGGCGACGTCATGCGGCGTGTGTGCCTGCCCTGAAGCTCCGACAAGGCGCCGCTTGGGCACCGCGACTTGCAAGGGAGATTTCGCCATGATCCGCATCCTCGCCGCAGCCGCCCTCGGCACCCTGGAATGGCATCGAGTCCAACGGCCTTGAGGATAAGGGCTTCAGGACGAACGGCCTGAGGCTGAACGGCAGCACCCCTGGCGAAGCGCTGGCACCCCAGATCCTCGGCATCACGCGGGGCGGTGGCGCGACGCCCAGCATGACCGCCGACCGAAATCGACGGGTGCGGCGGGTCGCGCTATAGCCGCCCGCATGCCCGCATTGCTCCCGCCTGCCGCCTCGAACGACTGGATCATCCCGGCTGACTACGCCGCCGGCGCGCCGGTGCCGTGGTGGGTCAAGTTCGGCGTGAAGCTGGCGCTCGGCGGCCTGCCCGTGCCGCCGGCGCTGTGGCGCGCGGTGGGGCTGCGCCGCCATTCCTTCGATGCGGCCGCGCCGGGCAAGCTGCTCGATCCGCTCGTCAGCCGTGCGAAGCTGTTTGAGGCCCGTATCGGCAAACCTGCGCGCAGCCTGCTCGAAGTGGGGCCGGGCGCCATGGTCTCGCGCGCCCCTGTTGCCGCGGCGCTGGGCTTCGGGCCGGTCTGGTATCTCGACGTCGAGGACGCCGCGCCGCATGACCTCGCCCCCTATCGCCGTGCCGCCGAGGTGGCGCGCGCCGCCGGCCTCTCGCCGCCCGACCTTTCGGCCTGCACGACTCGCGAGGAAGTGCTGGCGGCCTGCGGCGCCACCTACCTGGTCGGCGGCACCGAGCAACTCGCGCGCATCCCGCCGGACAGCGTGGACCTCGTGTTCTCCGAAGCCGTGCTGGAGCATGTGCGGCGCGATGCGATGGCGCCGCTGCTCGCCGCGCTGGCGCGGGTGATGGCGCCGGGCGGGCTCGCGCTGCACAGCATCGATTTCCACGACCATCTGGGCGGCGCGCTGCGCCATCTGGGCTTCTCCCCGGCCTTCTGGGAGGGCAGCGCGGTAGGCCGGGCGGGGCTTTACTGCAACCGGCTCGGCCTGTCGCAAGTGCTCGATATCTTCGCGGCCAGCGGCTTGTCGGCCACCATCATCGAGCGCGGGCTGTTTCCCGCCACCCCCCACCAGGGCGGTGGCCCGCACCCGGCGCTGGCCTGGCGGAAGGATGACACGCGCATCTGCTGCGCTGCCGTGGAGGCGGTGCACACGTGAACTGGACGCCGGCGCCCGCCTGCTGCCACTCTGCTGGAAACTTCAGCAACGGGAGGCCCCATGATCCGCCGCCGCACCGCCTTCAGCCTGGCCGCCGGCCTGGCCTTGCCCGGCTTGGCCTACGCCCAGGCGCCCTTCCCCGAGCGCAACCCGCGCTACATCGTGCCCTTTCCGCCCGGCGGCCTCACCGACATCATGGCGCGGTTCGTGGCTCAGAAACTTGGCGAGATCTGGGGCCGCTCGGTACTGATCGACAACCGCGCCGGCGGCAATGCGCTGATCGGCGCCGATCTCGCCGCCAAGGCGCCGCCCGATGGGCATACGCTGCTGGCCATCACGCTGACGCATGCCGTCAACGCCACGATGTTCCCCAACGCGCCCTATGATTTCCGGCGCGATTTTTCTGTCATCTCGATGCTTGGCTCGCTGCCGCTGGTTGTCGTGGTGAATGCCGAGAAAAGCCCGGCACGGACGCTCGCCGAGTTGCTGGAACTGGCACGCACACGCTCGCTCTCCGGCGGCAGCTCGGGCAATGGCTCGCCGCCGCATCTCGGGCTCGAATTGCTGCGCCGCGTTTCGCGGGCGGGGGACAACATCATCCACGTGCCCTATCGCGGCGGCGCGCCGAGTGTCACCGACCTCGCCGGCGGCAGCCTCGACGTGATGGTGAGCAACCTGCCCGAGTGCCTGGCCCAGATCCGCGGCGGCAGGCTGCGACCGCTCGCCATCACCTCCGCCGAGCGCCACCCGCTGGTGCCCGACGTGCCCACGGTGCGCGAACAGGGCGTGCCCGAACTCGAGATCACCAACTGGACCGCGGTGCTGACCCAGGCCGCCGTGCCCGCGCCGATCCTCGCCCGGCTGGAACGCGACGTGCTGGCGGCGATCCTTGATGCCGACACCACGCGCCGCGCGCGGGAGGGCGGCTTCCAGGTGCTCGGCTGGGACAGCGCGCGCTCGACGCAATTCGTCCGCGCCGAGACCGATCGCTGGGCCACGCTCGTCACCCAAGCGCAGATCCGGCCGGACGCCTGAGCGGTTGTGCGTCAATGGCCGCCCACTCCAGATTTGCAGGAAAAAACTCAATGCTTCCAACGGACATTAGGGCTCAACCTCGATTGTTTTGCAGGCTCTGATGCCCAGAGTGAGCCTGGAGGAGGCCAAGGCCCTCGTCCGCGATGCCCTCACCCGCGCCGGCGCCAACCCCGGCATGGCAGAGGCGACGGCGCGCGCCCTGGTGGCAGGCGAAGCCGAAGGACAGCCCGGCCACGGCCTTTCCCGTGTGACGCAATATGCCGGCTTCCTCGGCAATGGCCGGGCCGATGGCGCGGCCGTGCCGGCGATCATCGCGCAGCGCGGCGGGGCGGCGCTGATCGATGCCGGGCATGGCCTCGCCTATCCGGCAGTGGAACTCGCGGTGGCGGAGGCGGCGAAGCGGGCCGCGGCGCATGGCGTGGCTTTCCTCGGCATCACCAACAGCCACCATGCCGGTGCCATGGGCCTGCCGGTGGCGGCGCTGGCCCGGCGCGGCTATGTGGCGCTCGCCTTCACCAACT
>JBBSCP010000189.1:0-9095 GCA_038250135.1 Acetobacterales bacterium | reverse complement strand
GGCCCCACCTTGCGCCGCAACCCCTTTCGAGGCGGCGGGCCGCACCATGCGGCGGGGGCGCGTTCCCGCGGCCAGGCATGCCCAGTCAGAGGCCATGACGCGCGGAGGCGGGCTTATACGGGCGAGCGGGGCAGCTTGCAAGGCCGCCCCGTTACCTCTCAGGCAGCGCGTGCCACCCTCTGGCGCCACAGCAGCCCGGTGAGGTGCGCGGCGATCGCCCCCATGCCGGTCTGCCCCCCGGTGCGCCCGGCGAGATGCTCGGCCTCGGCGTTGTAGTTGGTGTTGGTGTTCACGTCGTAGGCGAAACTCTGGCCCTGTTCATCGGTGATGAACTCGATGGCGCCGACGCCCACGCCATTGGCCAGCAGGAAGGCCTCCATGCGGTGCAGCAACGGGTGGGTGAAGCCCTCGACGATGCGGAACTTCTCGCCAGGTGCCACGGCGGGGCAGGCGGCCCCCTCCTCGATGGCGCAGACATCGGCGGGGCAGAGCTCGAAGCCTTCACTGGTATCGACACGCACGGCGTAGAGAAAGCGCCCGCCCACGAATTCGGCGCGGGTGATGCAGGGCTCGGGGGCGGCGATATAGCGCTGCACCAGCCAGATGCCGTCGCGCGGGTGCGCCGCCGGGTCGGGATCGGCCTCGATCCGCGCCACCGCCTCGAACAGTGCGGCGGCACTGCGCACGAGTTGCACGCCAAGTCCCTTGCCGGCGCGGTTGTGCTTGAGAATGAGCGGGTAGCCCAGCCGCGCCGCGGCCTCGGCGATGTTCTCGGTGCCGATCACGGCGATGGTTGCGGGCGTGGGAATGCCGTGCGCGGCCAGCGCCTGGTACTGCGCGACCTTCGACAATTCGAGTTGCAAGGCGCGGCGGCCATTCACCAGCGAGCGCGCGTGGCGTTCCAGATGCTCGATCACCGCGCCGGCGTATTCCGGCGCGTAGGTGTGGCCGCGGGTGTGGGAGCTGGCGCTCATACGATTGTAGAACACGCCCTCTGGCGGGGCTTGGGTTAAATCGAGCAGCCCGCGGTCAAGGAACCATTCCTCATGCGGCGTGCCGAGCACGGTGAAGGCGGCGCGAAGCGGCACGACCCAGGGCTCGTTCTCATGAATCACATAAACCTTGGACATGGCGGGTGCGGCTCCTGAAAGCGGGATGCGCACCAGAAAAGACAATTCTTCCGTCAAAGGGCAATAGTGGCGCTAAATAAAGAAATATCTTCGGCATAACCGCCATTGGGAGTTTCAGTCGTCTCCTGCTGCAGGGGCTTGCGCCAAGCCCAACTCCGCGCCCGGGGGCGGGCAGGGCGGCATGTCGCGGAGGAATTGCCATGGCAACGCCATGCGCCCGAAGCAGCGCCAGCAGGCGCGCGCGGGGCTCTGGCGTGAGGCTCGAAGCATTTTCGGCCGAGCGCATGTGGGGCCCGACGGCGCAGACCTTCGAGGGCCAGGTGAATTTCGGCCATCTCGCCGGGGTAGAGGCCGAGGGGCCGCATCGTCGAGTGGTGTTCCGCACGAAGCACTCGGACCCAGCCATGCCGCAGCGCCTCGCGGCCTATGGTGGGTGGATCCATTCGAACAGCGCGACCCGCTGACCTGGGTCGCGACGCTGCGGACGGATGCGCGCGGGCGGCAAACGCCATCTCGGCATCGCTCTCGGGGCCGTTGATCGTTGGTCGTGAGGCGCAGCCCGACTTTGGGGATCGCCTCCAGCGGCTCGAGCGTCGGTGGCAGCGCCTGCACGGCAATACGCAGCACGGGGCGGGGATCGGCCTGCGCGCCGGCAACGCGCGGCAGTAGGGCAGGGGCGGCGAGGGCGCCAAACAGCTGGCGGCGGCGCTGCGGCATGGGGGGCCTCCAGGAAAGTAGCTATGCAATCTAGGCGGCGGCCGGGTCGGCCATATGACACCCGGATGCCGGTTGCATGACGCTGGGTGCGGGTTCCGGCCGGCGCCCGCGAGGCTTATATGCGGGGCCGCATGTCGCCCGAGACCCTCACCTTCGGCTGTCGCCTCAACGCCTTCGAATCCGAAGCGATGCGCGCGCTTGCCCGGGATGCGGGGCTCGGGAATGCGCTGATCGTCAACACCTGCGCCGTCACGGCCGAGGCCGAGGCGCAGGCCCGTCAGGCGATCCGTCGCGTGGCGCGCGAGCAGCCCGGGCGGCCGATCCTTGTCACCGGCTGCGCCGCCCAGATTCTTCCCCAGGCATGGGCCAGCCTGCCTGGGGTGACGCGCGTCATCGGCAATGCCGACAAGCTTCGCGCCGAGACGTGGCAGACGCCCGGCCCGGTCTCCCCACGCCTGGTCTCAGACGTCATGCAGGCGCGCGACATCCCGGCGAGCCCGGTGGTCGAAATGGCGGGCCGCGCTCGGGCCTTCCTCCAGGTGCAGCAGGGCTGCGACCATCGCTGCACCTTCTGCGTCATCCCCTATGGCCGCGGCCCCTCGCGCAGCGTGCCGATGGGCGCGGTTGTGGTCAACGCGCGCGCCATGGTGGCGGCCGGTGCGGCGGAGATCGTGCTCACCGGCGTCGATATCGCGAGCTACGGCATGGACCTCCCCGGCACGCCGCGCCTCGGCCAACTCGCGCGGCGGCTGTTGGCGCTGGTGCCTGAACTGCCGCGGCTGCGGCTTTCTTCGCTCGACCCTGCGGCGGCGGATGAGGACCTGTGGCGCCTCATCGCCGAGGAGCCGCGCTTCATGCCGCATCTGCATCTGAGTGCGCAGCACGGCGCGGATTTGATGCTGAAGCGCATGAAGCGGCGACATTCGCGGGCCGATCTGCTGGCGCTGACGCGGCGTGCGCGCGCGCTGCGCCCGGACATCGCCTTCGGCGCCGACCTCATCGCCGGCTTCCCGACCGAGAGTGCGGCGGATTTCGCCGAGTTGCTGTCACTGGTCGAGGCGGCCGGGCTCACTTTCCTGCATATTTTCCCCTACTCGCCGCGCCCCGGCACGCCGGCCGCGCGCATGCCGCAACTGCCCGTGCCGTTGCGGCGTGAGCGTGCGGCGCTGCTGCGGCAGGCCGGGCGGCGGCAGGTACAGCGCTTCCTCGAAAGCCGGCTCGGGCATGAAGAAGATGTGCTGATGGAACGCCACGGCCGCGGCCACACCGCGCATTTCGCGCCGGTCCGCATGGCAGACGCACCCCCGCCCGGCACGCTGCTGCGTGGCCGCGCGCAGGCGATCGCCGACGACTCACTGCTGGTGGAGGCCACCTGATGGCGCTGAAGGACATCTGGGGCCGGCTGCGCGGCAAGGACACGCCCGAGCCGCCCCCGCCGCCGGTCGAGATCCCCGTCGAGGTCATCGTCGAAGCACCGCTTCCGCCCGAACCGGAGCCGCCGCAAGGCTGGTTCGGCCGGCTCAGGGCCGGGCTGTCGCGCTCCACGGCCAAGCTTACCGATGCTCTCACCACCGTCTTCCGCAAGCGCAAGCTGGATGACGAGGCGCTGGAGGAGCTGGAGGAGACGCTGATCGCCGCCGATCTGGGCGTGCAGGCCGCGCGCGTCATCGTGGACGGCTTCCGCAAAACCCGGTTTGGCAAGGAAGTTAGCGACGAGGAAGTGCGCGCCACCCTGGCCGAGAGCATTGCCGAGATCCTCGCCCCGGTGGCGCAGCCATTGGTCATCGAAAAATCGCACGCGCCGCATGTGGTGCTCGTGGTCGGCGTGAACGGCACTGGCAAGACGACCACCATCGCCAAGCTCGGCCGCGAGTATCGCGAGCAGGGCCTGAAGGTGATGTTCGCCGCCGGCGACACTTTCCGCGCCGCCGCCGTCGAGCAATTGCAGATCTGGGGCGAGCGCACCGGCTGCCCCGTGGTGGTCGCTGGCAAGCACGGCGCCGATGCCGCCGGTCTCGCGCACGAGGCGCTGGCCCGCGCCCGCGCCGAGGGCATGGACCTGCTGCTGATCGACACCGCCGGGCGGCTGCACAACAAGGCGGCGCTGATGGAGGAGTTGCGCAAGATTATCCGCGTGATCCGCAAGCTCGAACCCGCCGCGCCGCATTCCGTGCTACTGACGCTCGACGCGACGACGGGCCAGAACGCGCTCAGCCAGGTGAAGATTTTCCGTGAGATGGTGGAGGTCTCGGGCCTGGTTGTCACCAAGCTCGATGGCAGCGCAAAAGGCGGCGTGGTGGTGGCGTTGGCGCAGGAGTTCGGCCTGCCGGTGCACATGGTCGGCGTCGGCGAGCGGGCGGAGGATCTTCGGCCCTTCGCGGCGCGGGACTACGCGCGCGGCCTGGTCGGGTTGGATTGATGCAGGGCGAAGGTCGCCCTAAAATACGCCTGCCTGAGCCCGGAGATATCCTTTGCGCAATCCCTAGCCGCGCCGCGGCCTTCTGGCCCTTACCGCGCCGCGGCCTTCTGGCCCTTGGCGGTGCGCTGGCCGCGCCGGCCTGCTCTTTCCGGAGCGCGGCGTGCCGATGCCGCGCGGGCAGATCTCCCGCGCCAGCGTGCTCGGCCTCGCCAAAGATCGCCCAGGCGGCCTGGGCGCAGGCCCCGAACCCGCTGCAGGAGCAATTTCTGGCCATGCCGGAAGCGACGCGCCGGGCCGAGCTGTTCCGCTTCATCACCAGCCGCGGCAACGGCTGCCAGGCCAGCACCATCCTGATCTTCGCCGGCCAGGACCGCGCCCGCACCGCCTATTGGGACAGCCATTGCCGCGAGGGCAGCGCGTGCCGCCTGACGCTGCCGGCAGCACGCCAGGCGCAACCGCTGTTGGTCGCCTGCGGCGCGGCCTCGGGCGGGGTTTCGGCGGGACCCTGCTTCCGCCCGATCGGGACAGTTGTGGCGCCGATGTCAGGGCAACTCCGGCGCCACCTGCCGCCTCGCAGTCTCAGGCTGCTACTGAGGACCCCAGGACGATCGGCTTGCGCCTCGCGGCCTTCCCTCCAGGCTGCGGCGATGCCGCCGCCTTCTGGCAGACCTCCGACCCGGTCTGGCAACCGGGCCGGGCGGGGAGGTAGGGCTCAGGCGCCGGAGGCGCGCACCACCGGCGCCCAGCGCGCGGCTTCGGTTGCAACGAAGCTGGCGATCTCAGCCGGGTCCGGATCGCCCAACGAGACAAGGCCGAGGCCGTCCCATCGCTCGCGCATCGCGGGTTCGGCCATCATGGCGACGAGCGCGGTGCGCAGGCGGCCCAAGATCAGTGGCGGCAGGTTTGCCGGGCCAGCCAGAAGGAACCAATTGGAGGCGACGGAGCCGGGGAAGCCGGCCTCGATGATGCTCGGCACGTCGGGCAGCGCGCCAATGCGGGTGGCGCTGGTCACGGCAATGCCGCGGATCGTGCCGCCGCGCACGCCGCCGGTATGGGCACCGACCGTGTTCCAAAGGCTGGTCGTGTTGTTGCCGAGGATCGACTGCTCGGCATCCGCAGCGCCCCGGAAGGGCACGTGCAGCAGCTCAACCCCCGCTTCCTGCGCCCAGAGCATGCCCGCCAGATGCCCGACCGATCCAACGCCGGAGGAGCCGAAGCTCACCGCCTCGCGCCGCGCCTTCGCCGCCGTGGTATATTCCGCCAAGGTGCGGATCGGGCCGTCGCCCTTGACCGCGCACAGGATGGGCGCGCCGCCAAACATGGTGATGTAGCTGAAACTTCGCTGCGCATCGTATGTCGGTGCAGGCGTCAGGCTCGGCGAGACGGCGAGCGGGCCGGTATTGGTCACCAGCAGCGTGTAGCCGTCCGCGGGTGCGGCCGCGACCAGCGCGGTGCCGACAGCCCCGCCCGCGCCGGGGCGGTTCTCAACGATGAAGGGCTGGCCGAACTGGCGTTCCAGCAATGGTGCGAGCACGCGTACCACGAGGTCCGAGGTACCGCCCGGCGCATAGGGGTTCACGATGCGCACGGGCCGTGCCGGCCAAGTGCCCTGCGCGCGCAGCGTCGTTGGCGCGGCAAGCGGTGCCAGGAGGCTGGCGGTCAGAAGGTGGCGACGCCGCATGGCTGCACTCCCAAAGGGCAGGCCGCGCCTCAGGCGGCGGCAAGTTCCATGGCATCGCCCCGTTGCGTTGCCTTGGGTACGCGGATAAGCAAAAGACGTGCCAGATGCGGCGCTATAGCTTCAATCCTGCATGGAGCACGAGATCGACCCAAGTGATTCGGTCGTGCTCTATTGCAACGGAATGCGCAGCCGGGCGCCGGCGGCGGGCTCCCGAAACAGCCGATCGCCGCGGTCTGGCGCATGTTCCCGGCCAAAGGTATGGCCGCGGGTGATGTCGTTGGGCTGAATCAGCGCGGGTTCGAGCACCGGTCCCTGGCGTCCCTCCCGCTCCGGCGGGGCTTCGAGGTTGCGGTTCGGCACCGGGGCGGGGGCATCGCGCGGCACGGGCAGGCTGCTCTGCGGGGCGACGGAAGCATTCGGGACCATCACGCGCAGGCGCGGTCGATCCGGCTGCGCCGCCGCGGCAAGGGGCAGGACCGTCAGGGCGAGCAGCAGGGTGCGGCGCATTATCCTGCGTCCAGCGGGGTGACGCCACGCGGATCGGCAGGTGGGTTCGTCACCGGTGCGCCCAGCGGGCCGGGGCCGGCCGCGCGCCAAGCATGCAGCACCCAATGCACGGTAGGGAAGGCGAGCTCGTCCCAGGGGATGTCCTCCCAGGCGAACAAGCGAACTTCCAGGCTCTCGGGCCCGGCCTCGAAACCGGGGGTCGCGAGGCTGGCGCGGAACATGATCTGCACCTGGCCGATGCGGGCGATGGAGTACACCGCCAGCATGCCGTCGAGCGTGAGGTCGGCGCGTGCCTCCTCCCAGGCCTCGCGGCGGGCGGCTTCCTCCACCGTCTCGCCCAGTTCCATGTAGCCGGCGGGGATGGTCCAGAAGCCGCGGCGGGGTTCGATGGCGCGGCGACAGAGCAGGATGCTGCCCTCGACGGCCACGACCGAGCCGGTGACGATTTTCGGGTTTTCATAGGCCACATAGCCGCAATCGCCGCAGGTCAGGCGTTCGCGGTCCTCGCCTTCGGGGATGCGGCGGGTGAAGCGGCTGTCGTCCATCCGTTCAAGGGTGGGCCGCCGCGCCTCCCGCTGCAAGGCCGATGGCTGAACTCAAACGCGCAGGTCGAGCAGCGACCCGCGTGGCAAATTCGCATTCGGCGTCGCCGGCACGGCCTCCAGCTTGCGCTGGCTTGGCTGCAAGGGCTGGTTCGGGCCGGCTGTTGCGGTGGAGGTGGTGCCGCGGGTCTGCGCCGGGCCTTGCAGGCGCGACACCTCGGCGGTGAAGGCGGCGAGGGAGTTCGTGTTGATCATGTGTACGACCATGGACCGCAGGTCTGAACGCCCGGTTAAGGGAATACGGCTCGGGGGAAAAATTTTGATCGGTGCCATGGGGGGGACAATCCCCCAGGGCGCCGTTAACCTTCCAGCAACCGTCGGTAGAAAGCGACTCGAGGGTGAAGAAATCCTGGGTCGGTTACTTCGGCTCCAGCGCCGCGACGCCCGGCAGGGTCTTGCCCTCCAGCCATTCCAGAAAGGCGCCGCCGGCCGCCGATACATAGGTCATCCGCTCGGCGACCCCGGCATGGTGCAGCGCCGCGACGGTATCGCCGCCGCCGACGATGGCCTTCAGCCCGGAGGAGGACACCATGCCCGCCACGGATTGCGCCACGGCAAGCGTCGCGCTGTCGAAGGGGGGCGTCTCGAAGGCGCCGAAGGGGCCGTTCCACACCAGGGTCGAGGCCGTGCGTAGCCGCTTTTCCACCATCTCGACCGTCTGCGGGCCGACATCGAGCGCCATCATGTCCCCCGGCACGGCATCGACGCCGACCGTGCGGGTCGGCGGGTTGGGCGCGAAGGTGGCGGAGACAACCAGGTCCACCGGCAGGACGATCTCGCACTTGTTCGCCGCTGCCTCTGCCATGATCTCGCGCGCCGTGTCGTGCAACTCGGCCTCCTGGAGCGAGCGGCCCAAGTCGTGGCCCTGCGCGGCGAGGAAGGTGTTCGCCATGGCGCCGCCGATCACCAGCACCTCGACGCGCTTGGTGAGGTTGCCGAGCAGGTCGAGCTTGGTCGAGACCTTCGACCCGCCGACGATTGCCACCACAGGCCGCGCCGGCTTGCCAAGCGCCGCGTCGAGCGCTTCCAGCTCGGCCTGCATCAGGCGCCCGGCATAGGCGGGGATCAGATGCGCCACGCCTTCGGTGCTGGCATGGGCGCGGTGCGCGGCCGAGAAGGCGTCGTTCACATAGGCGTCCGCGAGCTTCGCCAGCGCGGCCGCCATCGCCGGGTCGTTCTTCTCCTCGCCGGCGTGGAAGCGCGTGTTCTCGAGCAGCAGGACTTCACCATCGGCAAGCTTCGCGACCGCCGCCTCGGCCACAGGCCCGATGCAATCCTCGGCGAAGGCGACGGGGCGGGCGAGCGATTCCGCCAGCGCCTCGGCCATCGGGCGCAGCGACATCTCCGGCACGCGCTTGCCTTTCGGCCGGTCGAAATGACTGCACACGATCACGCGTGCGCCACGATCGGCGAGCTCTCGGATGGTGGGGCAGAGCCGCTCGATCCGTGTGCGGTCGGTGATGCGGCCGTCGCGCACGGGGACGTTGAGGTCGGCGCGCAGCAGTACGCGCTTGCCACGGGCGTCCAGCGTGTCGATGGTGCGGAAGGACATCGCTCTAGCGCTCCTCATTCAGCGCGCGCGGCTCGGCGTCCTGCGCCGGGCCGGCGGCCTTTCAAAGCTTTCCGAACAGCGCCGCGGTGTCGCTCATGCGGTTCGAGAAGCCCCACTCATTGTCATACCAGGACATCACGCGGACCAGGCCCCCATCGACCACCTGCGTCTGCGTCGCGTCGAAGGTTGAGCTGTGCGGGTCGTGGTTGAAGTCGATGCTGACCAGCGGCGCGGTGTTGTAGCCGAGGATGCCCTTCAGCGGGCCGGACTCGGAGGCCGCCTTCATCGCCGCGTTCACCGCCTCCTTCGTCACACCTTCCTTGGCCGGCACGAAGTCCAGCGAGACGAGCGAGACGTTGGGCGTGGGGATGCGGATCGCCGTGCCGTCCAGCTTGCCCTTGAGTTCCGGCATCACCAGGCCCACGGCCTTTGCAGCACCCGTGCTGGTCGGGATGGCGCTGACCGCCGCCGCACGCGCGCGATGCAG
>JBBSCP010000188.1:0-9118 GCA_038250135.1 Acetobacterales bacterium | reverse complement strand
GCCGCTACAGCGCCCGCAGCGCCGAGTGCGGCCGCTGAACGGGCGGCCTTGCCAGTGCCCGCGCCAAGGGTAACCCTGCCGCTCATGACCGACACCCTTCCCCCCCTGCTTCTCATCGGCTGCGGCAAGATGGGCGGCGCGATGCTTGCCGGCTGGCGCGAGCGCGGCCTGGGCGAGACGATCGTCATCGACCCCTTCGCGGCCGGCCCGCTGCCTGGCGCCACGCTGCTGCGCGACCCGGCCGAAATCCCCGCAGGCTTCGCCCCGGCCGCCATCGTGCTCGCGACCAAGCCGCAGGAAGCGCCGGCCACGCTGCCGCACTACGCTCGATTCGCGGGCTCTGGCGTCTTTGTCTCGATCATGGCTGGCAAGACGGTGGCCTTCATGCAGGGCGCGCTCGGCGAAGCTGCCGCGGTGGTGCGCGCCATGCCGAACACCCCCGCCGCCATCCGCCAGGGTTTCTCCGTCGCCTTCGCCTCCGCCAGCGTGACTCCGGCGCAGCGGGCGCTGGCCGATACGCTGCTCGCCGCCACCGGCGAGACCGCCTGGGTCGAGGATGAAGCGCTGCTCGACCCGGTGACCGCCGTCTCCGGCGGGGGCCCCGCCTATGTCTTTCTGCTGGCCGAGCTGATGGAGCGCGCCGCGATCGAGCAGGGCATCCCCGCCGAGCTCGCCCGGCGGATGGCGCGCGCCACCGTCGCCGGCTCCGGCGCGCTGCTTGGCGCCAGCGCGGAGGATGCCGCCGTGCTGCGCAAGAACGTCACCAGCCCCAAGGGCACCACCGAGCGTGCGCTGGCCGTGCTGATGGCCGAGCCCGCCTGGCCCGCCCTGATGTCGCAGGCCATTGCCGCTGCCACGGCACGCTCGCGCGAACTCGCGGGATAATCACGCGCCGCCCCATTGGCGAGTGGCGCCTGAACCCCCACCATCCAGGGTCATGGACATCTTACCAAACCCTGACGACAAGTTGATGGACGCGCTGTTCGGCGTGATCGCCGAACATGGCTGGCGCGGCGTCACCCTGGCGCGGCTCGCCGCCGCCTCCGGCCTCACCACCGGGGAGCTCGCAAGGCGCTTCCCCTCGCGGCTGGAACTGCTGCGATTGCATGGGGAGCGGGTGGCGGAGATCGTCGCCGCAGGCACACTGCCCGGCCAGGGCGGCTCGCCGCGCGAGCGCATCTTCGACGTGCTGATGCGCGGCATCGATGCGCTGCAGCCGCACCGCGCCGGCATGCAGCGGCTGATGGCCGACATGCGCGGCGATGCCGTGCTGTCGGTGGCGCTCGGCCCCGTGCTGAGGCGCGCCATGGCCCGGATGCTCGAAGCCGCCGAGATCGACAGCGCCAGCCCGCGTGGCCAGCTTCGCGCCCTGGCGCTGGTCGGCGTCTGGCTGCGCGTCACCAATGCCTGGGGCAAGGACGAGACGCAGGATCTTGGCCCCACCATGGCGGTGCTCGACCAGACGCTCGAGCGGGCAGAGCAGGCGGCGCGCAGTTTTCGGCTCGACAGCGGCGACCTCGCCGCGCCGATGGGGTGACGCAACTTCGCCAAGCACTCGACGAAGGTGGATGATGCGGAAAAGCCATGAGCCGCCTTTCATTCTATAATTCAAAGATTTAGCCTGAATTGTTCCGGGCCACACGCGCCCACTCCGTTCAGGACGCTTCTGTCGGGGGGACGGCTGGGGTATGATCGAGCCAGACCAAGGCAGGAGGCTACCGACCATGTCTGACCGATTTGGCATGAAGCCCGACGAGATGATGAAGATGCTCTCCGAATTCCGCCTGCCGGCCATGCCGGATCTGGAAGGCCTCGCCCAGGCGCAGCGCCGCAACCTCGAGGCGCTCTCGGCCGCCAACAAGGTGGCGATGGAAGGCGCGCAGGCCGTGGCCCGGCGGCACATGGAAATCCTGCAATCCTCGATGGCCGAGATGACAGACGCCATCCGCGCCATGAGCGGTAGCGAAAACCCCCAGGCCAACGCAGCGCGTCACGCCGAACTGCTCAAGTCGGGCTATGAGCGCGCGGTGGCGAACATGCGCGAAGTGGCAGACCTGATCCAGAAATCGAATGGCGAGGCGCTCGGCCTGCTCAACAAGCGCTTCGCCGAGGCGATGGACGAGGTGAAGGTGATGGCGGCCAAGACCGGGGCGACCACCCCCGGCCGCTGAGGCCCATCCTCAGACCGGCAGCCTGACCCGCGCGCGCAGCCCGCCGAGCGGGCTGTCTTCCAGTACGATGTCCCCGCCATGCGCCCGCGCAATGTCGCGCGCGATGGCCAGCCCCAGCCCGGTGCCGCCGGCGGTCAGTGTCGCGAAGGGGCGGAAGGCCTCCTCGCGCTGCGCCTCCGGAATGCCCGGCCCGTCATCATCCACGGTGACCTGCGCCCAACTGGCGCCGGCATCCGTGCGCGGCACCAGCCCCACCGCCACCGCGATGTGCCCCGCATGCTTGCGCGCATTGTCGAGCAGATTGGCGAGGCACCGCCGCAGCGCATCCGGCCGCAGCGGCAACACGAGCTCCGCCGGCCCCTCCACCGCCACCTCGGCCCCGTCGCGCCGCGCCTTGCGCGCCACATCGCGCACCAGCTCCGCCAGATCCGCCGGCTGCGCCTGCTCCTGCCCCTCGCCGCGGGCGAAGGTGAGATAGGCGGCGACCATGCGTTCCATCTCCTCGACATCCTCGCCGAGCGCGATGATGTCCTCCTCCGCCTCGGGCTGGCGCGGCAGCACGGCCAGGGCGAGGCGCATGCGCGTCAGCGGCGTGCGCAGATCGTGGCTGATGCCGGCCAGCATGTCAGTGCGCTGGGCAACGAAGCGGCGGATGCGTTCCTGCATGCGGTTGAAGGCCGAGGCCGCCTGCCGGATCTCCGCCGCACCTTCCGGCTTGATGGGCCCGATGTCGCGGCCGAGCCCGAAGGCCTCCGCCGCGCCGGCCAGGCGGCGGATGGCGCGCACCTGGTTCTTCATGAACAGCGCCGCGACCGCGAACAGCAGCAGCGCCGTACCGACCAGCCAGATCACGAACAGGTAGAGCGTGCTGGTGAACAGGCGTTTCCGGGGCGCCTCCACGTGCAGCACGCCGTCGGGCAGGGCGACGCGGATCACCACGCTGCGCGGGTCGGATTGCCAATCGGCGTCGAAGGGCAGGCGCACGCGCTCATTCATTGCATTCGCCAGATCCTCCTCCAGCGGCAGCAGCGGCAGGGAGGCGCCGCGATTCGGCGTGGGTCCGAGCGTGGCACCCGCCTCGAAGGCGAGGCCGAGGTCGAGCCGCCAGGCGCCTTCCCGGAACAGCCAGGCGCGTTCCGCAGCACCAGGGTGGCGCGCCATGTGCTCCGTGACCAGGCCGATTTCGCCGGCCACGCCGCTCGCCAGCCGGCGCGAGATCACGTCGAGGTGCCCGCCGTAGAATAATTGCAGCGCAACGCCCTGCAGGATCAGCAGCGGCAGCAGGATGATGAGCAGCGACCGCCCGAGCAGGCCGCGCGGCAGGGCGGCGCGTGCGAGACGATCGAAGCCGTTGATCCGCATCGCCTAGACCCCCGGCCGCAGCACGTAGCCGCGGTGCCGCACCGTCTGGATGAAGCGTGGCTCACGCGGGTCGGGCTCCACCTTGCGGCGCAGGCGCGTCACCTGCACGTCGATCGCGCGCTCCCCGGCCTCGGGCGTGCCGAGGGCGTGAGCGATCTCCTCGCGGCTCAGCACGTCGCCAGGGCGCCGGGCCAGCGCCAGCAGCAGCGCCTGTTCGCCGCCGGTCAGGCGCACCACGCCTTCCGGCCCGCGCAGCTCGGCGCGGTTCGGGTCGAACCAGCGCGGGCCGAGCTGCACCGGTCCGAGGCTGTGCTCCGCCACCGGCAGCGGCGCGGCGCGGCGCAGGATGGTGCGGATGCGCAGCGCCAGTTCGCGCGGGTCGAAGGGCTTGGCGAGGTAGTCATCGACCCCGCTCTCAAAGCCCTGCACCCGGTCATCCGGGGCGCCGCGGGCGGTGAGCATCAGGATCGGCACCTCGGCCCCGTCGCGGCGCAGGCTTTCGGTCAGCTCGATGCCGCTCTCGCCGGGCATCATCACGTCCAGCACCATCAGGTCGAAGCTGACCGAGGCGAGCGCATGCCGTGCGGCGGCGGCATCGGCGGCGGCGGTGACGCGAAAGCCCTGCTCGGTCAGGAAGCGTTGCAGCAGGGCGCGCAGGCGCGAATCGTCATCGACCACCAGCAGATGTGCGGGCTCGGCGGCGGTGCTCATCGCGCCGCGCTTTCGGGCACGGGGTCTTCCAGCCTTTGCAGGGCTTCGCGCGCTTCAATCCCCATCATGCCCCGCATGACGCGCCGAAAACCCTCAACCGCCTGGGGGCCGGCCTCGCGGTAGGCGCGCATCACCGTCTCGCGCTGGCGTTCGAACAATTGCCGCTCGAGCGCCCCGCCCTTGGGGCCGAGCGTCAGCAGCCGTTGGCGGCGGTCGGCGCGGCCGGAGGTCTGCACCACGAAGCCGTCCTCGATCAGCGGCGTCAGCACCCGCCCCAGGGACTGCTTGGTGATGCCAAGGATGCCCAGCAATTCGCCCACCGTGATGCCAGGCCGGCGGCCGACGAAATGCAGCACGCGGTGATGCGCCCGGCCCATCTGGAGCTCGGCGAGGATGGCATCCGCGCCCGCGGTGAAGTCGCGGTAGCCGAAAAACAGCAGGTCTTGCGCCAGGCGCAGTTCCTCCTCCCGCAGGAACAGCAGGTTGCGCCCGGCTGCCGGGGCGGCGCGATCCTCCGGCGCGGGCCGGGCTTCTGCCCCGGCCTTCATTTGAGCCTCCCCCCAGCCTCACCCGGCATGGCCCGGCGGACGAGCTTGCTGCGTGTCATCGGCAGAATTTCCATCCGATTCTCTTCCGTTACCATCGCGTGGCGATCGCACACCGGATATAGGCTAAGGTGGCGTGCGCAAGTAGCGATCGCAATGTTTGCATCTTGAAACCTGCGGTGGCCGCCCGGGAACAGCGGGGGCAGTCAAGGATGATGTCCATGGCCCTACGGCTGCGCTCCGCCCGCCCGATCGATCTACCGGCGGTTGTGGCGCTGCACGTCGCCTCCTGGCGCGATGCCTATCGCGGCGTATTGGAGGACGGCTTCCTCGCTGGCCCCATCGAACACTCCCTCGCCACGCATTGGCAGGTCGTGCTTGGCGCCAAACGGCGGCCCGGCGCGGTGATTCTGGCGACGGCAGGGCGGCAGGTTGCGGGCTTCGTTGCGGCTTGGCGCGAGGGTACGAACTGCCATGTGGACAACCTCCATGTCCGCCCCGGGATGCGCAATGCGGGCATCGGGCGCGCGCTGCTCGGCCTCGCTGCGACGCGGTTGCAGGCGCAGGGGTGTGGCAGCGCCGATCTGCGGGTCTTTGCCCGCAATCCCGGCGCGCTGCGCTTCTGCGCCAAACTCGGCGCCGAGACCGGGCCCGAAGTGCTGCGCGAGACGCAGGGCCAGCAGGTGCTGGAGCGCCGCGCTAGCTGGGCCGATATCGGCGCCCTGGTCTCGGCCTGCGCGGTGCCGCGCGCGCCATAGCGCGATTGCAACTGTCATGCGCGACGTTGCACATTGGGCCACAGCATCAGGAGGGGTCCGACCATGACCACGAAGGAAGTCGCCGCGGCCTTTGCCGCGCTGTGCAAGGCGGGCGATCATGAGGGGGCGGCGGCGCAGTTCAACGCGCCCGACATCGTCAGCCTCGAGGATTTCGCGGGCCCGATGGCCCGTGTCGAAGGCGCCGCCGCGGTGCAGGCAAAAGGCGAATGGTGGCTCGGCGCCCATGAGATGCATGAGGCGCTGACCGAGGGCCCCTGGGTGCACGGCGACCAGTTCGCGCTGCACTTCGCCATGGACGTCACGGAGAAAGCGAGCGGCAAGCGCACGAAGATGAACGAGATCGGCCTCTACACCGTGCGCGACGGCAAGGTGGTGGAGGAACGCTTCTTCTACCCCGGTTGAGGTCGCCGCCGCGGCAGGGCCGCCAGCAATGCCGCGGCCGGCAGCAGCCAAATGATCCGCGCCTCGTAGCGGTGGTGCGGCTTGGACAGCGCGCCGGTTGCCACCGCATTTGCCACAAGGGCGGCGAAAGCGAACAGGATCAGCGCGCCGCGTGGCAGGTCCCGCGCGCGCCACGCCACGCGCAGCAGCAGCAGCGCCGCGAGCGCCGCACCCATCAGCACAGGCACTTGCGGCCAGAGGAAAGGGGCGGCCGCCGCCGGCAAAAGGCCGCGCATCTGGAGCGCGCCATCGAAGGAAGCGAGCGTGTCGGGCGGGAAATGTGCCGCAATCGGGCGACGGGCCGAGGCCGCCAGATGCTCGGCCGAAAGCGTATCGCCCACCTGTACCAGCAGGATTTGCCGCGCAGCATTGCCGAGCATGGCCGCGATCACCGCACCGGGGCGGTCGGCCAGCGTCGCCGCCACGATCTCCCGCGCCTCGGTCGCGCCCTGCACGCCGCCCATGGCGCGGGGTGAGCCGTCGGCGTTGCGGTTGAGTGGGCTGGTGCCGTCCCAGAGGAATTCGTCGCTGTCCATCGGCAGGCGATCGACAAAGGCGCAGAGGTGCCAGCCGGCCTGCGGGCAGCGCTCCCGCAACGTCGCCGCAGCCAGGCCATCGCCCTGCAGACGCGCCAGCAGGAACACAGAGCCGTGCGGCGAGAGGGTGAAGCGCCCGAAGCCGATCAGGTTGGAGGTGCCAAGCAGCAACAGCGCCAGCGCGAAGGGCGCCGCCACGCGGAGCACCGGCGTGACCAGCCGCGTCAGCAGCGCCGTCAGCACCACCAGGGCCAGCGCGTTCGGCAAATGGGAGAGATGCGCCGCGATGGCGAGCGTGGTCAGCACGCCGACCGCCAAGGCCTCTCGCCGGGAGAGCGCGGCAAAACCCAGCAGAAACAGGCCGAGCGGGACGAGCGCGGTCAAGGCGTCCGGCATCAGCGTCGCCAGGAACCACGGCGCCGCGCTCAGCGCCGCCAGCACGCCGCACACCAGCAGGTGCCAGGCCGGCGAGACCTCCCCGCGCACCGCCCGCTGGGCCAGCCAGAGGAACCAGGACGCCCAAAGCCCCTGCGCCAGCATCGGCGGCCATAGCGACCACTGCCAATGGAACAGGTGGAGGAAGGGGCCATAGGCCTGGGTTTTGTCCCAGGGAATCTCGGGCGCCGTGGTATGGAAAAGGTAGGAGACGGTGTCGATGAACACCAGCGGAAAGCCATTCAGCGCCGCGGGCCAAACCAGCAGCAGGGCGCCGGGCACCAGGGAGCCGAGCAGCAGGGAGGCCAGCCTCATGGCCGTCGCGGCGCCAGCGCCAGCCCGGCGATGATCGGCATCAGCCAAAGGATCCGTGCCTCGTAGCGCAGATGCGGCTTTGAGAGGCCGCCGGTGACGAAGGCATTGGCGGTGATCGCCACCAGCACGCCCACCACCAGCCCGAGCCGGCGCTGGTCAGGAGCCTGAACCGCCTGCCGCCAGGCGGCAAAGGCCAGCAGCGCGCCGAGCACCAGCACCGGGCCGTGTGGCCACAGGAAGGGCGCGGCCGCCGCCGGCAACAGCCCGCGAGGTTGCAGCGCCGAATCGTAGGCCGCCAACTCGCGCGCCGGAAAGCCCTCGGCGATCCGGGGGCGGACGGCGGCGGCAAGGTGGCTCGCCACCAGCGTGTCGCCCGCCGTGGCCGCGAAGCCATTCGCCGTCGCCTGGGCGATGGCGAATGGCTTCGCGCGCAGCGTTTCGCCCACGATGACCCCGGCCTCGGCCGAAAGCAGCGCGCCGCCAAGAAACCGCGCGGTGCCGTCCGGCGCGCGGTTCACCGGGCTGTCGGGCAGCCAGAGGAAATCGTCGCTGTCCATGGGCAGGCGGTCGGCGAAGGCACATAGGTACCAGCCGGACTCGGGGCAGCGCGCCCGGATCACCTCGGCAGCCGGCCCATCCGCCTGCAACCGCGCCAACAGGAAGGTCGCGCCATGCGGCGAGAGGGTGGCCCGCCCATGCCCCCAAAGATTGGTGCCGAGCAGGATCAGCACTGCGCCGAGCAGCGGCAGCGCCACGCGCGCCGTGGCCCGCAGGTTGCGTGCCAACATGAGCACGATCCCCACCAAGGCGGCGGCCAGCGGCAGGTGTGACAGGTGCGCGGCGATGCCGAAGGCGGCCAGTACCGCCAGCCAGCGCGCCTCACCCCGGCTGAGCGATTCGCGGGCAAAGCCCAGCAGCAACAGCGCCAGCGCCACGATCGGCGCGAAGACGTCGGGCATCAGCAGCGCCACGGTGATGGGTGCGGTGGTCAGCGCCGCGGCAGCGAGGCAGGCGAGCAGGTGGATCGCCGGATCCCCGCCCCCGCCCCCGGCCCCGCGCCCGGCCCCGCGCAGCGCCCGCACCGCGAGCCACAGCAGATGCGACACCGCGAGCCCCTGCGCCAGCACCGGCCCCCAGAGGCTGAGCCGCCAATGGAACAGATGCAGCAACGGTCCATAGACATGCGGCTTGTCCCAGATCACCAGCGGCCCCAGCGTCTGGTGCAGGAAGGCGCCGGTATCGCTGAACAACATGGGATAACCGTTGAGCAGCGCCGGCCAGATCAGCAGAACCGCGCCGGCGGCGATGGACAAGGCTGCGGCGATCAATCGCGCTTCGCCCAGCGCGCGGCGGCGGCATCATCCGAGTCCTTGGCGTCCACCCAGCGCGCCTCGCCGGTCGCGAATTCCTCGCGCTTCCAGAAGGGCGCCTCGGTCTTGAGCCAGTCGATCAGGAAGGCGCAGCTTTCGAGCGCCGCCAGGCGATGCGCGCTTGCCGTCAGGACCAGCACGATGGGCTCGCCGGGGATGATTCGCCCCACACGATGCAGCAGCGTGCAACCGGTGAGCGGCCAGCGTGCGCAGGCCTCGGCGGCGATCTTCAACAGGGCGCGTTCGGTCATGCCAGGGTAGTGCTCCAGGACCAGCGCCTCGAGCCTGTCATCGGCGCGGCAGAGGCCGATAAAGCTCGCCAGCCCGCCGATATCGACGCGCCCGGCCGTCAGCAGTGCCGATTCGGCCGCGAGGTCGAAGGCCGTCGCCTGCACCCGGATGGTGGGCGTCATGGCCTAGCCGCCGGTGACGGGCGGGAAAAAGGCCACCTCG
>JBBSCP010000187.1:0-9143 GCA_038250135.1 Acetobacterales bacterium | reverse complement strand
TGGCGTGGGCCGGGGGGGGGGCCCGGGGGGGGGGCGGGGCGTGGGGGTGGGGCGGGGGCGGGGGCGGGGGCTGGGGCAGCGGCAGGGGCAGGGGCAGGGGCAGAGCCAGGATTGCCGCCATTCATCTTGGGCGCATCAGGGAATTCCGCCGCGCTGGCGAGGTACTTGCGGCCCGCTGCGGTGGCATGCGCCACGGCCTCGGCCAGCGGCTCCGTCCCGCGCAGCTTGGCGAGTTTCACCAGCAGGGGGAGGTTGACGCCGGCGATGACCTCCACCGTGCGATGGTCACACAGCTGAAAGGCGAGGTTGGAGGGCGTGCCGCCCATGATGTCGGTCAGCACCACCACGCCATCGCCCTGGTCCACCAGTGCGATCGAGGCGCGAATATCCTCGCGCCGGCTTTCCAGCTGGTCGTCGGGGTAGATGCACACAGTCGCGACCGCGCTCTGCGGCCCGACCACGTGTTCCATGGCGAGGCGCAGTTCCTCGGCGAGACGGCCGTGGGTAACCAGGACAAGTCCGATCATGATGGTTGCGACAGGGCCTCCCGCCCCGTAACGACAGCACCCGGCGCGGCAGGTGCCGTGGCGGGGTCGGGTCTGGTGCGAGCTGCCTCAGCCTCGCGGTGCAGGCAGTCCACCCGCCAACCCAATTGCGAAAGATGGGCCGACAGGCGCTCCGCCACAAGCACGGAGCGATGCCGCCCGCCGGTGCAGCCGAAGGCCACGGTGAGGTACTTCTTCCCTTCGGCCCGGTAGAGAGGCAACAGCAGGATGAGCAGGTCTGTCATGCGGTCCCAGAAGGCGCGAAAATCAGGGTCTTCGGCGATGAAGGCGGCCACCGGCGCATCGCGCCCCGTCATTGGGCGCAGCGTCGGGTCATAATGGGGGTTGCGCAAAAATCGGACGTCGAAGACCAAATCCGCATCGCGCGGCACGCCCCGCGGATAGGCGAAGGAGAGCACGGCAATCGCCATGCCCGCCGCGCCTTCCGGGCGGAATCGGCGCTCCACCATGCGGCGGAGGTCGGGCAGCGGCAGGTCGGAGGTGTCGATCACGAGGTCCGCGGCATCGCGCAGCGGCGCCAGCAACTCGGCCTCCTGCGCAATGCCCTCGGCAACGCGCGAGCCCAGCGAGCCGCCGGGGGCGAGGGGATGGCGGCGCCGCGTTTCGGAAAATCGGCGCAGCAGCACGGCTTCCTCGGCGGTCGCGAAAACCAGGCTGAGCACGATACCGTGCCTGGCGCGCAACGCGGCGACGGCGGACAGCACTTCGGTGGCGAGAAAGCCGCGGCTACGGGCATCGACGCCGATGGCGAGCGGGGTGGCCGCGCCATCGGCTGCAAGCTCCGCGACGATGGCCAGGGGCGGGTTGTCCACCGTCTCGAAGCCCAGATCCTCAAGCGAGCGCAGGATGGAGAGCTTGCCCGCGCCCGACAGGCCGGTGACGAGCACCACGGGCCGACCCGGCGGCGTCTGCGACAAAGGCGGCGGCGTGCCCATCAGGCAGTGAACCCGGCGATCAGGCGAGCGCGGCCGCGCGCGGCCTCCATCGCGAAGGCGAGCTTCTCGGGCGCCGAGGCTTCGTGTCCGTTGAGCGCGAGGCGCGGCAGGCGGTGGCCCAGCGCCTCATAGGCTGCCGTTTCGGGTAGCCGGGTGGGCCGGTCCGTGCCGGGCAGGAGATCGACCACCAGCCGCAGTCGGACCGGCGCGCGATGCGGCAGATCCTGGAACAGGCCGACGCCGCGGACCTCGAGCATGCCGCTCAGCGATGCGCAAGGCGCAGCGAGAAGCCCCTCGGAATCAGCGGAAACCTCCACCTGGTCATCGGCGACCAGATCCCAGCCGCGGCCCATCAGGCGCAGCACCAGGTCCGATTTACCGGCGCCCGAAGGCCCGAGGATCAACACGGCGTCGCCAGCGCGCGCGGCGCAGGAAGCATGCAGGGTCATCCCGTTCCCTCTGGGGGAGATCGGAACATGGCAGAAAGGTGTCGGCGCTGAAAGGGGGGCGGATTTGCCACCGCGCCGCGCCCCTGGCAGCTTCCTACGATGCACCCGACCCGCGACGAGATCACCCAAGCCGCCTCGCGTATCGCGCCCCATATCCGGCGGACGCCCCTGATAGGACTCGGCGCCGACGAGTTGGGGCTGGGGCTGGAGCTCGCCCTGAAGTTGGAGTTGTTGCAAGCAACGGGTTCGTTCAAGCCGCGCGGCGCCTTCAATCGGATGTTGCTGGCCGAGGTGCCGGCGGCCGGCGTCGCCACGGCCTCGGGCGGCAATCATGGCGCGGCGGTGGCCTATGCGGCCCGTGCGCTCGGCCACCAGGCGGAGGTTTTCTGCCCGGTCGCGACGCCTGCCGCCAAGACCGACCGGATCGAGAGTTACGGCGCCACGCTGCACCGCATCGGCGCCGCCTATGACGAGGCGCGCCAGGCCAGCGAGGCCCGCGCGGCGGAAACCGGCGCGCTGCTGGTGCACGCCTATGACCAGGCCGAGGTGCTGGCCGGCCAGGGCACAGTCGGGCTGGAGATCGAGCAAGACGCGCCGGAGGCCACGCATCTGCTGGTCGCGACGGGCGGCGGCGGGCTGATCGGCGGCATCGCCGCCTGGTATGCCGGGCGCGGCGTGCAGGTCATCAGCATCGAATCCGAGGGCTGCCCGACGCTGGCCACCGCCTTGCAAGCGGGCCGCCCCGTACCCTGCGCGGTCGGCGGGCTGGCGGCAGACAGCCTCGGCGCGAAGCAGATCGGCGCGCTCGGCTTCGCGGTGGCGGCGCAACATGTGGCGCAGGCCGTGCTGGTGCCCGATGCGGCGATCCGCGCCACGCAACGCCTGCTCTGGGGCACGTTGCGGCTGGTGGCGGAGCCCGGCGGCGCGGCGGCGCTGGCTGCCCTGGTGTCCGGCCGCTTCGTGCCGCCGCCGGGGGCGCGCGTGGCGGTGCTGGTCTGCGGCGCGAATGCCGATCCGGCGACGGTCATGTAACCGCGCGTTCAGCCCAAGCGCAGCCGCACCAGCAGTCCCGCGCCATCCTCCAGGCTGAGCTTGCCGCCATGCGCCTGCGCCGCAGCGGCGACCAATGCGAGGCCGAGCCCCGTGCCCGGCGTGGCGCGGCTGCGGTCGAGCCGGCCGAAGCGGCGCATCACCGCCGCGCGCTGGTCGACCGGGACGCCCGGCCCATCATCCTCCACCTCGATCACCGGACCTGGCAGCAGCCGCAGCATGATGTGACGCCCGCCATGCAGCACGGCGTTGTCGAGCAGGTTCACCACCGCCTGGCGCAGCAGGGCGGCATCGCCCGGCAGGCTGAGGCCGGGGGCGATGTCCGGGTGCAACGCGCGTCCCGACTCCTCGGCCACAGGCCCCATGATTTCCGCACAGTCAGCCACCAGGGCGGACAGGTCGACCGGGACGAATCCCTGCTGCAGCACGCCGCTCTCGGCGCGGGCAATGCGCAGCAGCGCGGCGAAACTCGCCAGCACGGCATCGAGCTCGGCGAGCGCGCGTTCCAGCATCTCGTTGTCGTCGGCGGCCTCACGCGGACGTGCCAGCGCGCCCTCCAGCGCCTGGCGCAGGCGGGACAGTGGGCTGCGCAAATCATGGGCGATGTCGTCCGTGACCTGGCGCTGCGCGACCATCAGCGCCTCGATCCGGCCGAGCAGCGCGTTGAAGGTCTCGGTCAGCCGGTCGAACTCGTCATTGCGGCCCGACAGCGGCAGGCGGCGCGTCAGGTCGCCCCCTATCACCTCGCGCGCCGCATCGCTCGCGGCGGCAAGGCGGCGCTCCATCCGCGCCGCCGCCGCGAAGCCGAGCAGGAGCGCCACCACGGCTGCCGCGCCGCCGGCGATCGGCGGCGTCCAGGCGAGCGCGGAGGCCGCGCGATCGACCGGTGTCAGATCCGCCGCCACCATCAGCGTGGCGCCCCCGGCGAGCCGCGCGCCGAGCACCCGTAGCGCCGGGCGTTCCGCAATGGCCGGCATTACGGCGAAGCCCCTTAGCCCCGGCTGCGCGCCCCCCTGCCCACCGGGAAAACGGCCGGCGACGGCGCGGCCATCCGGCGCCAGCAGCACGACCAGCAGCGGCCCGCGCCGGCGCGCATAGGCATCGACCGTCGCGGCCAGGCCGCGCAGCCCGAATTCCTCATAATCGCGGAGGAAGCCCTCGGCCTCGCCCGCGATGACGAGGTCGAGCTGCTGGCGCAATGCCGCCTCCGCACGCAGCCACCCCCAGCCCGACCCGAGCAACGACAGTACGAGCATGACGATGGCCGAGACCGTCGCCGCCCGCAGCGCAAATGAATGACGCGCCGGCTTCAAGGCACGCCCAGCGCATAGCCGGCGCCGCGCACGGTACGCAGCATCGGCGCCTCGCCCGGCAGGTCGAGCTTGCGGCGCAGCCGGCTGACATGGACATCGACGACGTTGGTGGTGGGGTCGAACGAGAAATCCCACACCTTCTCCAGCAGCATGGTGCGCGTGATCACCTGGCCGGGGTGTCGCATGAGGTATTCCAGCAGGCGCCATTCCGTCGGCAGCAGCTCGATCTTGCGCGCGCCGCGCGTCACCACCCGGCCCAGCAGATCCATCCGCAACTCGCCCATGGTGAGCACGGATTGCTCGGCCGAGGGGCCTGCCGGCCGCCGCGCCAGGGCGCGGATGCGAGCACGTAATTCGGCGAAGGCGAAGGGCTTGGCGAGGTAGTCATCCGCGCCGGCTTCCAGCCCCTCGACGCGCTTCTCCACCTCGCCGAGCGCCGTCAGTACCAGGATTGGCGTGGTGATGTTGGCGAGGCGGAGCGCGCGGATGATCGACAGCCCATCGGGGCCTGGCAGCATGCGGTCCGTCACGATCACGTCGAAGGGCTCGCCGAGGGCGAGGAACAGGCCGTCGCGCCCATTCGCCGCGTGGTCAACCACATGCCCTTCCTCGCGCAGCCCCTTGGCGACGTAGGCGGCCGTCGTGGCATCGTCCTCGATCAGCAGGATGCGCATGAGTCCTCATGGTGAGCTCTCACGGAGCATAGCAACCGGACTGGCGTGAGATAGGCCCTTGCCTTGTGGCGCGTGAGAACATAAAAAGAACAGACAATTTGAATGCCGCTTGGAGGTGCCGCCGATGGCTGCCCGCAAACCTGCCCGTCTTCGCCCGACCGATGCCGCCCTGATGCGGCTGCTGGCGCTTGCCGCCAAGGGAGTCCCGCCCAACCGCATGGCGCGGGAGGTGGAGGTGATCGTGGCCGAATGGCAGCGCGCGGAGGATTCGGACCCTTTGGCAACCAAGGAATGGCTCGACGAACTGCGCGAGCAGATCGCCGCCGGCGTCGCCGATGCCGAGGAACAGGTGGCCGACGCCGACAGCAGCGAGCCCGCCGCGGTGAAGCAGGCTGGGATCACCCTGGCCGCGCTGGTCGCCACGCGCGACGCGGCGACGCGCGCGATGGCCGGGCTATAGGGCGCTTCTCTGTCCCTCCCGGCGCCGACCGCTGGAAACCCGACTCAAGCCGCCCGTCATCGCGGACCTCACGGCGCCGGTTTCGGCGTGAGGTGGCGCGGCTGCTGCGGGCGCGGGTTGGGGGCGGTGCCGCCGCGCGCCACCATCGCCGCGACGCGCGCCGGCGCTTCGGCCATCAGGCGCGGAATCTCGGCCGCTTCGGGCAGGTTGCGCCAGTATTTCTTGGGCATCTCAGCGCGCATGGCGCCGGGCTTGAGCCGCGCCGGGTTGAAAATCGCGCCGAAATAGGTGTTCCACAGCGCCGCCGTCGAGTCGTCGGCCGGCAAATCGGCACGGCGGCCGCCTGGGCCGAAGGCCAACGCCTCACCATCCCAAACGCTGGTCACGCGCGGCGTCACGATGGTCCAGCGGAGTGCGGCGAAGCGGCGGAGGAAGAAGCTCGCCTCGGCTTCCTCGATGTAATGGTCGGGCTCGAACCAGGCGAGGTGATGCGGACCTGAATGCGTCTCGACCTCCCGGAAGCGCAGGAAGGCGTGCATCTTGTGGGCATCGCGGCGCACCGCTTTTGCCAGGGACTCGGCGCGCAGCACGGCCGGGTCCGTGGCGTGGCGCAGCAGCGCCGGGGTGCCGTGGGTGAGGCGCCACAGCAGGCCATACAACAGGGCGAAGCGTTCGGGATCGCGGTGGCGGATCGCCACTTCGGCCAGGGCGAGGAAGGCGCGCGGCACAGTTGCGGCCGGGGCGGAGCCGGGCGGCGGCGGGGCATCGGCAAACAGGCTTCCCGCCTCGCCCTCGATACGCCATTCGGCTTGGTCGGGCGGCACCTGCGCGCCGAGCAACCGGCGGGCCGCGTCGCGCCATGCGGGAAAGTCGGCGGGGCCGGGCAGGGTGACGGCGTGCGCCATCAGAACAGGCTCATCTGCACCGGGCGCCCGGCCTGGGCGAAGGCGGTGCCCGGCAGCAGCAGGCGGCGCAGCCCGGCGGCTTCCAGCAGGCGCGGGCGATGGTCGGGCAGCACCACGAAGGGCAGGATCTTTGCCAGTGGCAAACGCAGCCGCGCCAGATCATCCAGGCGGATCGCGGCGTGGCGGCGGGCGGAGAGCAGCCGCGCCACGGTCTTGGCACCCAGGCCGGGCACGCGCAGCAGCGCCTCCCGTGGCGCCGTGTTGAGGTTCACCGGGAAGTGCTCCCGATGTTGCAAGGCCCAGGCGGTTTTCGGGTCGAGTTCCAGGTCCAGCATGCCGCCCGAGCCGCCCGCCATGATCTCGGCGGGCGAGAAGCCGTAGAAGCGCAGCAGCCAATCCGCCTGATACAGCCGGTGCTCGCGCAGCAGCGGCGGCGCGGCGGGGGGCAGCAGGCGCGACGCCTCGGGGATCGGCGAATAGGCCGAGTAGTACACCCGCCGCATCCGATGCGCGGCGTAGAGCTCCGTCGCGGTGCCGAGAATGGTCCCGTCATCGGCCGCATCGGCGCCGACGATCATCTGCGTGCTCTGCCCGGCGGGGGCGAAGCGCGGCGGGCGGGCGCGGCGTGCGGTTTTCTGGGCGTCGCGCGCCTCGGCGATTCGGTCATGCAGCCCGGTCATGGCGAGGCGGATGCGCGGCAGGTTCTTCTCAGGGGCGAGGCGCGCCAGGCTCTCGGCCTGCGGCAGCTCGTGGTTGATCGAGAGCCGGTCGGCATGGCGCCCGGCCTCGGCGAGCAATTCCGGTGCGGCGTCGGGGATGGTTTTCAGGTGGATGTAGCCGTGGAAGCCGTGCTCCTCGCGCAGGGCGCGCGCCACCAGCACGAGCTGCTCCATCGTGTAGTCGGGGGAGCGGATGATGCCCGAGGACAGGAACAGCCCCTCGATCGCGTTGCGCCGATAGAAGGCGAGGGTGAGGTCCACCACCTCCCGCACTGAGAAGCGGGCGCGCGGCGTGTTGGAGGTGGCGCGGTTCACGCAATAGGCGCAGTCGAAGACGCAGGCATTGGTCAGCAGGATCTTCAGTAGCGAAATGCAGCGCCCATCGGGCGTATAGGCATGGCAGATGCCGCTGCCCTCCGTGCTGCCGAGCCCGCCCTTCAGGCTGTTGCGCTTGGTCGTGCCCGAGGAGGCGCAGGAAGCGTCGTATTTCGCCGCATCCGCCAGAATTTCGAGTTTTTGCGCGATGTCCATGACGATTGCCCCTCGCCATGTTCATTATATGTTCTGTGGCAATTCCAGCAAGGGCTTACCTTTGCGCCATCGCGAGATAGTTCACGCCGAGGTCGCGGGTTTCCCGCCAGGCGCCGGTCAGCAAGTCCATGCGCATGCCGGCGAGGTCGGTGACACGCAGCCCTGCGCCCTTCAGCGCCGCGCCCAATTCGCCTGGTGTGACGAACATCCGCCAGTCATGCGTCCCGATGGGCAACAGGCGCAGCACATATTCGGCGCCGAGCTTGGCCATGAGGAAGGAGCGCGCCGTGCGGTTCAGCGTCGAGAGGAACACCGGCGCCCCAGGCTTCGCCAGCCGGGCCAGCGCGTCGCAGAAGGTGGCGCGGTCCTCGACATGCTCGATCACTTCGAGGGCGACCACGGCGTCGAAACGCTGGGCGGCGGCGAGCAATGACTCAGGCCCGCCCTCGACATAGGTGATGTCGAGCCCGCCGGCCGCCGCATGTTCCCGAGCCGCCGCCAGGGCCTCGCCGGCGGCATCCAGCCCGGTGACGGCGGCGCCAAACCGCGCAAAAGCCTCGCTGGCGAGGCCGGCGCCGCAGCCGACATCGAGCAGCGTCAGGCCCGTGAGGTCGGTCCCCGCCCGGCCATGGGCGCGCGCGATGCGGCTCGCGATCCAGCGGGTGCGGAGGGGGTTCATCCGGTGCAGCGGGCGCATCGGGCCGTTCGGGTCCCACCAGCGCGCCGCCAGCGCGCCGAATTTCCGGATTTCCGCCTCGACCGCCGTGCCTGCCATGCTCATTCCCTCGGCGCCGCCCGGTTGCCCGCGACGCACGCCCCCTTTATGTGACCGCACCGGCGCCGCCCGCAACCGCGCGCCCCCTTAGACCACCCTGCCAAACCGCACCTCAAGGCCCCGAATTCCCGCCCATGGCCCGCATCGTGATGAAGTTCGGCGGCACCTCCGTCGCCGATCTCGACCGTATCCGCAACGTCGCCAGCCGCGTGAAGCGTGAGGTGGAGGCGGGGCATGAGGTGGCTGTGGTCGTCTCCGCCATGTCGGGCGTCACGAATCAGCTCGTGAAATGGTGCCAGGAGCTCTCGCCGCTGCATGACGCGCGTGAATACGACACGGTGGTAGCGACCGGCGAGCAGGTGACCATCGGGCTTCTCGCCATTGCGTTGCAGACCATCGGCGTCGATGCACGCTCCTGGCAGGGCTGGCAGGTGCCGATCCGTACGGATACCGCGCATGGCCAGGCGCGCGTCGAGTCGATCGAGGGCGCGTTGTTGATCGAGCGCATGCAGATGGGCCAGGTGCCCGTGGTCGCCGGCTTCCAGGGCATCGCGCAGGACAATCGCGTGACAACACTCGGGCGCGGCGGGTCCGACCTCTCGGCGGTCGCCATCGCGGCGGCGGTGCGCGCGGATCGCTGCGACATCTATACGGATGTGGACGGCATCTACACCACCGACCCGCGCATCGTGCCCCGCGCCCGCAAGCTCGAAAAAATCTCCTATGAGGAGATGCTGGAACTGGCCTCGGTCGGGGCCAAGGTATT
>JBBSCP010000186.1:0-9147 GCA_038250135.1 Acetobacterales bacterium | reverse complement strand
CGTCGCCGCGGTCGAAGGCTGGTGCGTCGGCGCCGGCCTGTCGCTGGCCTGCGCGGCGGACACCATCGTGGCGGGCGCGGGGGCCCGCTTCCTGGCGGGGTTCGGCAAGGTCGGGCTGATGGCCGATCTCGGCCTGCCGTTTACCCTGCCGGCGCGCATCGGCCTGGCCCGTGCGCGCCAGGTGTTGTTCTACGCCACGCCGATCGAGGGGGAGGAGGCCGCGCGCATCGGGCTGGTGGATCGCCTGGTGCCCACCGGCACGGCGCTCGCCGCCGCCGCCGCGCTGGCCGAGAACCTCGCCGCCCAGGCGCCGCTGCCGCTCGCGCTGACCAAGCTTATGCTCGCCGAAGGGCTCGACGCCGCGCTGGAGCGTGAGCGCGACTGGCAGACGATGTGCTTTCTCAGCGCCGACCACGCCGAGGGCCGCGCCGCCTTCCTCGAAAAACGCACGCCCGATTTCATGCGGAGTTCCAAGCCATGACCGACTTCTGGCGCCTGCCCGCCACCGAGGTAGCCGCCCTGGTCCGCGCCCGCCAGGCCAGCGCGACGGAGGTGGCGAAGGATGCGCTGGCGCGGCTCGAGGCCGCGAACCCCGCGATCAACGCCGTGGTCGAGCACCGGCCCGAGGAAGTCCTGGCGCAGGCCGCCGCCCTCGATGCGGCGATCTCCCGCGGCGAGGATGCCGGCCCGCTGGCCGGCGTGCCGACGACGATCAAGGTCAATGTCGATCAGTTCGGCCACGCCACCACCAATGGCCTGCGGCTCCAGAAAGACCTGATGGCGACGCAGGACAATCCCGTGGTGGCCAATCTGCGCCGCGCGGGCGCGCTGCTGCTCGGGCGCACCAACACGCCGGCCTTCTCGCTGCGCTGGTTCACCCGCAACGGGCTGCATGGCCACACGAAGAACCCGCGCGACCCCGGCATCACGCCCGGCGGCTCCTCCGGCGGCGCGGCGGCGGGCGTGGCGGCGGGCATCGGCGCCATCGGGCATGGCACGGATATCGGCGGCTCGGTGCGCTACCCGGCCTATGCCTGCGGTGTGCACGGGCTGCGGCCCACGCTCGGGCGCATCCCGGTGTGGAACGCTTCTGGCGCGGAACGCCATATCGGCGGGCAGCTCATGGCGGTCAGCGGTCCTATCGCGCGGACCATCGCCGATGTGCGGCTCGCCTACCACGCCATGGCGGCGCGCGATGAGCGCGACCCCTGGTGGGTCGATGTGCCGCATGAAGGCCCGCCCGCCCCGAAACACGCCGCGCTGTGCGTGAACCCCGACGGCATGACCGTGGTGCCCGAGGTCGAGGCCGCGCTACGCGACGCCGCAAAGCGCCTGGAGGCCGCCGGCTGGACGGTGGAGGAGGTGGCATGCCCCCCGCTGCGCGAGCCCGCCGCCATCCAGGCGATGCTTTGGCTCGCGGAAAGCCGGCGTGGCTTCAACACGGCGCTGCACCAGGAAGCCGATGCCGATGCGCGCTTCATCTTCACGGAGATGGAGGCGCTGTGCCCGCAACCGGACCTCAACGCCTTCATGGATGGCTTGCAGAAGCGCAGCCATTTCGTGCGGTTGTGGATGCAGTTCTTCGCGCGCTACCCCGTGGCCATCACGCCGGTCTCGGGCGAGCTGCCGTTCCGCGACCAGGAGGATGTCACGGGCCGCGACGCCTTCCGCCGCATCATGGCGGCGCAGTTGACCCAGGTCGGCCTGCCGCTGATGGGCCTGCCGGGCCTGACCGTCACCACCGGCCTGGTCGGCCGCGTGCCGGTCGGCGTGCAGCTGCTGGCGGGGCGCTACCGCGAGGATCTGCTGTTCGAGGCGGGCCAGGCGATCGAGGCCGCCGGCGTGCCGGCCAGCCCGATCGATCCGGTCATCGCCTAGAGCACGATCGGTCCTCTCGGATCGATCTCGTGCTCTAGAAACCATTGAATCTACAGCACATAATCCGCGCACATTGATTAAATGCGAGCGGATGGTGCTGTAGCGAGGGGCCAAGCGAAGCGGATGGGGCTGCCCGCGGGGGGCGTCGCGACCAAAACCGCTTCGCCTGAGACCCCTGAGACGACCAGGCGCAGCGCCGCGCCGGGGTCCGCCTGCCCGGCCGCCGCCAAGGCTAGGCGCAGCAACGCGCCCTCCAGCGCCGCGCAGTCGAGCGGCACCGGCGGGGCCTCACCTTCCAGTTCCACCGGCGTGCGACTGCCGAGAACCGCGCGCAGCACCGGCAGCATCTCCCGCACCACGAGATGCGGCGCCAGCGCCTCGACGCCCGGTTCACGGCCGAGCATGCCGAGCGTCGCCCGCAGCAGCGCATCGAGCCTTGCGGCGGCTTCCTCCGCGCGTCTCACCTGCCGACGCGCCGCCTCGGTCGCCGCCGTACGGGCCAGCAATTCCAGGTTCGACGCCAGCACCATCATCGCATTGTTCGCATCGTGCCGCAGCATTCCTGCCGCGCGGTGCAGCGCCTGAAGGCCTTCCGCCTGGTCCATTTCCGTCTCCCTGCTCATGGCGCCATGCCCTCCACGATGTCGCGAAACAGCCGCGCCGGCAGCGTGCCGCCGCGCACCTCGGCCATCGGCGTGCCACCGTCATTGCCGAGCCAGACCCCGATGACCAGCCCACCCGCGATGCCGACGAACCAGGCGTCGCGGAAATCCTGCGTCGTGCCGGTCTTGCCGGCCACGGCCCTGCCGCCCGGCGGCTGCGCCGCGCGCCCTGTACCACGCGCCACCACGGCGTCGAGCATCCGCCGCACTTCTCGCGCCGGCTCGGCGGCCAAGGCGCGAGTGAGCACCGGCGCCGGCAGGGCGAGGCTCCGGCCATCGGCGCGCGCCGAGGCGATGCCTCGCGGCTCCGGCCGCAATCCGCCATTGGCGAAGGCGGCGTAGGCCGCGGTGAGTTCCAGCAGCGTCACCTCGCCCGTGCCCAGCGCCAGCGTCGCATCGTTCGGGAAAGGCCCGGCAAGGCCGAAGCGACCCGCCATCGCCGCCACCGCGCGTGCCCCGCCCGCCCGGACAAGTACCCGCACGGCGGCAGTGTTGACGCTGTGCGCCAGCGCCTCCTCGATCGAAATCTCGCCCCGGCTTTGCCAGCCGCCATTGCCGGGCGACCAGCCGCCGAGGCTGATCGGCCCATCCGCCACCATATCCCCCGTCGTGGCGCCGCGTTCCAGCGCGGCGGCGAAGACGAAGGGCTTGAACACCGAGCCCGGCTGCCGCCGCGCCTGGGTGGCGCGGTTGAACTGGCTGACGCGATAGTCGCGCCCGCCGGCCATGGCGCGCACGGCGCCCGTCGCGGCCTCCATCACCACCACCGCGCCTTGGCCGGCCCGCGCCCGCGCGCCGGGGCCAGACAGCAGCATCTCGAGCCGCGCCTCCACCACCGCCTGCAGGCGCAGGTCGAGCGTGGTGCGAAGTTGCAGATCGGCATTGCCCGGAAAGCGCTGGCCGAGATCCTCCAGCGCCCAATCCGCGAACCATCCCGTATCGCGCGAAGGTCGCGGCGGGATGCGGATGTTCTCCGACGCCTGCGCCGCCGTGCCGTTGGTGATGAAGCCCGCTTCGGCCATGGCGAACAGCACCTCCACCGCCCGCGCCGCCGCCGCATCTGGCGCGCTGCGTGGGTTGAGGCGGGAGGGCGCCTTGGGCAGCCCCGCCAGCACCGCCGATTGCCACAGGTTCAACCGCGTGGCCGGCATGCCGAAATACAGCCGCGAGGCGGCATCCACGCCATAGGCGCCGCCACCGAGATAGACGCGGTTCAGGTAGATCTCGAGCAGTTCGTCCTTGGTGAACCGGCGCTCCAGCCACAGCGCCATCACCGCCTCCTGCGCCTTGCGCCAGAAGCTGCGCTCGGGCGTCAGGAACAGGTTCTTGGCGAGTTGCTGCGTCAGCGTCGAGCCGCCCTGCGCAACACGGCCTGTGGTGACGTTGACGTAGGCCGCGCGAAGCACGCCGATAGGATCGATACCAAAATGGCTGCGGAAGCGCCGGTCCTCGATCGCCAGCAGCGCCTGCGGCAGATGCGCGGGCAGATCGCGCAGGCGCACGATCTCGCCATGCACGTCGCCGGAGGTGGCGATGACGCGCCCATCCGCGGCCTCCAACGTCACGCCGGCGCGGCGCGTGGCGCTCAGCGCGAGGTCGGTGCGCGGCAGGTCCCAGGTCATCGCGAGCAGCAGCAGGCCAAGCGCCAAGCCACCCCAGATCGAGAGCATCACCAGCCAGCGCAGCCATCGCCAGCTTCGCCGGGGCGCAGCCGGGCGCATGGCTGGAGGCGCGATATCGCGCTTCGGTGCGGCACGGGGCATCGCGCCCGCTTTAGCACGGCGACTCGGAAAGTCGCTTGCCTCGCCCGTTGCGCAACCGCATCCTGGCGCTTGAGGCTTCACCGACCGGGAAACAAGAACATGCACGACCTCTCGCGGCGCGATGCGTTGCGTCTAGCCGCCATTGCTGGCCTCGCCACCATGCTGCCCGCTTCGGCTCAGGCCCAGGAATGGACGCCCTCAGCTCCGGTCAGGCTGATCAACCCCTTCGCGCCCGGCGGCAGCCCGGACATCCTGGCGCGCGTCATGGCGCCGCACATGCAGGCCTTCCTCGGCCAGCCCATGATCGTCGAGAACCGGCCCGGCGCCGGCGCCGCCGTCGGCACGCGCTCGGTCGCGCGCGCCGCGCCGGATGGCACGACGGTGCTGCTGGCGCCGATCTCCTCGGTCATCGCGCCCTTCATGATGCGTGAGCCGGGCTATGAACTGGGCGAGTTCCGCGCGCTGGCCTGGCTGGCGACGACGCCCTTCGTGCTCGTGGTGCGGCCCGGGCGCTTCGCGAATGTCGAGCAATTCGATCGCTTCGTGAAAGCCAATCCCGGCCGGCTTTCCGGCGCCACGGGTGGCGCGGGCACCCCGCATCAATTGGCGGCGGAGCTCTACCGCACTGCCAGCGGCACCGATTTCACGCTGGTCGGCTATCGCGGCACGGCGCTGGGCCTCACGGATCTACGCGCCGGCGTGGTGGATTTCATGTTCGCCGACATGCCCGCCGCACTCGGCCAGATCCGGCAGGGTGGGCTTCAGGCACTGGCCGTCTGCACCACGATGCGCGTGCCTGCCCTGCCCGAGGTGCCGACCATGGCGGAGAGCGTCGCGCCCGGCTTCGACGCCAATAGCTGGGTGATGTGGTGGGTCCCCGCCGCGACGCCCGAGCCGATCGCCCGCCGGCTTTCCGCCGCAGCGCTGCATGGCTTGGCGCAGCCCGATGTGCGCGCCCGCGCCGCGGAGGTGGGCTTCCTGCTCGCCGAGGCGGGCATGGAAGGCGCCACCGCGCACAAAAACGCCGAGACAGCGAAATGGGGCGCGCTGATCCGCGCGCGGGGGCTCCGCTTCGACGAAGGGTGAGGGGGAAACCCCTCACACGTCGAGGTTAGCGACCTTCAGCGCATTGCCGACGATGAACTCGCGGCGAGGTTCCACCACGTCGCCCATCAGCGTGGAGAAGACCTGCTCTGCATCCTCCAGATCCTCCACGCGCACGCGCAGCAGCGTGCGCACTGTGGGGTCGAGCGTGGTTTTCCAAAGCTGGTCGGGGTTCATCTCGCCGAGCCCCTTGAAGCGCTGGATCGTCAGGCCGCGGCGGCCCTGGGCAATGACACGCTCGAAGGCCAGCAGCGGGCCATGCTGCGGGTGCTCCTGAACGTCGAAGGAGAGCATCGCGGGGCCGCCAGCATAGTCGCGCGCAAACAAGTCACGCCGCTCATCGAGCCAACGCGCCTCCGCGCTGCGCAGCGCCGCGGGGTCGAGCAGATGGCGCTCCGTCACGCCGCGCACCACGCGGAACAGCGACAAGCCCGCACTGTCCGCCGTCGCCTTCCAGCCGCGCTCGGAGGGCGGCGCCAGCGCATCGAGGCGTGTCGCCAGCAGCGCAGCCCCCGCCAGTGCACGATCGGGGTCGAGCGTCAGCGCACCGGCCATCGCGGCCTGCTCCACCACGCCCGCCGGCACCTGCGTGGCCAGCCGGCGGATGCGCGCGGCGATCTGGCGCATGCGTTCGACTTCCTCGGCGAGCTCCGGTCCGGCAACGAGCCGCTCATCGGCAAAGCGCAGCTTCGCGCCCACCAGCGCCTTTTCCAGAAGAAAGTCCTCGAGCGCGCGGTCATCCTTGAGGTAGCGCTCGTCATTGCCGCGCTTGGCGCGATAGAGCGGCGGCTGCGCGATGAACAAATGCCCGCGGTCGATCAGCGAGGGCATCTGGCGGAAGAAGAAGGTCAGCAGCAGCGTGCGGATGTGGCTGCCATCGACGTCGGCGTCGGTCATGATGACGATGCGGTGGTAGCGCAGCTTGTCGGCCGAGAAGCCGCCGCGATCCTCGGGCCCCGGGCCGATGCCGGTGCCGAGTGCGGTGATCAGCGTGCCGATCTCGGCGCTGGACAGCATCTTGTCCATGCGCGCGCGCTCGACGTTGAGGATCTTGCCCTTGAGCGGCAGGATCGCCTGGAAGCGCCGGTCGCGCCCCTGCTTGGCGGAGCCGCCGGCGCTGTCGCCCTCGACGATGAAGATCTCGGACTTCGCCGGGTCCTTCTCCTGGCAATCGGCGAGCTTGCCGGGGAGTGTCGAGATATCCAGCGCGTTCTTGCGGCCGACCTTCTCGCGCGCCAACTGCGCTGCCTTGCGCGCCGCGGCCGAGAGCACGACCTGCTCGATGACGAGTTTCGTCTCCTTCGGGTGCGTCTCGAACCAATGCGTCAGCGCGTCGGCGACGGCCATCTGCACCACGGGTTGGACTTCGGATGAAACCAGCTTGTCCTTGGTCTGGGAGGAGAATTTCGGGTCCGGCACCTTCACCGACAGCACGGCCGTGAGGCCCTCGCGCATGTCGTCGCCGATGAGCTCGACCTTCTCCTTCTTGGCCATGTCCTCGGCCACCTTCATCACCACGCGCGTCAGCGCCTGGCGGAAGCCCGCCTGGTGCGTGCCGCCATCGCGCTGCGGGATGTTGTTGGTGTAGCAAAGGGCAAGTTCATGCGGCGAGGTGTTCCACCACATCGCCAGCTCGACGCGGATGCCCTCGGTTTCCTTGGTGACGAGGCTGATCGGCGCCTTGAACAGCGGCTCCTTGCTGCGGTCCAGCCATTCGATGAAGGCGATCAGCCCGCCATGGAACTGGAAGGCGGTCTCCACCGCCGGCACGTGCCGGTCATCCTTGAGCGTGACGGCGAGGCCCGAGTTCAGGAAGGCCAATTCGCGCAGGCGGCGCTCCAGGATGGCGTAGTCGTATTCGACCTTGGTGAAGGTGCCGCTGCTCGGCTTGAAGGTCACTTCAGTACCGTTCTTGTGCGCGGAAGGCCCCACGATGCACAATGGTTTAACCGTTTCGCCGTGCTCAAACCGAAGAAAATGTTCGCGCCCTTCGCGCCAGATGCGCACTTCCATCCATTCTGATAGGGCATTGACCACGGCGGCGCCCACGCCGTGCAGGCCGCCTGAGACCTGGTAGGAATTCTGGTTGACCTTGCCGCCGGCGTGCAGCCGCGTCAGCACCACCTCGGCGGCGGATACACCTTCCTCGGCGTGGATATCGACCGGGATGCCGCGCCCGTCATCGGTGACGGTGACGGAGCCATCGCCGTTCAGGACCAGGTCGCAGCGCGTGGCGTAGCCGGCCTGGGCTTCGTCCACCGCGTTGTCGATGATCTCGAAGGCCATGTGGTGCAGGCCGGAGCCGTCATCGGTGTCGCCGATATACATGCCCGGGCGTTTGCGCACGGCTTCGAGGCCGCGCAGCACGGTGATCGAGGCGCTGTCATAGGCCTCCGCCCCCTCATTCGGTGGGGTCGGCGGGGTGGCGTCGGACATGCCTGAGGATGCTCCTGATCGAGTTGGGCCAAACCCCGATCTTATAGGGGTTTAGGCCGGATTCGGCACGCGGTATTCGCGCAGTGAAACGAGCCCTTCGGACGTCGCGCGGAAACCCTCCGCGACGCCCTGGAGCGGGGCAAAAATATCCGGCTCCGTGCCGGTCAGGAAAACCTGTGCGGGAAGCCCGATCAGAGCCGCATAAAGCGCCTCCCGCCGCCGCAGGTCCAGATGCGCCGCCACTTCGTCGAGCAGCAGCAGCGGCGCGAAGCCGCGCGCGGCGCCGATCAGCGCGGCATGCGCCAGCACGACCGAGACCAGCAGCGCCTTCTGCTCTCCGGTGGAACACAGCTCGGCCGGAAGCGCTTTGGGCAGGTGCGCGATGCCGAGATCGGTGCGGTGGGCGCCCCAGGCCGCGCCGCCGGCCGCCGCATCGCGCGCCCGGGACCGGGCGAGTTGTTGCCGCAGATCATCCTCGACCGCCAAGGCGGGCGCCTCGTCCAGGGCAGCCGCGATGGGGCACAAAAGGCTGATCCGCGCGGCCGGGAAGGCCCCGGTGGCTGTGCCGGCTTCGAGCGCCGCGTTCAGCCGCTGCGCCAGCGCACGGCGCGCCGCGACGGTGGCCACGGAATGCCGTGCCATCGCATCCTCCAGCGCTGCCAGCCAGCGCGCGTCGCGCCGCCCCTCGGAGAGCAGGCGGTTGCGCCCGGCCATGGCGGTGTCATGCGCCGCCACCTCCCGCGCATGGCCGGGTTCCAGCGCCCAGACGAGGCGGTCGAGGAAGCGACGACGTCCGGAAGCCCCTTCCTGGAACAGCCGGTCCATCTGCGGGGTCAGCCAGACGGCCGCAGCGATCTCCGCAAGCCCAGCCTGGGATTGCACCACCTCCCCATCCAGCCGGTAGCGGCGGCGGCCCGTAGCACCAGCACGATCGCCAACAGCGCACGGCCCGGCCTCGCCGGCCGTGCCGGTTCCGATCTCATGGATGATGCCGGCACGCTCGAAGCGGCCCCAGGCGGCCCAGGGTAGCGCGCCTGCCTCGGTCCGGCGGCCGATCTCGGCACCCCGCGCGCCGCGCAGGCCGCGGCCGGGGCCAAGCAGGCTGATCGCTTCCAACAAATTGGTTTTGCCGACGCCGTTCTCGCCCGTGATCAGCACCAGGCGGCCCTCGAAGCGGGCCTCGATTCCGCGGTAGCAGCGGAAATCGGTCAGCCTGAGACGCGAAAGAAGCAGGGGCGCCACCGCCAAGCCCGCCCCCGTCATCGCCATCACGCCGTCGTTCCTGCCCGCACAGCCAGCAGATG
>JBBSCP010000185.1:0-9163 GCA_038250135.1 Acetobacterales bacterium | reverse complement strand
CTGTCGCGGCACCGCGAAGTCGCACTTCAGCGCCCCGCCCGCCCGCGCCGCCGCAGAATTTTTGCTCGGCCGAGCCAGGACTCGCGGCGCTGGCCGTGGCCATTGCCGGCCATGACGAGCGCCGCCTGCTGCGCATCCTGCGAGTCGAGCCGCCGGCTGATCCGTTCCGGCGACCCGGTGGCCGACCGTGCGGCGCGGGACGGCTTCACGAGCTGCTACGCCACGAAGCAGGCCATCGTCCTGTCCACGCCCGAGCGCGCCGTGTTGCAGATCGGCGATGACGACTGGCCCTTCCCGATCCCGATGGTCCGGCCTTCCTCGTCAACGACCGCATGATCGGCGGCTTCGCCGTGCTGGCGACGCCCGCGCAATACGGCAACTCGGGCATCATGAGCTTCATGATCAGCCATGACGGCGTGGTCTGGCAGCGCGATCTCGGCCCGCAGACCACGCAGATCGCGCGCGGCATCAGGGCCTTCGACCCCGGGGCGGGATGGGCCGCTCTGGCGGAGTGGTCCCTCAGCGGTTGCGCGGCAGCCTGCGCGCCAGCACGTCGAGCACCGCCATGCGCACGGCGACACCCATCTCGACCTGCTCGCCGATGACGCTGCGCGTCGGGTCGTCGGCGACGGCGCTGTCGATCTCCACGCCGCGATTCATCGGCCCCGGATGCATGACGATGGCGTCGGGCTTCGCATAGGCCAGCTTCTCGGCATCCAGGCCGTAGAAGCGGAAGAACTCGCGCGCCGAGGGCACCAGGCCCCCGGTCATGCGTTCCTTCTGCAGCCGCAGCATCATCACCACATCGGCTTCCGCAAGGCCGGCCTTCATGTCGTGGAACACCTCGACGCCGAGCCGCGTGGCCTCAGCCGGAATCAGCGTGGGTGGACCCACGATCCGCACGCGGCTGTTCATCGCGAGCAGCAGGTGAATATTGCTGCGCGCCACGCGCGAATGCAGCACATCGCCGCAGATCGCGACCGTCAGCCCCTCCAACCCGCCCTTGTGGCGGCGGATGGTCAGCGCATCGAGCAGCGCCTGCGTCGGGTGCTCATGCGTGCCGTCGCCGGCATTGATCACCGCCGCATCAACCTTCTGGCTCAGCAGCGCCGGCGCGCCGGATTGGCCGTGTCTAATCACGAGAAGATCGGTGTGCATGGCGTTGAGCGTGCTGGCGGTATCGAGCAGCGTCTCGCCCTTGTTCACGCTGCTGGTCGAGACGCTCATGTTGACGATGTCGGCGCCGAGTCGCTTGCCCGCCAGTTCGAAGCTGGTGCGGGTGCGGGTGCTGTCCTCGAAGAACAGGTTGATGAGCGTGCGGCCCTTCAGCAGGTCGCGCTGGGTTTTGCCCTGGCGGTTCAGCAGCGCGTAGTTCTCGGCCAGATCCAGCAGATCCGCGATATAGGGCGGCTCGAGCCCCTCGATGGCCAGCAGGTGACGGTGCGGGAAGGGGAACATGCGGGGACTCGGCTGATCTGGGGGGCAGGTTAGCCGGGCGCGCGGCTGGCATCCAGGGCGGCCTGGAGCATGTAGGCGGCGGCCGCCGCATCGACCGCCTTTGCCCGCTTGGCGCGCGTCATGTCGGCCTCGATCATCGCGCGGTTAACCGCCGCGGAGGATAGCCGCTCGTCCCAAAAGGCAATGGGCAGGCCCGTACCGTCCGACACCGCGCGCCCAAAATCCTTGGCGGCCTGGGCGGCGGGGCCGAAGCTGCCATCCATGGAAAGCGGCAGGCCCATGACCAGCCCGCTTGCGCCCTCCTTCGCCGCGATCGCCGCAATTTCGGCCGCGATCTTGGCGAGCTTGCCCCGCGGCAATGCGCCATAGGGCGAGGCCAGCATCAATGACACGTCGGACAGCGCGACGCCGATCAGCTTCGATCCCGGATCGAGCCCGATCAGCCGCGCCAAGTGTGGCAGGCCGGCGCGGAGGTCCCGCATGTTGAAGACTGACATGGGCGCCGTTATGGTCCCGCCCGACACTTCCCGCAAATCCAGGCTTCTCAAGGATTCTCCTTCGTCCATGTCCCTCGATACCGCGACCATACGGCGCATCGCAGCACTCGCCCGCCTCCGGCTCGAGGATCACGAGGTCGCCCAGGCGCAAACCGAGATCAACGGCATCCTCGGCTGGATCGAACAGTTGCAGGCGGTGGATACCGAGGGCGTCGAGCCGATGTCGGGCGGCAGCGCGACCGCACTGGTGGCGGCCCCCTTGCGCGTCGATGCCGTGACCGATGGCGGCCAGGCGGATGCGGTGCTGGCCAATGCGCCGGACCGGCAGGGCGAATATTTCGGCGTGCCGAAGGTGGTCGAGTGATGCGCGCCACCGACTTCACCCTGCGCGGCGCGCTCGATGCGCTGGACGCCAAGGCCATCAGCAGCGTGGAACTCACCCAGGCGCATCTGGACGGCATCGCGAGGCTCAACCCGCGCCTCAACGCCTACATCACCGTCACTGGCGAAAAGGCGCTGGCGCAGGCCGCGGCGTCGGATGCGCGGCGCGCCAAGGGCGAGGCACGGCCGCTCGATGGTATTCCGCTCGCCATCAAGGATCTGTTCTGCACGGCGGGCACGCGCACCACGGCGGGCAGCAAGATCCTGCACAATTTCGTGCCGCCCTATGAAAGCACGGTCAGCCAGAAGCTGCTCGACGATGGCGCGGTGTTTCTCGGCAAGGCCAATCTCGACGAATTCGCCATGGGGTCTTCCAACACCACCAGCGCGAGCGGGCCGGCGGAGAATCCGTGGAGCCGCGCGAATGACCCCGACACGCGCCTCGTCCCCGGCGGCTCCTCCGGCGGGTCGGCCGCGGCGGTGGCGGCGCGGCTCGCCCTCGGCGCCACGGCGACGGATACGGGCGGGTCGATCCGTCAGCCGGCGGCCTTCTGCGGCATCGTCGGCATGAAGCCGACCTATGGGCGCTGCTCGCGCTTCGGCATCGTGGCCTTCGCAAGTTCACTCGACCAGGCGGGGCCGGTGGCGCGCACGGTGGAGGATTGCGCGATCCTGCTGCGCTCCATGGCCGGCTATGACGCGAAGGATTCAACCAGCGCCAACCTGCCCGTGCCCGATTTCGCCGCCGCCTGTGCGCGCGGCGTGAAGGGCATGCGCATCGGCGTACCGCGCGAATTCCGGCTGGACGGCACGCCGCCGGAAATCGCCGCACTTTGGGACCAGGGCCTCGCCTGGCTCCGTGAGGCCGGCGCCGAGACGGTGGAAATCAGCCTGCCGCACACGAAGTATGCGCTGCCGACCTATTACATCGTCGCCCCCGCCGAAGCGTCCTCGAACCTCGCGCGCTATGACGGCGTGCGCTTCGGCCTGCGCGTGGCGGAGCCCGACTCCGATCTGCGCGACCTGTACGAGCGCACGCGCGCAGCCGGCTTCGGCGCCGAGGTGCGGCGGCGCATCATGATCGGTACCTATGTGCTGAGTGCCGGCTACTACGACGCCTACTACCTCAAGGCGCAGAAGGTGCGCGCGCTGATTCGGCGTGACTTCGAGGAGGCTTTCTCCCGAGTCGACGCCATCGTCACCCCGGCGACGCCCTCAGCAGCTTTCGGGATTGACGAGAAGCAGGACGACCCTATCACGATGTATCTGAACGACGTCTTCACCGTGACCGCGAACCTCGCCGGGCTGCCGGGGCTTGCCGTGCCAGCCGGGCTCGACGCGCAGGGGCTGCCGCTGGGGTTGCAGGTGATCGGCCGGGCCTTCGACGAGGAATCGGTTTTCGCTGTCGGCGCCGCAATCGAACGCTCCGCCGGCTTCACGGCACTGCCAGGGATGCGGGCATGAGCTACACACTCGCCGGCAAGACTGGCTCCTGGGAGATCGTCGTGGGCCTGGAGGTCCACGCCCAGGTCATCAGCCATTCGAAACTGTTCAGCGGCGCCGCCACCACCTTCGGGGCGGAACCCAACAGCCAGGTGTCGTTCATCGATGCAGGCTTCCCCGGCATGCTGCCGGTGATCAACGCCGAATGCGTGGCACAGGCGGTGCGTACCGGGCTTGGCCTCAACGCGCGGGTCAATCTCTGGTCGCGCTTCGACCGCAAGAACTACTTCTACGCGGATCTGCCGCAGGGCTATCAGATCAGCCAGTTCGCGCACCCGATCGTGGGCGAGGGTGCGGTCGAGATCACATTGGCGGACGGCGTGACCAAGACCATCGGCATCACGCGCCTGCATCTGGAACAGGATGCCGGCAAGTCGCTGCACGACCAGAACGCGACGAAAAGCTTCATCGACCTCAACCGTTCCGGCGTCGCGCTGATGGAGATCGTGAGCGAGCCCGACATGCGCTCGCCGGAGGAAGCCGGCGCCTACCTCACCAAACTGCGCCAAATCCTGCGTTATCTCGGCACCTGCGACGGCAATATGGACGAGGGCTCCATGCGCGCCGACGTCAATGTCTCCGTGCGCAAGACGGGCGAGGCGTATCGCACGCGCTGCGAGGTGAAGAACGTCAACTCCATCCGCTACGTCATGCAGGCGGTGGAGGCCGAAGCGCAACGCCAGATCGAGGTCTGGGAAGATGGCAGGGTGGTGCAGCAGGAAACCCGCCTGTTCGACACAACTCGGGGCATCACGCGCTCCATGCGCAGCAAGGAAGACGCGCACGACTACCGCTACTTCCCCGAGCCCGACCTGCCCCCGCTCGTGCTCGATGCCGATTGGGTGGAGAGCCTCAAAGCCGCGCTGCCGGAACTGCCCGATGCGCGGCGCGCGCGCTACGCCGCGCTCGGCCTCAGCGCCTACGACGCGCATGTGCTGACACTGGAGAAGGAAACCGCGGCGTTCTTCGAGATCGTGGCGCAGGGGCGCGATGCGAAGATGGCCGCGAATTGGGTGACGGGCGACTACTTCGCTGCGCTGAACCGCCTCAAGCGCGACGTGGCGGGCAGCCCGGTGAGTGCGGCCAATCTCGGTGCGCTGCTCGACCTGATCAGCGACAAGACGCTGTCTGGCAAGCTCGCCAAGGAGGTGTTCGAGGCAATGCTGGAAGCCGATGAACCGCCCGCCTCGATCGTCGAGAAGCGCGGGTTGCGCCAGGTGACGGATGTCGGCGCCATCGAGGCGGCAGTGGATGCGGTGCTCGCCGCCAATGCCGACAAACTCGTACAATATCACGCCGGCAAGGTGACGCTGTTCGGCTTCTTCGTGGGCCAGGTGATGAAGGCCATGCAGGGCAAGGGCAATCCGGCCCTGGTGAACGAAGTCGTCAAGCGCAAGCTCGGCTGACCACAGGGGACGGGCGATGGACCACAAGGCACCACCGCCCGATCCGGGCAGCATCGGCATCACGATCGAACGCAGCCTCGCGCTGGTGCTGGTGGCGGGCGTGCTCATCGGCGTGCTGGCCACGTTGCAGCCCTTCGCCACGGCCATCCTGTTCGGCGCGATCCTCGCCATCGCGCTGTGGCCTTTGCGGGTCATGCTTCTGGCACGCGGCTTTCGGCGTGGCCGCGCGGCGCTGCTGCTGGTTTCGCTGGTGGTCGCCGCCATCATCCTGCCGCTGCTGGCGATGGCGCCCGGGCTTGTCTCGGCGATCGAGAGTGGGTCGGCCACTTTGAGAACCATGATCGAATTGGCACCTGCACAGTCGCCGTCGTGGATGGCGGATTTGCCGATGATCGGCGGCTGGATCAGCAATACCTGGGCTCGCGTGGCGGCATCGCAGGGCGAGATCGGCCCGCTCATTGCCCCCTATGCCGGGCGCATCCAGGCCGTGCTGATCAGCGTCGCCTCGGGGTTGGCCGACAGCACGCTGCAGTTGCTGCTGGCGCTGGTTGTCGCCACGATGCTCTGGACCAGTGGCGAGGAGATCGGCGAGACGCTGAAGCATGTTGCTGTGCGACTCGGCGGCAACACCGGTGCGGCGGTGCTGGAGGCGGCGGGCGGCGCGGTGCGCTCGGTGGCCTATGGCGTGGTCGGCACCTCGGTGATGCAGGGCATTCTGGCCGGCATCGGATTTGCGATCGCGGGCGTGCCGGCGGCGGCACTGCTTGGCTTCCTCACGCTGGTCTTCTCGATCAGCCAGGTGCTTGGCCCGCTGGTCGTCGTCACCTGGGCCGGCGCGGCCTGGTGGCTCTACGACCAGGGGCAGACGGGCTGGGCGATCTTCATGGCGCTCTGGGGCGCGCTCGCGGTCTCGAGCGGCGACAACGTGCTGCGGCCGTTGCTGATCAAGCGCGGTGTCGAGATGCCGCTCTCGCTCATCATCCTCGGTGTCTTCGGCGGCTTCGTGGCCTTCGGATTCCTCGGCCTGTTCATCGGGCCGACGCTGCTGGCGGTGGGCCTCGTGATGCTGCGCGCCTGGCAGGCGAGCACGCGCAACGTCCCGTCTCCGTGACGCTTGCGTGAACGGGTTGCGCAGGGCCGCCGCCTCGCGGCAATCTCTGCGCTGATGCAGCCTCAACATTTCGACATGATCGTGGTCGGCGCCGGCATTGTCGGCCTGGCGCATGCCTTGGCTGTCAGCCGCGCCGGCCTCAAGGTGGCGGTGCTGGAGCGCGATGCGCGGGCAAATGGCGCGAGCATCCGCAATTTTGGCTTCGTCACCGTCACCGGCCAGGGCGCGCCCACCACCTGGTGCCGCGCCCGCCGCGCGCGGGAGGTCTGGGCGGAGGTCGCACCCCAAGCCGGCATCGCGGTGGTACATCGCGGCATGCTGATGGGCGCGCATCGGGTGGAGGCCGAGCAGGTGCTCGCGGAATTCATCGCCGGCCCGATGGGCGAGGGCTGCCGCCTGCTGCGTGGCGCGGCGATCCCTGCGCCGCTGCGGGGTGTGCGTGCCGCGCTGCAGTCGCCGCATGAACTGCGCGTCGAAAGCCGTGACGCCATCCCGAAGCTCTCGGCCTGGCTGGAGGCGCGGCATGGTGTCGTGCTGCTGCCACGCGTCGCGGTGCGCGGTGTCGAGGAAGGGCGCGTCGAGACCAGCGCAGGCACGTTGCACGCGCCGCGCATCGTGGTCTGTCCGGGCACGGATATCGCCACCCTCTACCCCGAGGTCTTCGCACGCCGCGCCACCACGCTGTGCAAGTTGCACATGCTGCGGCTCGCCGATCCCGGCTGGCGCCTGCCGGCCGCGGTGATGAGCGATCTCGGCCTGCATCGCTATCGCGGCTATGCCGATTGCGCCACGCTACCGGCGCTGCGGGCGCGGCTTGCGATCGAACAACCGCAGCACCTCGCCGATGGCGTGCATCTGATCGTCGTGCAATCGGCCGATGGATCGCTCGTGGTGGGCGACAGTCACCATTACGACCCGACGCCAGATCCCTTCCAGCCCGCGGCCGTGGATGCGCTGATCCTCGAGGAATTCGCGCGCGTGCTCGGCCCGCCGCCGCCGGTGATCGATCGGTGGATCGGCGTTTATCCTTCCGGGCCGGAGGACGCCTTTATCGAGGCGATCTCGCCTGGCGTGCGGCTGGTTTCCGTCACCTCCGGCACCGGGGCGAGCACCGCCTTCGGGCTGGCCGAGGATGTCTTGCGCGATTGGGGAATTGCATGATCAAGGTTGTCATCTTCGATTGGGCCGGGACGGTGCTGGACCACGGCTCGCGCGCGCCGATGGGCGCCTTCGTCGAGGCCTTCGCGCATTTCGGCGTGCCGATCAGCATCGCCGATGCGCGCGGGCCGATGGGCATGGCAAAGGCAGACCACATCCGCCTGGTCGGCGCCGCGGTCGCCGAGGCCTGGCAGGCGCGCCACGGTCACGCATTCGGCGAGGCCGATGTGCAGGCGATCTTCACAGTGTTCGAGCCGCTGAACGTGGCGGCGGTGGAAGCGCATAGCGCGCTGATCCCGGGCGCGGCGGAGACGCTCGGCTGGCTCGCGGCGCGCGGCATCCGCATCGGCTCGACCACCGGCTATACGCGCCCGATCATGCAGCGTCTGGCACCGTTCGCCGCCGCCCAGGGCTTCGCGCCCGAAATCATGGTCTGCGCCGGCGACCTCGCGGCGGGCCGACCCGCGCCCTTGCAGATGTGGAAGGCGATGGCGGAGATGGGCGTCTGGCCGGCGAGCGCGGTGGTGAAGCTCGATGACACGCCGCCCGGCATCGGTGAGGCGCGTGCGGCGGGCGCCTGGGCGGTCGGGGTGGCGCTGACGGGCAACATCGTCGGGTTGTCGGCCGAAGAACTCGCGCAACTGCCAGAAGCGGCGCGTGACGCTGCGCGCGCCCGGGCGACGCAGGAATTGCGTGATTGCGGCGCGCATCTGGTGATCGATTCGATCGCCGATCTTCCTGCTGCCATCGCCACCATCGAGGCGCGGATGGTGGCCGGCGAGCAACCCGGCTGACCCTGCTTTCAGCTGGCTCAGAGGGCGGCGCAGAGGGCAGCGCGCGCCGCTGCGTATTGGGCAGTGAGTCGCGCAATCACTTCGGCGGCGGGCGGTGCGTCGCTGATGCTGCCAACCCCCTGGCCTGCGCCCCAGACATCGCGCCAGGGTCTTGCGCGCGTCGAGCCGAAGTTGATACCGGGCTTTTCGGCTTCCGGCAGCGCGTCGGGGTCGAGTCCCGAGGCGGCAATGGACGGCTTGAGGTAGTTGCCCGGCACGCCGGTGAAAAACGGCGTGTAGAGGATGTCCGCCGCCGCACTCGCCACGATCATCTGCTTGTAGCGCGGGTCGGCATTGGCCTCCGCCGTCGCGATGAAGCGCGTGCCCAAATAGGCGAGGTCCGCGCCCATCGCCTGTGCGGCCAGGATCTGCGCGCCATTCGTGATGCTACCGGAGAGGATGATCGGCCCTGCGAAGATGCGTCGCACCTCGGCCACTAGCGCGAAGGGGGAGAACGTGCCGGCATGCCCGCCCGCGCCGGCGGCGACGAGGATGAGGCCATCGACGCCCGCCTCCAGCGCCTTCTCGGCATGGCGGAGGTTCGTCACGTCGTGGAACACCAGCCCGCCCCAGCCATGCACCGCATCGACCACGGCGTTCGGCGCGCGCAGCGAGGTGATGATGATCGGCACGCGATGCCGCGCGCAGATCTCGAGGTCATGCTCGAGACGGTCATTGTCAGTGGCGCTCGTAAATTCCCCAGATCGGGCGGTTGAAAATTCCCCACTTGCGGCTTGCTGCTGAAGTCGGCGCTGTGGGGCGCTGCCCGTTCATAGACCACGCTTCCTCTGGCAGTTCGGAGGAGAACAGGTGTGG
>JBBSCP010000184.1:0-9174 GCA_038250135.1 Acetobacterales bacterium | reverse complement strand
GCCGACGCCGGTCGAGGCGATGGCGCATCGCCTCAAGACGGCGGAGGGAAGGACGCTTTACGCCTTGCGCAAGCACACCCCAGAGCCGGTGTTCGGCATCATCAAATCGGTGCTGGGGTTTCGCCAGTTTCTGCTGCGCGGGCTCGAGAATGTACGCGGCGAGTGGAGCCTTGTGACCATGGCCTGGAACCTGAAGCGGATGTTCGTCCTGGCTGGCGCGAATTGAGCTGAGACCAGGGTTATTCGTTCCCAAATCGGCGTCATTCCCGCATTGGTGCCGCGCTTGTGCCGCCAAAATCCGGTTGATCAGCCACCGCGACCGCCACAAGCCGATCCAGGGCCATCAGTAACCATGATTTCCGCCAGAATACCCAGTACCGCACGACATCTCACTCCGACAGGCTGCTAGAGCACGAGTGATCTGAGAAGATCTCGAACGTTAAGCCCCGAACATCGTGTTGGGCAACCAGGTGATGATGCCCGGGAATATCGTCACCAGCGCCACGGCCACCAGCAGCAGGAAGAAGAACGGCAGCGTGTTGCGCGCCACCGTCATCATGCTCTGCCCGGTCAACCCTTGCAGCACGAACAGGTTGAAACCGACCGGCGGTGTGATCTGCGCAAGCTCCACGACCAGCACGATAAAGATGCCAAACCAGATCAGGTCGAACCCGGTCGCCGCGATGATGGGCAGCACGACCGAGGCCGTCAGCACGATCATGCTGATGCCATCAATGAAACAGCCGAGCACCAGGTAGATCACCGTCAGGCAGAAGATGATCATGAAGGGGCTGAAGCCTTGGCTGCCCACCCAGGTCGCCATCGCCGCGGGAATGCCGGAATAGGCCATCGCCTTGGTCAGGAAGGCGGCACCCGCCAGGATCAGGTTGATCATGCAGGAAAGCCGCACCGCGCCCATCAAGCTTGCCGAGAAGGAGGCGCGGTTCAACGTGCCGCCACAGGCGGAGAGCGCCAACGCGCCCACCACGCCGAACACTGCCGCCTCGGTCGCCGTCGCCCAGCCGAAATAGATGCTGCCCATGACGAAGGCGATCAGCAGCACCACCGGAAACAACTGCCCGCTGGCGCGCAGCTTGTCACGCAGCGGCATCGGCGGATCGGCCGGTGGCGTCAATTGCGGGTTCAGCAGAGACCACACGGCGATGTAGCCACTGAACAATACCATCAGCATGATGCCGGGGATCAGCCCCGCCATGAACAGCCGCACGATCGAAACCTCGGCCGCCACGCCATAGACGATCATGACGATCGAGGGCGGGATCAGCAGCCCGAGCGTGCCCGCGCCGGCGAGCGAGCCGATCGCCATCGGCAAGTGGTAGCCACGCTGCGTCAGCGCGGGGAGCGACATCTTGCCGATCGTCGCCGCCGTGGCGGCCGAGCTGCCGGAGACAGCGGCGAAGATGCCGCAGCCGATCACGTTCACATGCATCAGCCGCCCGGGCAGGCGTTGGACCCAGGGGGCGAGGCCCTTGAACATGTCCTCCGACAATTTGGTGCGGAACAGGATCTCGCCCATCCAGATGAACAGTGGCAGGGCAGCGAGTGTCCAACTGGCCAGCGCACCCCACACCGCACTGCCGAGCACCTTCTCCGCCGGGAAGGTTGCCATGCCGGGCATCAGCATCGGCAGGGCGATCAGCCCGATAAGCCCCGTCGCCAGCAGCCCCAGCCCGATCCAGACGCCGAGTGCCAGGATGAAGAACAGGAAGCCGAGCAGCAGCAGCCCCGCCTCAGTTTGTGCGAGATCCATGCTCAGAGTTCCTCGGAGGCGCGGTTCAGCACCAATGCTTCCGCCGCACGTCGGTATGAAGGCGTCCCCCCCGCGAGGTGCACCACCAGATCATCCACCAGCGCGAGGGTGAACAGCGCGCAACCCACCGCGCAGGCGCCCTGCGGAACCCACAAAAGCCAGGGCACGGTGCCCTGCGCGACATCCTCGAACTGCCAGGAATCGAAGGCGAGATCGCCCACCGCATAGGCCAGGAAGGCGCAGAGTGCTACGGTGAGGCTGAGCGCCAAGGCCTCCATCACGAAGCGCACGCCGCCCTTCACATGGCCGATGATCAGATCGACACGGATATGTGCGCCGTGGCGGAAGGCATAGGCCAGGGGCAGCAGCGCCGACCCCGCCACGGCGAAGGCGGTCAGGTCGTCCGCCCCGTCGAGCGACAGGCCGAATTGCCGCCCGATCACCTGCAAGGCGATGATGCCCCCGATCGCGGCCAACGCGAAGCCGCCCGCGATGCCGCCCAACAGGTACAGCCAGTCGAGCCCACGCCGCAGCGCGGCCATTCAGCTGCGCGCCCGGTAGGCGGCGATCAGGCGTTGCCCATCCTCGCCGGCGCGGGCGGCCCATTCCTCCACCATCGCGGCGCCGATACGGCCCATGCCCTGCATCAGCGCAGGGCTCGCGGTGGCCACGTTCATGCCCCGCGCGGCGAGTGTGGCCTGAGCGCTGTCGCGCGCCTCGGCGCTTAGCGCCCAGCCGCGCGTCTCGGCCACTGCGGCGGCGGCGCGGATCGTGGCCTGGAGGTCGGCAGGCAAGGCTTCCAATGCGCGACGATTCACGAACACCGCATTCTTCGTGTAGGTGAAGCCCACCGGCGTGAAGGTGCGCGCATAGTCCCAGGCCGCGCTATCCACGCCCGTTGCCGCACTGGTTACCATCGCATTCACGACGCCGGTGGCGAAGGCCTGCGGGATTTCCGCCGCCTGCACCAGAGTCGGCGTCGCCCCCGTGAGTGTCGCGAAGCGGTTGGTCATGACGTTGAAGGTGCGCATGCGCGTGCCGCGCAGCGCCTCCACGTTCTCGACCGGGAAGTTCGTGTAGAAGCCCGAAGGCGGCCAGGGCACCATGTACAGAAGGCTCAGCCCCTGTCGCTGGAAGCGCGCCTCGACCGGCGGCTTCGACAGATCCATCAGCCGCTTCGCTTCCTCATAGGTCGTGACCAGCTGGGGAATGCTGTCGACCTCGAAGAAGGGGTCTTCGTTGCCATAAGCCGAGAGCAGAATCTCGCCGATCTGCACCTGCGCCGTTTGCGCGCCGCGCTTGATCTGCGGCATCGGCAGCAGCGAGCCGTTGCTGTGCATCGTGATGCCGAGCCGACCACCGGAGGCGCCTTCGATCTCGGTGAGGAAGGTGCGCAGGTTGCGCGTGTGGAAATTGCCATCCGGATAGGGGGTGGCCGCCTGCCAGCGTGTCGCCTGGGCGCGCGCCGTATTGGCGATGAAGGGCACGGCCAGGCCGGCCGCAAGCATCGCGCGGCGAGAAATGGTCATGTGTCGAAAGCCCCCGAGGAAATGATTGTACCAATCATCCGCGCCGCCTTGCAGCGATGCAAGAGCCCTGAGGTGGCGCCGCGCCTCGCGCTCAGTTGGTCGGGGCGCTCTGTGGCGGCGGCCCGCCAACTGGCGCCTGTGGCTGCCGCGCGCCTGAGGTGGATTCGCCAAGAAATCCCTGTGGCGTGGTGCCGGTGGCGGCCGGCGCCTGCAACCCGGCGGCCGATCCATCGGTGCCGCGATTGACCGCGTCGGGGCTGTCGGTGCGGGGGGCATGCGCGGCCGGGCCGGCATCGCGGCCGACCGTGGCCGAGCGCCCCTCCGGCGGTCCGCCGGCATCCGGCGCCGTCACCGGTTGCGCCAGCGCAAAGCCCGGCAGGCAAAGCAGGATGATCGCGGACAGACGAAGGCGGGACATGGCGGAACCCTCAAAGGCGTCACGACCCAACGCCCGCCATGGGCCAAGGTTGCTGTCAGGGGTTGCTAAAAGGGCGGTCGAGCTGGAGCCGCATCGAAGGCGGCGGCGATGGCGTGCCACATCGGCTTGCGCTGCATCTGCGCGTCATAGGGCAGGGGGCGCGCCTCGGCGTTGTCGCGCCGGCGATGGTCCGCCAGCACGCCGCGCCGGATCCAGGAATGGCGGTCGCTCAGGCCCCAACAGGTGACGCTGCGCACCGCCGGCTCGGCCAGCGTGGCCTGGAGAAAGCGGCGCGTGAGTTGCGCCACCGCCTCGTCGCGCGGTCCGGTGGCGGCGGGCAAGGCGCGGTCGTTCACGTCGAACTCGGTGATCTCGATGGTCAGGCCCAGCGAGGCGACCTCGCCGAGGAAGTCGCGCCACTCCGCGGCCTCGAAGGCGAGATGCGCGCTCAGATGCCCCTGCACACCGAGCACCTGCACCGGCACGCCCGCCTGCTTGAGCGCGCGCAGCAGCGCCAGCACGCCAAGGCGCTTGCGCCGGCCGTAGAGGGTGGCGTGCTCACAGCCATAATCGTTGTAGGCGAGCCGCGCGGCAGGATCGGCGGCGCGGGCCAGGGTGAAGGCGCGCGGGATGTAGTCGGGCCCCAGCAGGCGCAGCAGCCGCGTGCGGCGCAGCCAATCGGGCCGGCCATCGGCGAGGTGGATGGCCTCGTTGAGCACATCCCAGGTCGCGATGCGGCCGCGGAAATGCGTGGCCGTGGCGATGACATGGCGATCCGCGGCATCGGCTAGCGCGCGGGCATCGAGCGATTCCGCCCAACCGGGTTCGGATTCATGCCAGAGCAGCGTGTGGCCACGCAGCGCCATGCCGGATTCGCGTGCGAAACGAGCAATGAAATCGGGCCCGACGAAGCTGCGACGGCCGCGCTCGGGCTCGATGATGCGCCACTTCTGCTCGTATTCCGCCACAAGCAGCCCGCAATCCGCGCGCAGCGCGGCCACCAGGTCCGGCTGTTGCAATTGCCGCGCTGAGATCGCCGAGCCGAAGGCGAGCCCCTTCGCAGCGGCGCGTGTGTTGAGGCCGGTGGCGCCCTCGACGCGCATCGGCGCCGCCGCCTGCGGACTGCCGCAGCCGGCGAGGAGCAGCGCCGGCAAGTGCCTACGCAGCATCACTCCGCGGCGATGGCAGCCGCGTCGGTCATCGGATGCGTGAGGTACCGCGCATAGTCCTTCGGCACGACGTGCCAGAAGCGGTCGCGTTCCTGCACCCAGTCGTTGAGCAGGCGGGCGGCGAAGGGGCTCTCCGTCTCCTGCACATGTCGCGCAACGTGGTCGCGCAGCACGCCATCCCAATGCGAGGAACCGCCGATGCGCTGCCACAACAACGTCTCGGGGTTCACGCGCTTCTCGAAATTGTCGTCCGCGTCGTAGAGGAAGGCCATGCCGCCGGTGAAGCCCGCGCCGAAATTATCGCCGACCGCGCCGAGGATGACCACGCAGCCGCCGGTCATGTACTCCGCGCCGTTCGCGCCACAGCCCTCGACCACCGCGAGCGCGCCTGAGTTGCGCACCGCGAAGCGCTCACCCGCCTGGCCGGCGGCGAACAGCGCGCCGCCGGTCGCGCCATACAGCACCGTGTTGCCGATGATCGTATTGTCGTTCCACACGATCGGCGAGGAATAGGCCGGCCGCACCACGATGGTGCCGCCGCTCAGCCCCTTGCCGACATAGTCGTTCGCGTCGCCAATGACTTCGAGCTTGAGCCCACGCACCGCGAAGGCGCCGAGTGACTGGCCGGCACTGCCGCGCAGCCGCACGGTGAGGTGCCCACGCTGCAAGCCTTCCATGCCGAATTTCCGCACGATCTTGCTGCTGATCTTCGTGCCGATGGCGCGGTGAGTGTTGCGGATGTTGTACTGCAACTGCATCTTTTCGCCGCGCTCGAACAGCGCCGCGGCATCGCGGATCATGTCGGCGTCAAGTGTCTCTGGCACCTCGTTGCGGCCCTCCAGCGTGCAATAGGGCTTGTGCGGGCCGGCGTCGGCCTTGACCAGCAACGGGTTGAGGTCGAGATCGTCGAGGTCGGCCGAGCCGCGGCTGACCTGCGCCAGAAGGTCGGTGCGCCCGATCGCATCCGCGAGGCGGCGGATGCCGAGCGAGGCGAGAATCTCGCGCACTTCCTCGGCCACCAGCGAGAACAGGTTGATGACCTTCTCGGGCGTGCCGGCAAACTTGCCGCGCAGTGTCTCGTCCTGCGTGCAGACGCCGACGGGGCAGGTGTTGGAGTGGCACTGCCGCACCATGATGCAGCCCATCGCCACGAGGCTCGCCGTGCCGATGCCGAATTCCTCGGCGCCGAGCATGGCCGCGATCACCACGTCGCGCCCGGTCTTGATGCCGCCATCGGTGCGCAGCCGGACCCGGTGGCGCAGGCGGTTGAGCATCAGCACCTGGTGCGTCTCGCTGAGTCCCATTTCCCAAGGCAGGCCGGCGTATTTGATGCTCGACTGCGGCGAAGCGCCCGTGCCGCCGCTATGGCCCGAGATCAGGATCGCATCCGCCTTCGCCTTCGCCACGCCGGCCGCGATGGTGCCGATGCCCGAGCGCGCGACGAGCTTCACGCAGACCGTCGCCTCGGGGTTGATCTGCTTGAGATCGTAGATGAGCTGGGCAAGATCCTCGATCGAGTAGATGTCGTGGTGCGGCGGCGGGCTGATCAGCATCACGCCCGGCGTGGAGTGCCGCAGCTTGGCGATCAGCTCCGTCACCTTGAAGCCGGGCAGCTGCCCGCCCTCGCCGGGCTTGGCACCCTGCGCGACCTTGATCTCGATTTCCTTGCAGTTGTTGAGGTACTCGGCGGTGACGCCGAAGCGGCCCGAGGCGATCTGCTTGATGGCGGAGTTCGCGTTGTCGCCGTTGCGGCGCGGCCGCGCACGCGCCGGGTCCTCGCCACCCTCACCGGAATCGCTGCGCGCGCCGATGCGGTTCATGGCGATGGAGAGGGTCTCATGCGCCTCGGGGCTCAGCGCGCCGAGCGAGATGCCTGGCGCCACCAGGCGCTTGCGGATCTCGGTGATGCTCTCGACCTCCTCCATCGCGATGGGCGTGCGGCCCTCGAAACGGAAGTCGAGCAGGTCGCGCAGCGCGACGGGCGGCAGGTCGCGCACCGCCTTGGTGTAGCGCTTGAAGGTCTGGTAGCTGTCGATATCGACGGCCTTCTGCAGCATGTGGATCAGCGTGCCGTCGAAGGCGTGGTTCTCGCCGCGCTTGCGCAGCTTGTAGAGCCCGCCGACCGGCAGCGTCACCACATCCGCATCCCACGCCTTCGCATGCATCACCAGCACGCGCCGCGCGATGCCCGAGAGCCCGATGCCCGAGATGCGCGAGGGCACGCCGGGGAAGAACTCCGCCATCAGTGCGCGCGACAAGCCGATGGCCTCGAAATTCATGCCGCCGCGATAGGAGCTGATCACCGAGATGCCCATCTTGGACATCACCTTCAGCAGCCCCTTGTCCACTGCCTTCTTGTAGCGCGCGACGCAATCCTTCAACGACTGGTTCGGAAACAGGCCACGGCGGTGACGGTCCGCGATGCTCTCCTGCGCCAGGTAGGCGTTCACGGTGGTCGCACCCGCGCCGATCAGCACGGCGAAGTAATGTACGTCGATCGTCTCGCCGCAGCGCACGTTGAGCGAGGTGAAGGTGCGCAGCGAATGGCGCACGAGATGGGTGTGCACGCCCCCGACCGCGAGGATCATGGGGATCACTGCGCGCTCTGTCCCCTGGCCCTCATCGGTCAGCACGACATGCGCGCAGCCGCTGCGTACGCCTTCCTCAGCCTCGCGCCGGATGCGCTCGATGGCGCGGCGCAGCCCATGCTCGCCCTCGGCTACAGGAAAGGTGCAATCCACGACGCAGGCCGTCGCGCCCATATAGGCGCGCATCGCAGCGAATTCCGCGTTGGACAGCACGGGGCTGTCCAGCATCAGCATGTCGCATTGCGTCGGGTCCTCATCGAGGATGTTCCCGAGATTGCCGAGCCGCGTCTTGAGCGACATCACGCGAGTCTCGCGCAGGCTGTCGATCGGCGGGTTCGTCACCTGGCTGAAGGATTGCCGAAAGTAGTGATGCAGGCCGCGATAGATGTTGGACAGCACGGCAACCGGCGTGTCGTCGCCCATACTGCCGATCGCCTCATTCGCATCCTCCACCATCGGGTGCAGGATCGTCTCCAGCTCCTCCAGCGTGTAGCCGACGGCGAGCTGGCGGCGACGCAGCGCCTCGCCGCTCCACTCGGCGTGTTCATCCGTGCCGGCCTTGACGATGCCGTCGATGCGCGTGGTGCGGCGCGTCCAATCGCCGAACGGCTTGCGGGCCGAGAGCGCGTCCTTCAGTTCCTTGTCGGTGTAGAATTTGCCGGTCGAAAGATCGACGCCGATGCATTGGCCAGGGCCGACGCGACCCTTCGCCACGACCATGTCCTCGGGGATTTTCACCATGCCGGTTTCCGAGCCGGTGACCAGCATGTTGTCGGTGGTGATGGTGTAGCGCATCGGGCGCAGCCCGTTGCGGTCGAGCCCGCCGATCACCCATTTGCCATCCGTCGCCGCGATCGCCGCCGGACCGTCCCAGGGTTCCATCACCGCATTGCAGTACAAGAAGAATTCGCGGTGCGCCTCGGGCATGGTCGCGTTGTTGCCGAGCGATTCCGGGATCAGCATGGCCTTCGCCATCGGCGCGTCGCGCCCGCCGCGCACCAGCAGCTCGAAGACGTTGTCGAGCGTTGCTGTATCAGAACCACCAGCCTGCACGATCGGCTTCACATCGTCCATGAAGGGGTCGAGCAGCGGATGGGCGAGCCGCGTCTCGTGCGACTTCATCCAGTTGACGTTGCCCGAAAGCGTGTTGATCTCGCCATTGTGCGCGAGCATGCGGAAGGGCTGCGCCAGACGCCAGGTGGGGAAGGTGTTGGTGCTGTAGCGCTGATGATAGATCGCAAAGCGCGAGATGAAGCGCTCATCCAGCAGGTCAGGATAGAAATCCGCCAGGCTCTCGGCCAGGAACATGCCCTTGTAGATGATCGAGCGGCAGGACAGCGAGCACAGGTACAGCTCGGGAATCTGTGAGGCTATGGCCTGCTTCTCGATGCGGCGGCGGATTACATACAGGTCGCGCTCGTAATCATCGTCAGACACGCCGCGCGGATCCCAGATCAGGATCTGCTCGATCTCGGGCCGCGTCGCATTGGCCTTCTCGCCGATCACGGACACATCGATCGGCACCTGGCGCCAGCCGTAGATGGCATAGCCACCGTTCAGGATTTCGGTCTCGACGATCTGGCGGCAGCGTTCCTGCGCGCCGAGGTCGGTCTTCGGCATGAAGATCATGCCGACGCCGATACGGCCCGGGCGCAGCTTGTCGCCGGCCAGGCATACCGCATCCTCGAAGAAATCCTGC